>JANOKC010000183.1:0-33463 GCA_031419035.1 Novosphingobium sp. | reverse complement strand
TTCAGCCGGTTGCCCACGAGCATCGGGTAAATAAGGTTGTCTATCCCGCCGACGACAACCACTCCCCACAGGACAAGGATGATCGCATCGCCAGTTTGACCAGTCAGCCACAGGAATATTGCCGCTGGGATCCAGATGATGAATGCTCCCAGGACAGGAATAATCGCGAGCAATCCCATTACAATGCCCCAGATAAGCGGCGTCGGCAGACCAAGCCACCAGAACATTAATCCGCCCAGTGATCCCTGAATCATCGCCACTACCAGCGTGCCGTAAACCGTTGCGCGGATTGTATCTGCGACACGGGCATTCAATGCGATCATTTCCGCGCTGCTGAGAGGCGACAGCACAACCACGGCGGCAAGCGCCAAACGACGGTCACGCAAAAAATAGAAGAGGAAATAGAAGGCTACCAAAACGCCGACCAGCTGGATTCCCGATCCTTGAACAAGCGAACTCGCGGCGTTAGTCAGCCATGACACAGCATTTTCCGCAGTACGCGGCAAATTGACTTGATGTTCGATCCAGCCCGCTGCCGGTGCCAGATGCGGATGATCAACGATCAGACGCCTCCATGCGCCACTGCTTATATTGTCTGAAATGAGCAGTGCCGCAGTTGCGGCTTCGTTCAAAATCCGTTCGCCGATAAAGGCCGACAGCCCAATCACTAGCCCTGCCAGCAACGTCACTGTCAACGCCGATGCAAGCCCGGCCTGTTTCACCCTGCGCTCCACCCTGCGTTGAATGGGAGTCAAAAGAACGGCAAGAGCTACCGCAGATGTAAGTGCGGACAGAAATGGTGCAGCGAGAAGATAGGACAGGAACAGACCAGCCAGCGTCACCCCGATGAGGCCTATGAGATGCAGCCACTGCTGGGTTCGGACGTCGTTTTCCATTATAGGGTGCGCGTGGCCTGAGCGATCCTCTGGGGACAGCTCAGGCCAACTGGATTAATTGCCGTCGGCAGCTTTGCGCACGGCATCAGCCTTGTTTTCCATTGCGTCAGCCTTGACTTCCGCCTTGGCGCGAACGCCACCAGCCTTGTTTTCCAAAGCCTGCTCGGCGCTCGAATCAACGCCATCAACCTGCTTGTCCAGCGTGTCAGCACGATCTTCCATCTTGTCAGCGACACCATCAGCTGAATCACGCACGCTATCAGCGTTTTGTTCGATACCATCAGCGGCATTATCTGCAGCTTTTTCAGCTGGACTGTTGCAACCAGCAACAGAGAGACCGAAGGCTGCCATTGCAGCGAAGGCTGAAGCACGATTGAACGATGTTTTCATTTTGGATTCCCTTCAATTTAAGACAGTTAATTGACTTGCTAACTCTGCCAGGTTCAGCGAACCGAACCGCGCCGGATCAGGTTGACAATGGCGAGCAAGGCGACTGCCCCCAGGAACGACACAAACAGCGATTTGACATCAAATGCGCCAGACGTAATCGGTGCGCCGCCCAGAAACGGGGTGAGCAGATAGCCTGCCAGAATGGCACCAACAACGCCGACGACGACGTTCATCAGAATTCCCTGCTGGCCATCTGTGCGCATAAGAACACTGGCAAGCCATCCAAGAACGCCGCCAACGATTAGCATGATGATAAGGTTCATTTCATTTCTCCAATGTGCGATGCTGGGACAACGATTGAAGCGTCATTTGGTTCCAGCTGAACAGCAATTGCCTCATTCATGGCCGCCCCTGCCGCCGTCAGATTGGTGTTGGCAAAGTCCCAATTGACGAGATGGTCGAGAAAGACCGTGACATACTCTGCCCGCCGGTTGTGGTAATCGAGATAATAGGCATGCTCCCACAGATCGCAGCACAGCAATGGCGTCCGTCCGTGCCCCGGCGGCAGATCTGCGTCATGGGTTGCGACAATCCCGACCACGCCGTCAGTCACGGCCAGCCAGATCCAGCCTGAACCAAAATGCGCCGCTGCCGTCTCGCTGAACGCAGCTTCAAAGGCACTGCCATCGCCGATATCATGCTCAATCAAGACTTTGAGGTCGCCATTTGGCGAACCGCCGCCGTCCGGCGTCATTGATTTCCAGAAGAAATCATGATTCCAGCTTTGTGCGGCATTATTGAAAATCGTCTGGCGGGCGGCGACACCATGGGACTCCTGGATCACTTCAATCAGTGACAGATCGGCCATGGCGTCGTCGGCCAACAGCTTGTTGAGCGTGTCGACGTAGGCCTTGTGATGCTTGCCATGATGCAGCGCCATTGTCTGCGCCGAAATATGCGGTTCCAGCGCATCCAATGCGTAAGGAAGTTTGGGAAGCGCAAACATCGGGGCAACTCCTGTAAAAACGAGCGCAACGCGAAGCTAGATTGGCGAAACACCAAAATACTTCAGCAGCCCGAGCACCAGCAACAGCAGGGCAATCGCGGCAATGGTATTGGCGACGTTGAAGCTGCTCCTGGTGGAGACAATCTTCTCATCCTTGTTAAGATCGCTCAAAACACTAACCTCCTGCGTTGGCAAAAATCGGGACAGCATAGGTTCCGGCCTAGTTGATTGCGTCATCTCCGGCTTGGCCGACCGATTCAATGTCGCGACCCGCACCCTTAACGGTGTTGCAAGCAGTAGCGGTGAAGGCGAAGCTAGCCGCCGCAAGGGCGAGCAGAACTTTCCTGATCATTTGAATTTCCTTTCAGGCCGCAGCCCGAACGTGCTCCGGCCTGCTTGATCCTAGGTAAACCCGAATCCCGGCGCGATGTTCCATCAGGCTTTGTTGATTGCGAAATTTGGCACCCGTAGTTACGAGCGAAGTTATAGGACTGTACGAACTTGTGGCTGTTTCGAACCGATGCAGCGATGTTCCAGGAGGTCTGTTTCACCATTTCGCTGCTCACTGAAATGGTGGTGGTGCTCATCCTGCGGACCCGGCGGCTGGCCGCACCGCGACGGCAAGGGGCTGTCGCTGATCCTCTCGGTCATCCCGATGAACGGTCAGATCGTGCTGCGCGAACCGCTTCCCCGCCAGTGAAGGACCATCGGGGCACGCTCGCCGCGCCCCAAATCCTTCCAATCAGCGGCGCGATTTGGCAAACCCGTCTTTCCGATGCCGTGCCACCACGGCGCGAATCGCCCCACCAAGTCCCGCGCAAAATGTGGGAACGAATGTGGTTTCAGTTTTACAGAGAAGTCGATTTATCTTTTTAAAACAAAGTTATAAATGACTTTATTGGTAGCGGAGGAGGGACTCGAACCCCCGACACGCGGATTATGATTCCGCTGCTCTAACCAGCTGAGCTACTCCGCCCCTAAAGGCCTGCGGGCGGCGCGTAATCGCCGGACAGGCGGCGCTCTTAGGCAAGCTCCTGCGCAGGGTCAACAGCCACTTTTGCCGCGAAAGGGCCATTTCCCCAGCGTTTCCCAATGGGTGGTGCGATAGATTTGCAGCGCCAGCCCCCGGAAGGCGAAATCGCGGGCACCCAAGCTGACGGCCAGCTCTTGCTGCAAGGCTATCGCCAACCGGCGGATGACCTTGTTCTGGATGGTTATATGCAGCCTCGGCTCGTGCAGATCCTGCGCCGTCAGCGCGCCGTGGAAATGTTCGGCAATCAGCGCGCGGATCTGATCCATTCCCGAACTGGTGATTGCCAGAGCTGTGCCGTTCCCGAAATCCAGTGTCCCGTTGATCGTCGCTGATGGTGCAGCAAACTCCCCGGCCGTTGCCGCTAGAACGCCGCGCAGCTCGTCCCGCAGCGATGGTGCAAAGGAATGGAACAAGGTGACATGGGCCGCCAATCTGTTGCGCTCGGGCGGATAGTGCTGGCGGCGCATGACATCCGCCCACGCCAGTACATCCGGCGGAAGCTCGGCTGTGACAATGAACGGGGCTGGCGGATCGATGATCTCGTCTCTCCTGCTTGCCAATTGCACGGCCAAGCCGCACTCTGCGAAAAAGAAGTCTTGAGGAGGATCATCATGAAGTCGGATCGTGCGCGCAAGCTCATTCTGGCTGGGCTGCTTTGCTCGGGCACGGCATCTATTGCGGCCGCACCAGCTGCTCCCGATCTCACATCCAAGCCAGCGTCTGCCACAACGATAGCCGCACAGCGCAACATGGCCGCGACGCTTCCAGCCGAAGAAGGCCGCGATGCCGATTTTGCCGCCCGCGGCTTTATTGCCAGCCGCGCAGATCCGCTGATTCGCGCCGCCGATGGTCGGGCGGTGTGGAATCTGGCGAGTTATGATTTTGTCGCCGGTGCCTCGCCCGATACGGTCAACCCTTCGCTGTGGCGTCACATCGGTCTGCTGCGGCGACACGGCCTCTACAAGGTGAGCGACGGGGTGTGGCAGGTGCGCGGCTTCGATGTCTCGAACATGACCGTGGTCAGGGGCGTTACAGGCTGGATCCTGATCGATCCGCTGACCAACAAGGAAACTGCTGCTGCTGCGTTGGAGCTGGTCAACCAGCAGCTTGGCCAGCGGCCGGTTAGCGCGGTGATCTATAGCCACAGTCATGCCGATCACTTCGGCGGGGTGCGCGGTGTGGTGTCCGAAGCAGATGTGACCACAGGCAAAGTCGCGATCATCGCCCCGGCGCAATTCATCGAGGAATCGGCATCGGAAAACATCATGGCGGGCGGCGCTATGGGGCGGCGAGCGAATTATCAATTTGGCGCCGGATTGGTGCCGGGCGCGCAGGGCCAGATCGGCAGCGGGATCGGCACCGGGGTAGCCTCGGGCGAAATCACTTTAATCGCGCCGACCGATACAATTTTGAAAACCGGCGACACGCGGACAGTCGATGGCGTGAACCTTGAATTTCAGATCGTTTCGGGCAGCGAGGCACCGTCAGAACTCAACGTCTATATCGTGCCGACCAAGACTTTCCTGTCCGCCGAAATGTCGACTTGCAGTTTGCACAATATCCTTACCCCACGCGGCGCAAAGGTGCGTGATACGCGGGCCTGGGCGGGCTATCTGGACGAAGCGTTGCAGCTTTACGGGTCGCGCAGCGAAGCGATGATCTCCAGCCATTGCTGGCCGCGTTTTGGGGCTGCTGAAGTGGCAAATTCACTGGCCGGACAGCGCGACAATTATCGCTATCTCCACGATCAGACGATCAGGATGATGAACCGGGGCGAGACAGCGGTAGAGATCGCCGAACAAGTCAAACAGCCCCCTGCCCTTGCCAAGGATTGGTACAATCACGGCTATTACGGCACCTACAGTCACAACTCAAAAGCGGTCTATCAGTTCTATCTCGGCTGGTATGATGCGGTCCCGGCCAACCTCAATCCGCATCCTCCAGTAGAGCGCGCCAAACGATCAGTGGCCGCATTGGGCGGGGCGAGAAATGCTATTGCTCTGGCTAAAAAGGCAATGGGATCAGGTGATTATCGCTGGTCTTCGGATTTACTTAATCAGCTGGTCTTCGCTGAACCTGCCAATCCACAGGCTCGTGCGCTGCTGGCAGATAGCTATGAGCAGCAGGGCTATCAGGCGGAAAGCGCGATCTGGCGGAACCAGTTCCTGTCTGCCGCACGCGACTTGCGATCCGGTCCAGCCGAGCGGCCTGCCAGCACCCAAAGTGCCGATATGATCGCTGCGATCCCGACCCAAACGCTGCTGGATTCCATTTCAACCCGATTTGATCCCGCGAAATTGGGCGGACGCCGCCTTGCGATTAATCTGGTCATGCCCGAACGCAAGGAAGCTGTCGGAATAGAGGCCGGGGCCACCACAATGATCGGGCGGATGGCACCGCTTGCCAAACCGGACGCCACGATCACTGGCCCGCGCCGCATTCTGCTGGGGTTGCTGTTCCTCAAGCTGCCGCTGGCACAGCTCGAGGCGGCTGGCCTCAAAGTTGAAGGTGATCGCAGCGCTGTGGAAGCCTGGACCAATTCACTCGACCCTCTGCCAGGCAGCTTCAATATTGCTGAGCCTTAGGGTTAAATCTCGCCCCGCGCCCGACGGATCGTGAACCAGCGTTCAACATTGGCGTTATGCTGTTGCAGCGTCGACGCAAACAAATGCCCGCCCGTGCCATCGGCCACCATGTAAAGCGCATCGGTCTTGGCCGGATTAAGCACCGCTTCGATCGAAGCTTTGCCTGGATTGGTAATCGGACCTTTGGGCAGGCCGATCATCGAATAGGTGTTGTAGTCATTGATCGCCTGAATTTCAGATTGGCGGATCCGGCGGCCGAGCGGCTTGCCCTTGGTGATCGGATAGATGATTGTCGGGTCGGCCTGGAGCATGATCCCCTGTCGCAACCGGTTCGAATAGAGCCCGGCCACGATTCGGCGTTCCGCGGCCTTGCCGGTTTCCTTTTCAACAATCGCAGCCAGCGCCAGCGCTTCCAACGGCGTGCTTACCGCAATCCCCGGCGCGCGCTTTGCCCAAAGCTCCGCTACCGTCCGTTGCATCGCAGTTTGCATTCGCAACAGCACCGATTGGCGGCTTTCCCCGCGCTCAACTTCGTAGGTGTCTGGCAGAATTGAGCCTTCAGGTGGCACCGGAATGCTGCCCGTCAGAAGTGGCTGCGCCATCAGCCGGTCATAGACCATGATCGAAGGCATGCCTTCTGGCACGGTAACAAAGCGGCGCAACACTTCATCGCCTTGCAGGATGGACAGGATTTTTGAAGAACTGGCGCCCTTGGGCAGCAGAAACTCGCCGGCCTTGATTGGCGCACCGCCCGCGAATATCCGGGCGCGAAGGCGAAAGCTGTCGGCGGACGAAATTGCCCCCACCTGCTGCAGCTTTACGGCAACTGTTCCCAGGCTCGCTCCATCGGCAACGACGAAGGCTTTGTCTGCCCTCAACGGTCCTGCCGCATACCAACCGCCCAGCAAGCTCCAAGCACCAAGCGCCAAAAGTAGCGCGGCAATAGCCGGCAACAGGCAACCGCGCCGCAGCATGGATTAAATGGCTTTCATGATCAGGCTGGCGTTGGTCCCGCCAAAGCCGAAGCTGTTGTTGAGTACAGCCCTGACCACGCGCTTCCTAGCGACATGTGGCACCAGATCCACGCCTTCGCAGCCCTCATCAGGATTATCGAGATTGAGCGTTGGCGGAACGATCTGATCGCGGATAGCCAGCACGCAGAAGATAGCCTCAGCCGCCCCCGCACCGCCCAGCAAATGGCCGATAGCAGACTTGGTCGAGCTCATCGAAACACCGCCGATTGCATCGCCAAACAGCCGTTTGACCGCGCCCAGTTCGATTGTGTCGGCCATGGTCGACGTGCCGTGCGCGTTGATATAGTCGATGTCAGACGGCTGCATCCCGGCCTTCTTGAGTGCCATTTCCATCGAACGATAGGCGCCAAATCCTTCTGGGTGCGGCGCGGTAACATGATAGGCATCTCCCGACAGGCCATAGCCTACCACTTCGGCATAGATTTTCGCGCCGCGGGCCTTAGCATGCTCATATTCCTCAAGCACCACAACGCCTGCGCCTTCGCCCATGACGAAACCATCGCGGTCTTTGTCATAGGGGCGGCTGGCCTGTTCGGGGCGATCATTGAATGAGCAGTTGAGCGCGCGGGCCTGGGCAAATCCTGCCACGCCGACAGGGCAGATCGTCCCTTCTGCTCCGCCTGCCAGCATAATGTCCGCATCATCATCGCGGATCATCCGGGCGGCGTCGCCAATCGAGTGCGCACCGGTGGAACAAGCGGTCACAACCGCATGATTTGGCCCCATCAGGCCATATTTGATCGAAACCTGACCCGAAATCAGATTGATCAACCGGCCATGAACAAAATGCGGAGAAACCCGGCTTGGCCCCTTTTCGGCCAGCACCAGTGATTCGCTCTCGATTCCAGGTAGGCCGCCGATTCCCGAGCCGATCGAGCAGCCAGCGCGCAGCCGCATTGCCTCATTCATTTCGGTGAGGCCAGCATCTTCCAGCGCCTGTCCCGCTGCATCTATGCCATAGATGATAAACGGATCGACCTGTCGCTGAACCTTGTGATCGACCCGTTTGTTGGGATCGAAGCCATAGGGATGATCGGCCGGTTTAACCTCACAAGCGATCAGGCACTTGTGACCAGTAGTATCAAACCGGGTGATCGGCCCTGCGCCCGACATGCCGGCGAGCAGGTTTTTCCAGACAGTTTCCACCTCCGCGCCCAGCGGAGTTACAAGGCCAAGACCGGTAATGACGACGCGACGCATGCGTTACTCCGAATGTAAAAACACAACAGGCTCAGACCCTTGCGGGCTGAGCCTGTCGAAACCCCGTTTCTGCCCGCCAGCCCCTCAACAAGCTCAGGGCGGCGCGGGAAAAGAACTGAAAATCAGCCCTTGTTGTCATTGATGAACTTGATCGCATCCGACACGGTCGCGATCTTCTCGGCCGCATCGTCAGGAATCTCAACGCCGAATTCTTCTTCGAACGCCATCACCAGCTCAACAATGTCGAGGCTATCAGCACCCAGATCATCAATAAAGCTGGCCTCTTCAGTGACCTTGTCAGCTTCAACACCAAGATGCTCAACGACAATCTTCTTAACGCGGTCGGCGGTGTCGCTCATGGATAAACCCCTTCGTGAACGGCAGATGAAAACAGAATTTGGCCCTAAAGAACAGGAGCGTCGCTGGCAAGCGCCAACCCCAGATTCATCCCTTTTGGGGCTCAACGATACGTATGTGAAGGTCGCGCAGCGCCTTGTTCTCAGGTAGCGAAGGCGCCCCCATCAACAGGTCTTCGGCCTTCTGGTTCATCGGGAACAGCGTGATTTCGCGCAAATTCTGCGCCCCGCACAGCAGCATCACCACCCGGTCAACCCCCGCCGCCATCCCGCCATGCGGCGGCGCGCCATACTGGAAAGCGCGGTAAAGCCCGCCGAAGCGCTCTTCCACATCGGCCTGCGTCAGACCGGTCAGTTCGAACGCCTTGACCATCAAGTCCGGATGCTGGTTGCGGATTGAACCCGAGGCGATTTCGAATCCGTTGCAGACCAGATCATATTGATAGGCTTTGATGGTCAGCGGATCCTGATTTTCGAGCGCTTCCATCCCGCCTTGCGGCATCGAGAAGGGATTATGCGCGAAATCGACCTTCTTGTTCTCCTCGTCCCATTCGTAGAACGGGAAATCAACGATCCAGCACAGATTGAAGCTGCTCTGATCGATCAGGCCAAGCTGTTCGCCAACCCGGGTTCGGGCGAGGCCTGCCAACTTGGCGGCTTGCGCTTCTTTGCCCGCAGCGAAGAAACAACCATCGTCCGGCCCAAGACCCAGCGCATCATAAAGCGCCACCATGCCCGGCTCGCCATGATTCTTGGCAATCGGCCCGCCAAATTCGCCGTCCTTGCGGGTGACATAACCAAGGCCTGCGTGGCCTTCGCTGCGGGCCCAGTCGTTCATATCGTCAAAGAACTTGCGGCTCTTTTCAGCGGTGCCGGGCGAGGGAATCGCGCGGACAACGCCGCCCGAGCCGACAATCTTCTCAAACAGGCCAAAGCCCGATGCGCGGAAGTGCTCCGAAACATCGCTGACCAGCAGCGGATTGCGCAGATCGGGCTTGTCTGAACCGTATTTCAGCATCGCCTCGGCATGGGGGATGCGCGGGAAGCAGCCAGCTTGGGTCACGCTCTTGCCCTCGGCGAAGGCCTCAAACACTCCAGCCATTACTGGCTCCATCGTGTCCCAGACTTCTTCCTGAGTGACAAAACTCATTTCCAGATCGAGCTGATAAAACTCGCCCGGCAGCCGGTCGGCGCGCGGATCCTCGTCGCGGAAACACGGTGCGATCTGGAAATAGCGATCAAACCCGGCGACCATCAGCAGCTGCTTATACTGCTGCGGGGCCTGCGGCAGGGCATAGAACTTGCCGGGATGGATCCGGCTCGGCACCAGAAAGTCGCGCGCGCCTTCGGGGCTGGATGCGGTCAGGATCGGGGTGGAGTATTCGGTAAATCCAGCGCCTTCCATCCGGCGGCGCATGTCCGAAATGATCTTGGTGCGCTTGACGATGTTGCCGTGAAGCGTTTCGCGGCGCAGATCGAGGAAACGGTATTTTAGGCGGATTTCCTCCGGATATTCCTGCTCTCCGGCCACCGGCAGCGGCAGTTCCTCAGCGCGGCTGAGTACGGCAGCGGTGCGGGCGTAAACCTCGATCTCGCCGGTTGGCAGATTGGCATTGGCGGTGCCGCCGGCACGCAGTTTGACCACGCCGTCAATCGTCACGACGCTTTCCGCGCGCAGCCCTTCGAGTACAGCCAGCGCCGGGCTGTCGCTATCGGCGACAATCTGGGTCAACCCATAATGATCGCGTAAATCGATGAACAGCACCCCGCCATGATCGCGCTTGCGGTGCACCCAGCCCGACAGGCGGACCGTCTGGCCGTCTTGCAATGCGCTAAGCGCGCCGCAATTGTGTGAGCGATAGGGATGCATTGAAACTCTTTCCATTCGGTCTGCAATCAGGCAGGGGGTGGGCGCGGCTAACAGGCGATGGCCGTCCTTTTGTCAAGCCGCGGGTCCGCATGGGCCCATACAGAAAAGAACCATGAAAATACATCCCTTGATCACGACAAGCGCGGCGTTGGCTGAATTGTGTGAACGCCTGTCAAAGGCAGACTTCATCTGCGTTGATACAGAGTTCATGCGCGAAAACACCTATTGGCCCGAACTCTGTCTGATCCAGATCGCCGATACCGAAGAAGCTGCGGCGATTGATCCGCTCGCACCGGGCATCGATATGACCCCGCTGCTCGAGCTGATGACCAATAATGAGGATGTCCTCAAGATCTTCCACGCCGGCGGGCAGGATGTGGAAATCATCTTCAACCTGACCGGCAAGACGCCGCATCCGATCTTCGACACCCAGATCGCGATGATGGCGATCAGCCAGTCAGAGCAGATCGGCTATTCCAACCTATGCGAGAGCTGGCTGGGGATCGAGGTGGATAAGGGGGCCCGGTTTACCGATTGGTCGCGCCGCCCGCTGACTGACCGGCAAATCGAATATGCGATCGGCGATGTCACCCATCTTGCCAAGATCTTTCCAAAGATCCTTGCCCGGCTAAAGAAAACCGGGCGCGGGGCGTGGATTGATATCGAGATGGAAAAGCTGGCGGACCCGGCCAACTATCGCAACGATCCAAACAATTCCTGGATGCGGATCAAGGCTTCGGGTCGCAATCCGGCGATGCTCGGGCGGCTCAAAGCAATTGCTCATTGGCGCGAGCTGGAAGCGCGCGACAAGAACCTGCCGCGCGGGCGGATTGCCCGCGATGAAACTGTCGCCGATATCGCCAGCCACCCGCCCAAAGTTCAGGCCGATCTCGCCAAGGTGCGCGGGCTTTCGGCGGGCTGGAAGGATAATGAGATCGGCCGGCGGATGATGGCCGCCATCGCCGCAGCGCTGCCGATGACCGAAGCCGAAATGCCGCTGCGAACCCCGCGCGGCGCGCCATTGGGCAAGGAAGGCGCGCTGGTCGCCGATCTGCTCAAGCTGCTGCTTAAGATCCGCAGCCGCGAAATTGATGTTGCCTCACGCCCGCTTGCCCGCAGCGAAGAGCTGGAGCTGCTGGCGGCGGGGATTCGGAAGGGCTTGCCGATGCTGGAGGGCTGGCGGTTTGACCAGTTCGGCAAGGATGCGCTCGATCTGGTCGAGGGCAAGATGGCCTTCGCGGTCGTCAGCGGCAAACTCAAGATGACCCATATTGATGATTTGGTGGTTGAAGAGGCAGTGGCTGAGGTGGCTGAGGTCGCTGCTGAATGACCGAGCGCAGTAATTCCTTCTCCCCTCCCGCCTGCGGGAGGGGTCGGAGGTGGGTCAGCGAAATACCGCGTCAAGCTCTCTGCCACTTACCCACCCCTAACCCCTCCCGCAGGCGGGAGGGGGACAAGGCGCCCTCTCAGACATGACCAATTACCTCCCTACCCTCAAGCAGTTGCAATACCTTGTCGCGCTACATGAGCATGGCCATTTTGGCCGCGCCGCCGAGGCCTGCTTCGTTTCGCAATCGACGCTATCGGCTGGACTTCGCGATCTGGAAGCATTGCTGGGCGTGGTGCTGGTCGAACGAACCAAACGCTCGGTTCAGTTCACGCCGCTGGGAAATCGCGTTGCCGCCAAGGCGCACCGAACGTTGCGTGAGGCTGAGGAGCTGGTCGAGCTGGTCCAGTCAAGCGGGCTGCCGCTATCTGGCGAGCTGCGGATGAGCGTGATCCCCACGATTGCGCCCTTTCTGCTCCCCCGGATGCTGCCGCGCCTGCGCCGTGAGCGCCCTGCGCTCAAGCTCTTCCTGCGCGAGGAGCCCAGCGCGGCGGCAATCGAATCGCTCCATCACGGCCGCTCAGACTGCGTGCTGCTGGCCCTGCCCTTCCCCACCGGCGAGGTCGAGAAGGAGACGATTGAGCTTGATGCGCTGTTCGTCGCCTTCCCCAAGGATGATCCGCGCGATCCACCCGAAGAAATATTGCCCGCCTCGATCGACGAGAACCGGCTGCTGCTGCTCGAAGACGGCCATTGCCTCAAAGACCACGCCCTTGCCGCTTGCAACCGCCCCGAAATGCGCGCCAGCGCAGCGATGATCGGCACCAGTCTGCATACGCTGGTGCAGATGGTCGATAACGGGCTGGGCCTGACCTTGCTGCCGGAAATGGCGCTGGATGCGGGGATTTTGAACGGCACCAACGTGGTCGCCCGCCCCCTCAAAGCCGCCAACGCCAACCGTGAGATCGCGCTGGTATGGCGGAAGAACTCGCCACGAGGGGAGGAATTCAGGTTGTTGGCGGAGGAACTGCGGGCGGGTTGATTCGTCGTCCCTCTTAAAACTAAATTATAGCAAACATCTGTGGACGAAACGTCGGATCGTCTAAATCCCTCAAATCCTGCGATTCGTTGTTCATAGATCAAAAAATGTAAGGGTAAACAGTATGTTATCCTACACTTCGCTATTTTCCGAGGGTGCCACAGAGTCAAGGTGAAATATTTCAGTTTATTTCATTTTTTTTACAACATGCTTCTTGTCACCGAATCAAAAAAGGCACAGTCGTTCGAAGGTCAGCAGTTCAAATGCTAGCAAGAGGAACGAGGGGCCGAGGCTTTGCGAGCGATCAGACCCTTCCAGAAGGTCGATAACGAACCCCTCGTTCCTCACCACGTTCTGCGATATTGATCGTCCTGTCGAGAAGCTAATTTCGGCTTTGATCAAATTCTAGGTCTTGACGTTGGAAAGGAGCGCTAACGTGCGTTGACAATTGCAACGGCAATAATTGCCAACCTCAATCCATATGCTTCAAGCCAACCCGCAGATAATCCCAGCCCGTAATCACTGTCAGCACTGCTGCCGCCCACAAAGTTGTAAGGCCTATAGTGTGCGGCACGTTGGCTGTCAGTCCGCCTGCCTCCAACGTCCAGCCCGGCAAGGCCTTGCCAAGAATCAACGCGCCCAGGCAGATCAGCTGGAAGGTCGTTTTCCATTTTGCCAGCTTTGAGACCGGGATCGAGACTTGTAGCCCGCCCAGGAATTCGCGCAGGCCCGATACCGCGATCTCGCGGATCAGGATAATCAGCCCCGCGATCACGTGCATGTCACCCACATAGGGGCCCGTCAGGATTCCCTGCGCAGCGAGCACCAGGATTACCGCAGCGACCATGATCTTGTCGGCGATTGGATCAAGGAAGGCGCCCAGCCTCGATACCGTCCCATAGGACCGGGCAACATAGCCGTCGAAATAGTCGGTCAACCCCATCAGGCAGTACACCGCAAAGCCGGCAAGGTAGCCAGCCTCCCAGCCCGGCCACCACAGCAAGGCGACGAGCAAAGGCACCGCGACGATCCGCGAGAGAGTGAGAAGATTCGGCAGCGTCCACATCACTACTGCACATAGCGGGGTTATGCCGGGTGCAAAAGAGCGCAGTCTATGCTTGTGACTTGGCAGTGTGCCGCTAGGGTCACGTGCAATCGGGCCAGAACTGTAGGCACAGCCACAAGCGAGACTATGACAACAACCACCCATCTGATTCGCAGCCGCCGTTTTCTGCCGCTGTTCGTCACCCAGCTACTCGGCGCATTTAACGACAATCTGTTCAAGAATGCTATGGTGCTTTACGTCGTCTACAGCGTTTACAACTCTGAAAGTGCTGAGGCACAGTTCAGCGCGATAGCCTCTGGGCTGTTCATCCTTCCGTTCTTCATCCTCTCTGCACTCGCTGGTCAACTGGCTGACATGCGCGATAAGGCTCGGATCATTAGGATCGTAAAGGCGTGCGAAATCGGGATTATGATCGTGGGTGCAGCCGGGCTGGTGATGGCATGGCAGGGGATGCTCACTACCAGCATCGCGATCCCGCTAATGCTGCTCGCATTGTTCGCGATGGGGGTCCACTCCACCTTCTTTGGCCCCATAAAATACGCAATTCTGCCGCAGCATCTTCACCCCGACGAAGTGCTTGCCGGAACCGGGCTGGTCGAGGCGGGAACCTATATCGCGATTCTTGCCGGAACCATTCTGGCGGGTTGGATCCCGGTTGAATGGGCGGCGGTTGGGGTAATGGTTACTGCCATAATAGGTTATTTCGTAAGCCGCGAAGTTCCCCCTGCTCCGCCGGAAATCCCGGCTGAGCCGATGGACTTCCACATCATCCGCTCGTCGATAACGCTAGTGCGCAACACCAGCCATGACAGCCGGGTGTTCCTGGCGATCATGGCGATCAGCTTTTTCTGGACCATCGGCGCAGTGTTGTTCATCCAGTTTCCACCACTGGCCAAGAATGTCCTGACCGCCAGCAAGGAAGTGGCCAGCCTGTTTCTTGTGATCTTCTCGGTCGGCGTCGCGATTGGCTCAATTTCGGTCAACGCGCTGCTTAAGGGTACGGTATCGGCGCGCTATTCGCCCGGTTCAGTCCTGGTGATGGGGCTATGTGTGGTCGGCTTTCACCTCGTCTGTCGCGCCTGGACCCCGCTTGCTGACGGCGGATTGATGGATACCGGCCATTTCCTCGCCCAGCCGCTGGCGATCCCCCTGATGCTCAGCCTGCTCGGCATAGCGATCGCGGGCGGCATGTTCGTAGTGCCGCTTTATGCGTTCCTCACCACCTTTGTGGATAAATCGCAGACGGCCCGGACGATTGCTGCCAACAATATCGTCAATTCCGGCGCGATGGTGTTGGGCTCTCTGTTCGCCAGCGGGCTTAGTGCGGGCGGCGTGCCGATCGTCCAGCAATTGCTTTTGAGTGCGGCGATGTGTCTGGTTTCAGCCTGGATTGCCAGGAAACTGGTCAAAGCAGAGCAACCAGCAGCCGCTTGATCCTTCAGGCGATAAACGTGCTGACCGCTATAAAGCAGGCGCAATAGGCCATCAGGAAATCGCGGAGATCGCCTAGATTCAATCGGACACCGCGACGCGCTGGTAAAGGCTTTGTCCCCCGCCTGATATGCGGCGGAAGGCTCCGCAAAAATGGATTGCGGGCAGATTCGTCGGTGAGGGCAAGTGCTCTTCTCATACCGCAGCTGTTAAGTTTTGATTCACCAATCTGCCAGCCGGAAAATTGCGGTTAACGGTCACCATCCCGAAGCGGGACAGTAACGATGGCAATCGTTGCGGGTCTGCCTGGCGTTGCCCCGCCCGCACTCCGCCGCTACAAGTCCTGGATGACTGAAAAACCTTCCACCACTGCCAAAATCACTGGTGGCCGCCTACTGGTTGATTGCCTGATCGCGCAAGGCTGCGACCGGATATTCACAGTGCCAGGCGAAAGTTTCCTTGCGGTGCTGGATGCATTGTATGATTCGCCCGAAATCGAAACTGTGGTCTGCCGGCAGGAAGGCGGGGCAGCATTCATGGCCTGCGCCGATGGGGCGATGACTGGCAAGCCCGGCGTCTGCTTTGTCACGCGCGGTCCCGGCGCTACCAACGCCAGCATCGGCGTGCATGTCGCGATGCAGGATTCGCAACCGATGTTGATGTTCATCGGCGATGTTGACCGCGGCATGCGCGACCGCGAGGGCTTCCAGGAGGTGGATTTCACCGCGATGTACGCGCCGCTGGCCAAATGGGCGACGCGGATCGACGATCCGGCGCGAATCCCCGAATATGTCGCGCGGGCATGGTCCACCGCCATTTCAGGCCGCCCAGGCCCGGTGGTGATCGCGCTGCCTGAAGATATGCTGCTGGAGTTGGTCAGCGGAGGCACCCCTCGCCCCGCAGTCCGCCGCCCGGCGCAGGCGGCTGGCAGCGATGCCATGACTGCGCTGATGGAATTGATCGCTAATGCCGCCGCTCCGGTTGTGATTGCCGGCGGCGCGGGCTGGAATGCCAAGGCGCGAGCCCATTTTACGCAGTTTGCAGAGCGGATCGGACTGCCTGTTGCAGGTGCTTTTCGCCGTCAGGACGCAATCCCCAATGCGAGTGCGGCCTGGGCCGGAAATCTGGGCTATGGACCCAATCCAAAGCTGGTCCAACGAATCAAGGACGCTGATCTGGTGCTTGTTGTCGGCGCGCGGCTGGGTGAGGCGACGACAGACAGCTACACCCTCATCACGCCCGATCATCCGGGCCAGATTTTGGTTCATGTCCATCCCGATCCTAACGAGCTGGGGCGGGTCTATCGCCCGGACCTGGCGATCTGCGCGGATATGGCCGAATTTGCCCAAAGCGCGGCTGCTTGTAATCATGACATCACTCCGTTCGATGCGGGCGCGGATGCCCACCGCGAATGGCTTGAGTGGACCACACCGAAACCTTCGGGCGCAAAACTCGATCTGGCCGCCTGTGTTATGGCGATGCGTGCGGCCCTGCCCGGTGACAGCATCATCTGCAACGGCGCCGGTAATTTTTCGGGCTGGTGGCATCGCTATTGGCGTTATGACGGCTTCCCGACCCAACTGGCCCCGACTGCAGGCGCGATGGGCTATGGCGTTCCCGCCGCAGTCGCCGCAGCGCAGCGCCATCCTGAGCGGACAATCATTGCTTTGGCAGGCGATGGCGATTTCCTGATGAATGGCCAGGAACTGGCCACCGCTGCGCAATATGGCTGCGATATGCTGGTTATCCTGGTCGATAACGGGGCTTATGGGACCATCCGGATGCATCAAGAGCGCGAGTTTCCAGGCCGGGTTTCAGCCACGCAGCTGGCCAATCCCGATTTTGCGGCGCTGGCGTGCGCATATGGCGGCTGGGCAGCGCGGGTTGAGACAACCGAGGCATTTGCCCCGGCGCTGGCCGACGCAATCCAGCGCCGGGGCGTTCGGCTGCTCCATCTGATCACCGACATCGAACAGCTCAGCGCAGGCGGTGCTACTGTTTCGGGGCTGCGGGCGAAGCTTTAGCGCTCAGATAGAGCCACAATATAGTCCCACTCCGCAGGCGTTATTGCCGCCACCGAAAGCCGCGACAGCTTGATCAGCTCGATCTCGGCCAGCATGGGATCGGCCTTGATCTCCTTCAGCGTCACTGGCCGGTTCAGTTTCCTGACCGGCTTGACCTTAACCGCCGCCCAGCGGCCGGTGTCGTCGGTCGGATCTGGTATCCCAGCCTTGCTGATCACCGCGATTCCAACGATCTCCAGCCCGATGTTGGAATGATAGAAAAACGCTTCGTCGCCCTCTTGCATTGCCATCAGATTATTGCGGGCACGATAGTTGCGAACTCCGTCCCAGGTGCCTTCGCCCTGCGCGATCAGATCATCCCAGCCATAGGCATCGGGTTCCGACTTCATCAACCAATAGGATTTGATTTTGCTCATGTCAGGCTATCCTAAAAGGGCTATGGCAACCCCATAGTTGCAACTTGCGGAATCGACTACAATGGAACTTGAGACCCTGCCAATCCTCTCGCTTAGCGACAATGCAACGCGTTTTTCAGCGGAAATCGGTGATAGCTTCAAGAGTTTCGGTTTTGCGCTGGTCAAGGATCATGGCATCGACCCGGCCCTGATCGCACGCGCCTGGGCGCTTACCGCAGAATTCTTTGCCCTGCCCGAAGCAGAAAAGCGCGAGTATTTCATCGCAGGCCAGGGCGGCGCACGGGGTTATACCCCGTTCGGGACCGAGATTGCCAAGGGTGCCAAACTCCACGACCTCAAGGAATTCTGGCATGTCGGGCGTGATTTGCCAGCCGGTCACCCGCTGGCCGATGCATCAATGCCGCCCAATATCTGGCCGCGCCAGCCCGAGGGCTTTCGCGAGACATTCGACACGCTCTATGCCGAGTTTGACCGCGTGGGTGCAATCATCCTCTCACGGATCGCCACCTATCTCGGCCTCGATGCCGATTGGTTTAGTCCGGCAATCGAAGACGGTAATTCAGTGTTGCGCCTGCTCCATTATCCTCCGATCGATGATGCCACCGGCGGCGCGATCCGGGCTGGGGCGCATGAGGACATCAATCTCATCACCTTGCTGTTAGGAGCCGAGGAGGCCGGGCTTGAGCTTCTAACCAAGCACGGCGAATGGATGGGCATTTTCCCGCCCAAAGGCGCACTGGTTGTCAATATCGGCGATATGCTGCAACGCCTGACCAACCACGTGTTGCCTTCAACTACGCACCGGGTGCGCAATCCCATGGGCGTTCGCACGGGTTTCAGCCGCTATTCGATGCCTTACTTCCTGCATCTTCGCAGCGACTTCCCCTTTGTGACTCTGCCCGCCTGCATCACGGCGCAAAATCCGGACCGCTATCCAATCTCGATCACGGCGGATGATTATTTGCAGGAAAGACTTCGGGAAATCGGCCTCAAGAAATAACCCCTGGCAGCCAGTTCATCGGGGATTAACGCAAATTTCAGCCGATGCGGCCATAAAGCCAATTAATTGTATCGGCAAAGGGCGCGTTTGGGGTGGAAGTGATCGAACTTTCGGCAACGACCGGTGAGAAGGGGAGCGAGCCGCTGCTTGGCCGTGCCAAGCGGGATATTGTTGCCCTTGGTATCGCTGCCGCAGCAATCATCATGTTCGTCGGCACCGGGGGCTCAGTTCTTCCGCAGATCATCCGGGCTTTCAATGGCACAGGAGCGGGTCCAGACCTGCTGTTGACCAATGCGGTTCTGCTGAACATCGCGCTGGTTATCTTTGGATGGCGGCGCTACCGCGAGCTTGCAGGCGAAGTGCATGAACGACGCCATGCCGAAGCCCATGCCCGGACGTTGGCTGAAACCGATCCGCTGACCGGCTGCCTCAACCGCCGCAGCATTGGCCCGGCTACCGATCAGCTTGTCGCAATAGCAAAGCGCAGAGGCGAGGAAGTGGCCTTCCTGATGCTTGATATCGACAATTTCAAACTGATAAATGATGTCAATGGTCATGCCACGGGCGACATAATTCTGCGCGAAGTTGCGAGCAGGATCATCGCCGCAATGCCGCAAGGCTCGCTGGTGGCGCGGCTGGGCGGCGATGAATTTGCCTGCGTCACCCCGTTTGATCCAGCGCGCAGTAACCTGATTGACGAGCTGGCCGAGACGCTGATCAATGTTGCAGCCCTGCCAGTGGATGTTGGCGGCTCATCGCTTGGCACTTCGATCTCGGCAGGTATCACCCGCACCGGCAGCAACGACGGTGCCGAACAGGCTCAGACCCTGCTGCATATGGCCGATATTGCCATGTACCACGCCAAGAAAAATGGCCGGAACCGCTACTTCTGGTTCGAACAATCGATGGAAGACGAACTGCGGTTCCGCGCCGAGCTTGAAGCCGGGATTCGCCGCGGCATCCCGCTGGGTGAATTCGTGCCCTATTATGAGCAACAAATCGACACCAGTAGCGGTGAGCTGCTGGGCTTCGAGATGCTCGCGCGTTGGAATTCGCCTGCAATGGGCTTGATAAGCCCAGAAGTCTTCATTCCCATTGCTGAGGAAATCGGCGTCATAGCCGAACTGTCAGAGAGCGTGATAAGCCAGGCACTGGCTGACGCGCGCAAATGGAACCCCAAGCTGACCCTTTCGGTCAATATCTCGCCATTGCAATTGCGCGATCCGTGGTTTGCACAAAAGCTGCTCAAATTGCTGGTAGAGGCCAATTTCCCGCCCAGTCGGCTTGACGTCGAAATCACCGAAAGCTGCCTGCACGAAAACCTTGGCGTGGTCCGATCGTTGATTGCCAGCCTCAAGAATCAGGGAATCAGTATCAGCCTTGATGATTTCGGCACTGGTTACAGCTCGCTCGCCCAGCTTCGCACGTTGCCATTTGATCGGATCAAGATCGACCGCAGCTTTGTTTCAAATCTTTCCGAAAGCAGTGACAGTACGACAATCGTTCAGGCGATAACTTCGCTGGGAGAAGGATTAGGCCTGCCGATCACTGCCGAGGGAATTGAGAATGAGGACGTGCTGCGCCACCTGCAAAAGCTTGGCTCTTTCAAGGGCCAGGGCTATCTCTATGGTCGCCCTGAAACTGCAGTCCAGACAACCAAGCGGCTTAACCTGCTTGGCATGCTGATGGACAGCGATAGCACCACTGGCCCGATTGACGTTGGTGCCGAAACGCCGCCTCCTCTGGACGCAACCCGCCACAGGGCATAGAGGATCGCGCATTATGCGCGTCCCTTTTATCAAAATGCATGGCCTGGGTAACGATTTCGTCGTGCTTGACGGACGCCGCGATCTGCTGCCTGCGTTGGACACCGCGCTAGCGCGCGCAATTGCCGATCGCCACACCGGGATCGGTTGCGACCAGCTGATCGTGATCGAGCCATCGGACTGCGCCACCTTCAGGATGCGGATATTCAACCATGATGGCGGCGAGGTCGAGGCCTGCGGCAATGCCGCCCGCGCGGTCGCCATGCTGCATGGCGAACCTGCGACCATCGAGACCCTGGGCGGGATCCTCGCCACTTCTGCCACGGCGAGTGGCGCATCGGTCGACATGGGCGAACCCCGGTTTGGCTGGGACGAGATCCCGCTGGCCTATGCGATGGACACGCTGACACTCCCGGTTGGCTGGGAATATCTGGAAAGCCCGACCGCCGTCAATGTCGGCAATGCGCATGTGATTTTTTTCGTGGAGGATTGCGATGCGGTGGAACTGAACCGGCTTGGCCCGCTGATTGAGCATGATCCGCTGTTTCCGCAAAGCATCAACGTCAATATCGCAACGATCACCAGCCGCTCGGCAATCCGCCTCAGGGTGTGGGAGCGCGGCGTAGGGCAAACGCTGGCTTGCGGCACTGGTGCCTGCGCAACTGCAATAGGCGCAATGCGGCGCGGCTTGACCGACCGCAGAGTGACCGTCACCCTGCCCGGCGGGCCGATCCAGATCGAATGGACCGACGCGGGACGGATCATGATGAGCGGCAGCGCCAGCGAATCCTTTCGCGGCGAGTTCGATCCAGCCGCGCTTGGAGCGCCCGTGTGACGATCGAAGTCATTTCACTGGGCTGCCGGTTGAACCTGTCCGAAAGCGAGGAACTGCGCGGGCTGTTGTCTGGCGCAGAAGATCTGGTGGTCATCAACAGCTGCGCGGTAACCGCCGAGGCCGTCCGCCAGACCCGCCGAGCGATCCGCCGCGCGCGGCGGGCCTGGCCCGATGCGCGGCTGCTGGTCACAGGCTGTGCCGCCGAGATTGAGCGCGATGCGTTGGCGGCCATGCCCGAGGTTGACGGACTGATCGCCAACGCCAGCAAGCTTGATCCGCGCAGCTGGAATGTAGCGCCCACAGTCAAAGCACCGAGCCAAACCCATACCCGTGCCTTTATCGCGGTGCAAAACGGCTGCGATCATGCCTGCACTTTCTGTGTTATCCCGCAGGGGCGCGGCCCCAGCCGGTCGCGCAGTGTCGCGGAAGTGGTAATCGACGTGCAACGCCATCTGGATGCCGGAGCGCGCGAAGTGGTGCTAACCGGGGTTGATGTGACCAGCTGGGGCCATGATCTGCCGGGGGAACCCAGGCTGGGTGCGCTGGCTGGTGCAATCCTCTCCGCCTGCCCTTCGCTCGATAGACTCAGGCTGTCCTCGCTCGACGGGGTCGAGATCGATCCGGAGTTATTTGAGCTGCTGTCCAGCGAAACGCGGGTCATGCCGCATGTCCACCTCTCACTGCAATCAGGTGACGATCTGATCCTCAAGCGGATGAAGCGGCGGCATTCCCGCGCTGATGCCATTGGCCTGGTCCGACAGCTTCGCAAGGCCCGCGCCGACATTACGATCGGCGCAGATATTATCGCCGGTTTCCCGACCGAAGAGGGTAAGATGCACGAGGCCAACCGCTCGATCATCGCCGAGCTTGGCATCGTCCACGGCCATATCTTCCCCTATTCGCCCCGCCCCGGCACGCCTGCTGCACGGATGCCGCAGGTCGATCCGCGCATCGTGCGTGCCCGTGCCGCCGAATTGCGAGGCGATGTTGCAGAGGAGCGCACACGCTGGCTTTCCACACTGATCGGCCAGCCACAGCGCGTGCTTGCCGAGCGCGACGGGACAGGCCATGCGGAAAACTTCGCGCGGGTGCAGTTGACGCCCGGCACAGTGCCCGGAACCATCGTGACTGTAACGCCCACCCGGATTATCGAAGGCCTGCTGGTATGACTGCTGAAAGCTGGTCAGAGCGCCTCGCAGGTGGTTTTCGCAAGACTTCGGAGCTTTTGACGGAGAACCTTTCCGGGATAGTGTCTACCAGCAGGCTGGATGAAGCGCAGCTGGATCACCTTGAAGACGCGCTGATCCTGTCTGACCTGGGTCCGCGCGCTGCGGCCAGGATCCGGGCGCGACTGGCTGAGGGACGGTTTGAGCGCGGAGTGGATGAAGCGACGATCCGCGAGGCTGTCGCCGAAGAAATCGCAGCAATCCTGCGTCCCGTGGCCAAGCCGCTAGAGATCATCGCCTTTCCGCGCCCGCAGGTGATCCTGGTGATCGGCGTCAACGGATCGGGCAAGACCACCACCATCGCCAAGCTGGCCCATCTGTTCCAGGAGCAGGATTACGGCGTGATGCTGGCCGCCGGTGACACCTTCCGCGCCGCCGCGATCGAGCAACTGGCAGTCTGGGCGGGCCGCTTGGGAGTGCCGATCATTCGCGGCCCCGAAGGCGGCGATCCGGCCAGCGTGGTGTTCGACGGGGTTAAGCTCGCCACCGAAAAAGGCATCGACGCACTGATCGTCGACACCGCTGGGCGGCTTCACAACAAACGCGAACTGATGGACGAGCTGAGCAAGATCCGCCGCGTGCTGGGCCGGCTTAACCCCGAGGCGCCGCATGATGTGGTGCTGGTGCTCGATGCCACCAACGGCCAGAACGCGCTGCAACAGATCGAGACATTCAAGGAGGTGGCAGGCGTCACCGGGATCATCATGACCAAGCTGGATGGCACCGCGCGCGGCGGGGTGCTGGTGGCGGCGGCTGAACAATATGGCCTGCCGATCCATGCCATCGGCGTTGGCGAAAAGATCGACGATCTCCGCCCGTTCGATCCCGATCTTGTCGCCCGTGTTATTGCAGGAGTTGCCCAGTGAGTTCCGAGAAGACAGCAGACCGGGCCACCAAGAAGCCCAAATCGAGCTGGCTCAATATTGCCGTCGATTACGGCCCGGTGCTGGTGTTCTTCCTGCTGTATAAGCAGTTCTCGCCCGAAGACCGCGACAATGCGGTGGGCGAAGTTCTGGCCGTGGTGAAAAGCACCGCAGGCTTCATGGTCGCTGCCGTCATTGCGCTGGTGATTTCCAACTGGAAACTGGGGCGTATCTCACCGATGTTGTGGCTCTCAACCGGGCTCATCGTGGTGTTTGGCGGGGTCACTGTGCTGCTGCGCGATCCGTTCTACATCCAGCTCAAACCGACGATCATCTATCTGATGTTCGGAACCTCGCTGCTGGTAGGCGTGATGCGCGGCAAGGCGCTGCTGAAATATCTGCTCGAAGCCGCCTTTGAAGGCCTCAACCACGAAGGCTGGATGAAGCTTTCGCGCAATTGGGGCTGGTTCTTCTTCGTGCTGGCCGCGATGAATGAGGTGCTGCGGTATCTCTACAATGTTGAGAACGACAACTTCGGAACGTGGATTTCCGCCAAGCTGTGGGTCTTCATGCCGCTGTCGTTCCTGTTCACCTTCGTCCAGATCCCGATGCTGCTACGCCACGGCATGGCTGAAGCCGCCGAGGGCGAGGTCTTGTCAGATCCGCCGCATGAGTGAGATAATCTCGCAAAAGCCGTGACAAGCCGCGCCAATGCGGCGATAGTCCGGGTTATATTTCAATCCTGCAAAACTAGGGGGAAGCAATGCTCAAATTTTTCGGAAACCTGCATCTGGTGCTCGTTACCGGGTTGGTGCTGGCACTCATCATGATGTGGCATTTCGCCGGAAGCGCCGCAGTAGACGTCAATTCGGTATTCCGCTGGCTGCACGTGTTCTTTGGCATTCTTTGGATTGGGCTGCTCTATTACCTGAACTTCGTGCAAGTGCCGACCATGCCCTCGATCCCCGCTGAGATGAAGGGCGCGATCACCGGGCATATTGCGCCGAAGGTGTTCTTCTTCTTCCGCTGGTCGGCGCTGCTGACCGTGGTGACCGGACTGGTCGTTGCCTATGTTGGTGGCTATCTGCATCAGGCGATGAGCTTTTCGGGCGAAGGCAATGTCGCGCTGATCGGCCTTGGCATGTGGCTGGCGCTGATCATGGCCTTCAACGTGTGGTTCATCATCTGGCCCGCGCAGAAGAAAATCCTCGGCATCGTTGAGGCATCGGCTGAAGAAAAGGCCGCCGCTGCACCACGCGCACTTATGGCCAGCCGCACCAATCTGCTGCTGTCGCTGCCAATGCTTTATGCCATGGCGAGTGCGAATCTGGGCTGATTCAACTTCACAATCGACAATCAGAAAAGGCGCGGTACGCAGGGTTCCGCGCCTTTTCTATGCCCTAACCAGTCGTTCCAACCACGCCTTAGCCTGCTTAGGCTCGCCCACCGCACTGGCCGATACCGGACCACGCGATGCTTCAAACTGCTCATGCAAATCAAAGCGCGCCATATCCAGCTTGTCGCGCAGGTCATCGATTGATTGGCCAAGATCGCAAAGCTGCGCGACTGTTGGCTCAGCTGCAGCCCGGATATGCTTGTCCTTGCTGTGCCCAAACAGGCCCGATACCCCAGCCGCAGTCGCTTCTAGAGCAACGATCAGAGCGGCGCGATATTCGCCCTCCAGTTCTAGCCGCAGCCCGTCCATTCGCTCCAAGCGATCAGCACGCGCCATCAGATCTCAACCTGGCTGCCCAGCTCCACCACGCGGTTGGAAGGCAGACGGAAAAACTCCATCGCGCTGGCCGCATTGCGCAGCATCCACGCAAACAGCTTTTCACGCCAGATTGCCATCCCCGGCTTGGACGAAGCAATCAGCGTCTGGCGCGAGAGGAAGAAGCTGGTCTTCATCATCTCGAACGGCTCTCCGCACATGGTCACGCCCTTGAGCGCAGCGGGAACATCAGTCTCTTCCAGAAAGCCGAACCGCAGAACCACACGGTAGAAGCCCTGCCCCAGATCCTTGACCGAATAACGCTCGCACTCTTCAACATAGGGCACGTCCTGAATGTCGACAGTCAGGATCACTACGCGGTCATGCAGAACCTTGTTGTGCTTGATGTTGTGCAGCAGTGCCGAAGGGACGCCCGAGCTGGACGAGGCCATGAACACCGCCGTTCCCGCCACCCGCGCCGCGCTGGAATGCGCGCTTTTGGCGAAAACTTCGATCGGAATGGAGCCTTCGGCCATATTCTGACGCATCAGCACCCGTCCGCGGGACCAGCTGGTGAGAAGGGTGAATATCACTAGGCCGATCAGCAGCGGGAAATATCCGCCATCGGGCACCTTGAGCAGGTTTGCGCCGAGATAGGCAAAATCGACCAGGAAGAAGACTGACAACAGCGGTATCGCTTTCCAGGCCGGCCACTTCCACAGGCTGACCAGCACGACGGTCAGCAGCACCGTATCGATCGCCATCGCGCCAGTAACTGCGATTCCATAGGCAGCGGCAAGATTGCTGGATGATTGGAAGAACAGCACCAGCGCCAGCACCATGATCAGTAGCGCCCAATTGATCACCGGAATGTAGATCTGACCAGCAGCCGAAGCGCTGGTGTGCTTGATCGTCATCCGCGGAATAAAGCCCAGCTGGATTGCCTGCTGGGTAAGCGAGAAAGCTCCGGTGATAACCGCCTGACTGGCGATGATCGTGGCCATGATCACCAGAAACACCACCGGAATCCGCACCATATCCGGCACCATCAGGAAGAACGGATCCTTGATAACTTCGGCAGCTTCAGCCGGGGTCAGGCTAAGAACCATCGCGCCCTGGCCCATATAGTTGAGCATCAGGGCAGGCAGCACAAACCAGATCCAGGCAATCGTGATCGGCCTGCGCCCGAAGTGACCCATATCGGCATAGAGCGCCTCAGCCCCGGTAACCGCCAGCACGACCGAACCCATCGCGATAAAGGCCCGAAAACCGTCAACCATGAAAAAGCGGACGAAGTTTAGCGGATTGATGGTCTCAACGATGATCATCGGCATTTTGGCCATATGCATCAGACCCAATGCCGCCAAGGTAAGGAAATACAAAATCATGATCGGGCCGAACAGTGCGCCAACTTTGGCCGTTCCGCGCGATTGGATCGCAAACAGGCCGAACAGGATGAACACCGCAATCGGGATGATCCAGCGTTCGAATCCAGGGTGGACGTAGCTAAGCCCCTCGGTTGCTGAAAGCACCGACATGGCAGGGGTAATCATGCTGTCGCCATAGAACAGTGCGGTTGCAAAAACGCCCAGCAGAATGATTCCGGCTGACCATCTTTTGCCAGGCGATTCCCTGTTGATCAGCGCGAGCAAGGCCAGACTTCCGCCCTCCCCCTTGTTGTCAGCGCGCATGATCGTCAGCGCATATTTGATCGTCACAACGATCATCATCGACCAGAAAACCAGGCTGAGAACCCCATAGATATGGGTGGGATCGACATCGATCTTGTGATGTCCGGCAAAGGTCTCGCGGAAGGCGTAGATCGGGCTGGTCCCGATATCGCCAAACACGACGCCAACCGCGCCGATGGTCAGCTTGGCCAGTCCGCCATTATGATGGCCGTGGCCTTCAGCGACCTTGGCGCTGCTGGCAGTATCATCCGACGAACCGCCCGATGGCACTGCCGGGTTGTTGTCAACCGCATCGCTCATGGTTTCGCGCGCCCCTGGCAGAACCTACTGATTCGCCGACCATTTGGCAGCGTCATGAGGTCAGCGCTTAGCAGCATGACTAGCCCCCCGCAACACAGCCTAACGTGCGCCATTGGTGGCGATGAATTCATCAAGCCGGGCCAGCCGCTGGACCAGATCATCACGCCAGGGCGAGTCCTTAGACGCGCGAGTAAGCAGTTCTGCCCAAAGCACTCGCGCTTCCCCCAGTCGGCCATTCTGGGCCAAAGCCAGGCCTAGGAAAAACGGCGGGCCTGGATGCGCTGGCTGGGCATTGGCGGCGCGCTGATATGCATAGAGCGACGCCGGAGTGAGTGCACCCTCAGCATGGCCAACCAGCGCGTTACCAAGGGCCAGCCAGCCTTCGGCATCACCAGGATTCTGCTCAACCGCACCCAGCAACACGCCTGCCGCATCGCCATACTGACCATTGCGGGCCATGGCATCGCCGATCACCAGCCAATTGTTGGCACCCGCTGCACTGCTATCGCGCAATTGCTGGCGGGCGGCGACCAGCGCTTCACTATTGGCATTGGCGCTGGCTTGCGCTGCTGACGCCTTGGGTGCGCCGGGCTGGCTGGGGCTGCCTTGCAGGGCATAGCCAGCGATGCCCAGCAACAGCGCTGCGCCAATCGCTTCCCAGCCACTGCGCGGAGCCTTTAGCAAGAACGCCAGCACTGCGAAGGCAAACACGCCCAGAACAATTACCACGGCCCAGCTCATGATTCTGTCCTCCTCCTGAAACGGCGGCGGAGCAGCGCTGCGGCGAGCAACAGCAAGGCCAGCGGCGCTGCGAACAACGGCCATGTCAAAGTGGTAACGCGCGGCGCATAGGAAACATAGTCGCCGTACCGCTCAACCAGCCAAGTACGGACTGCTTCGGGTTCCTCACCCGCCTGGATCCGCTGACGGACCTGGCTGCGCATATCGCCTGCCATCGGTGCATCCGAATCGGCGATCGACTGGCTCTGGCATTTGAGGCAGCGCAGCGTTTCCATCAGGCCTTGCGCCTTGGCCTCCAATGCCGGATCATCGAGCTGGCGATAGGCGTAAGGCGCGGGCGGCAGGCTGTCTTGGGCAGTGAGGGGTGCCGCAAAAACCAGCAACAGGATAAGCAAGAACCGGGTCATTGCCTGGCCTTCTCAAGTTCCCGCAGGATCAGTTCGATCTGATCGGGCCGGATTTCCCCAATATGCTGATAGCGGATGATCCCGCGCCCATCGACTACGAAGGTTTCAGGCACCCCGGACGAGCCGATCCCCAGCTGGACCGCGCTGACATCGTCCGCCCCGATCCGGTTGAAGGGATTGCCATTGCGGGCGAGGAAAGCGGCAAGGTCTTCGCGCCGATCACGAATGGCGACGCCGCTGATCTCAAACCCTTGCGACTGAAGATAGGCCAGTTGCGGTGCCTCCACCGCACAGGGAAGGCACCAACTGGCGAAGACGTTAAGCAGCCGCGGCTTGCCGCCCACCATATCCGCCCGGGCCAGACCTGGCCGATCAGCCATTGCGGCGGGAAGACTGAATTCAGGCAATTGCTTGCCAATCATCGCGCTAGCCACATCGCGGGTAGCGGGACGGAGCAATCCAAATGCGACCAGCGCAAAAAAGCCTACAAATGCGGCCAGTGGCAACCACAAAGCCCAGCGGAATTTGACAGGAGCATCGCTCATCGGCCCTGCCTCTCACGGCGGAAGGCGATCTTTTCACGGGCCATGATCCGGCGCAAATCGCTCAATACTCGGCCGATCAGCGAAAGCAGCCCGCCCAGTGCAATCAGAATGCCGCCATACCAGATCATCGGGACAAACGGCTTCCACCACAGCCGCAGCTGCCAACGGCCATCATCGGCTTCTTCGCCCAACACAACGTACAACTGGCCATTCCAGCGCGTAATCAACGCGGATTCGCTGGTCTGCTGCGGCGGGGTCCAAAAACTGCGGGACTGCGGATGAAGCTCGATCGGTGCAGCGCCGTTGTAGCTGGCTTGCAGCTTAGCTTCCAGCGCCGTCCAATTGGGGCCGGCAACCGGTTCGATCCGCTCCAGCTTGATCTGCCACGGGCCAACCTTGTTGGCATCGCCAATCCGCGCCGCGACCAGTCTTTCGGTTGAAAAGGCGCTATCACAGGCTATGCCAAACAGGGCGACGGCAATCCCGAAGTGAGCGACAACCATACCCCAAGTCGGCAAGGGCGTGCGGCGCAAGTCACGACCCCTGAGCGGCATCAGGCTCGCCACCCCAAGACCCGCCGCCAGCCCCATGCCAAGCAGCGGCAGCAAGCCGATGCTTGCTTGGGACAACAGGCCGATGATTACCAGCACCACTAGCAGCGCCGGGACGACCAGCGAGGCTCGAACCCGCGCAAAACTATCGCCGCGCCAGCGCAGCAGCGGCCCGATTGCCATGACCACCAGCATCGGCAGGACGAAAATCGCCGTCATCGGGTTGAAATAGGGTGGTCCGACCGAAACCTTGGCTCCCAGCGACTCGGCCAGCAACGGGTAAAGCGTGCCGATCAGCACGATGCCCAACGTGGCGGAAAGCATGACATTGTTGACCACCAAAGCGCCTTCCCGGCTGGTCACTGCAAAGCGCTCACCTTCGGTCACGGTTGAGGCGCGGAGTGCAAATAGAACCAATGCCCCGCCGATATTGATCACCAGCAGGCCAAGGATAAATGTGCCGCGCTCTGGATCAACCGCGAAGGCATGAACGCTGGTCAGGATGCCCGAGCGAACCAGAAAAGTACCGACCATCGACATTGAAAATGCGACTACGCCCAGCATCACCGTCCATGCCCGCAGCGCATTGCGGGCGGCCAGAACGCTGACCGAATGAAGGAGCGCCGTTGCTGCCAGCCACGGCATCAGGCTGGCGTTCTCCACTGGATCCCAGAACCACCAGCCACCCCAGCCAAGTTCATAATAGGCCCAATAGGAGCCAGCGGCGATCCCCAGGGTCAGGAATATCCAGGCACCCAGCACCCAGGGCCGCATCGCCCGGGCAAAGGCGGGGCCAACCTCACTGGTGACCAGTGCACCAATCGCAAAGCTGAATGCCACCGACAGTCCGACATAGCCGAGGTAAAGCGTCGGCGGATGGAAAGCGAGGCCGGGATCCTGGAGCAACGGGTTAAGCCCCTGGCCTTCAGTCGCCGGGACCAGCAGACGCTCAAACGGGTTGGAGGACATTAGCAGGAAAGCATAAAACCCAAGACTGACATATGCTTGCCCCGCCAACGTGGCCAGCATGGCAGGTTCTGGCAGGCGCCGTTCGACCAGCGCGACAAACCCGCCCGCAAGCCCCATCACCGTCACCCACAGCAGCATCGAGCCTTCGTGGTTGCCCCAAGTCCCAGCGAACTTATACAGGAACGGCTTGGCCGAGTGTGAGTTCATCGCAATCAGTTTCACCGACAGATCGGTCTGACAAAACAGCACAATCAGCGCGACGAAGGCGACAGCGGCGAGCAGACCCTGCACAATCGCCACCGGGCGGACGATGCCCGACAACCCCTGCCCGCGCGAAGTCAGCGCCAATGTTCCAGCGATCAGTTGCAGCCCGGCCAGCGCAGCAGCGAGCCAAAGTGCAGCAAGACCCAGTTCAGCGATCATGCTTCTCCCCTCCCGCTTGCGGGAGGGGACGGGGGTGGGTCAGTCCGAACTTGCGCCATGTCGGGTCTGAAGGGACCCACCCCTAGCCCCTCCCGCAAGCGGGAGGGGGACTTTTGGGAAAAGGAAAGCTCGGCGATCATCGTGTTTCGGCCACGGTTTGGCGGGCCTGCTGCTCGGTCATGTCCTTCATCTCGCGCGGCACATATTTCTCGTCATGCTTGGCGAGCAGATTGTCGGCCACAAAGGTGCCGTCTGCGCCCAGCTTGCCCTCAGCCACCACGCCCGATCCCTCCACGAACAGCGAGGGGACAATTCCGCTGAAGCGCACCGGAACGCGGGCCTTGCCATCACCGACAATGAAATTGACGGTAAAACCGTCTGCTGCGGTTTTAAGCGAGCCGCGCTCTACCATCCCGCCCAGCCGCACGCCGCGCGTTGGATCAGGCCGGTCAGCGATAATTTCGCTCGGGACATAAAAATAGGAAGCCTGGTTGCGCAGCGCCCATGCTGCCAGCAAAGCGGCGCCGATCAGTGCCGCCACAGCGATGAGCAGCAGGATAAGCCGCTGGTGCTTGGCCTTGAGAGCGTTCATTTGCCCCTCGACTGGTCGCGGCGAGCCTCTGCCCGGCGCATTGCGAGCCAACTCCAGCCGATCATCAGCGCGGTTCCGCCTACGCCCAGCGCATAGGCCGCGCAAATGAAGCTCCAGGGATCAAGGGCTTCGCGCATGCCTATTCCATCGCCATTCGGCGCAGCCGCGCATCCGCCTGAACATCCGCCAGGATCTCCCGCATCCGGGCCAGCACAACGCCGCCGAAGATCAGCGAGAACCCGATCATCGCAGCCAGCAGCGGCCACAGGAAAACAGCGTCGATCGCCGAATTGCCCATGGTGATACTCGGCGGCTGATGCAGGCTGTTCCACCACACCACCGAACGGTTGATGATCGGCACATTGACCGCGCCGACCAGCCCGAATATTGCCGCGACACGGGTGTTGCCCTGCCCATCGCGCTGCGCCGCATCTGCCAGCGCCATATAGCCGAAGTACAGGAACAGCAGTATCAGCATGCTGGTCAGCCGTCCGTCCCACACCCACCAGCTGCCCCAGGCCGGACGGCCCCACAACGAGCCGGTGGCAAGGCAGATCGCCGTATATACTGCACCGGGAAGCGCGATAGCCCGAGCCGCTATACCCGCCAGTGGATGCCGCCAAACCAGCTCAACCAGGCTTGCAATCGCCAAAGCGGTCCAGCCGCCCATGCCAAGCCACGCTGAAGGGACATGAATGAACAGAATCCGCACAGTCTCGCCCTGAAGCTGGTCGGGCGGAACACGCCACAGACCCCAGGCCAGCGCAGCGCCCGCGATAACAATGCCGCTCAGCAGCAGCAACGGTGTCAGCCACCGCGCAATGCGCAGAAAACGGGCGGGATTGGCGAAACCGTGCATGAAAATCCGGCGATCAGAATGTCTGCGGGCTTTGGCAGTTGCGGCCTGTTCCGGCAAGCACGATTACCGCCTGATCAGCGACCAATCAGCTTTTGGGCCATCGCATCAGCAACCTGATCAGACGAGCGACCAGACGCATCACTTTCCTGCCATATCGCAGTCAGCCGCGCCGGGATCTGTTCCAGCCGGGCGTGAACTTCCTTGATTGCGCAGTGCTGTCCCGATTGGCGCGCCAGATACTCCAGAGTGACCGCAATGATCCCGCCCGCATTGATGACATAGTCAGGCGCATAAAGAATATCACGCGCCGCCAAGGCCGGGCCATGTTCTGGCCGCGCAAGCTGGTTGTTGGCCCCGCCCGCCACGATCGAGGCATTGATCCGCGCGACACCGCTATCGTCCAGGATAGCGCCCAGTGCATTGGGGCTGAATACGTCGCAAGCGATGTCCATGATCGCCTCAGCGGCTACCGCTGCGGCGCCAAGCTCGCTGGCCAAAGCAGCGGCGCGTTCGGCATTGATGTCGGCCAGGGTCAGCCTTGCACCATCCTGCGCCAGCAGCCGCGACAGGCCGCCGCCAACGCTGCCAGTGCCCTGCACCGCAACGTGGATGCCTGAAAGGCTATCCTTACCAAGCTTGAAGGCGACCGCCGCCTTGATGCCGTGATAGATACCGATAGCGGTAAACGGACCCGGATCGCCGCCAGCTGCATCGCTGTCAGTATTGGGCAGGCCGGTGACATGGCGCGTGCGCTTGGCCACCGCGACCATATCGGCCTCGCCCATACCCACGTCTTCGGCGGTGACATAGCGCCCGCCCAGACCCTCGATTGCATCGCCAAAAGCGGCAAGCATTGCCGGGGTTTTTGTGCGGCCCGGATCAGCCAGGATCACCGCCTTGCCGCCGCCCATCGGCAGACCGGCCATGGCGTTCTTGTAGCTCATGCCACGCGACAGCCGCAGTGCATCGCGCACCGCCTGTCCACCATCGGCATAATGCCAGAACCGGGTGCCACCAGCACCGGGGCCAAGATGGGTGGAATGCAGCGCGACAATCGCGGTCAGCCCTGAGGCGCGATCATGCACCAGCTGGACCAGCTCGTGATCGTCAAAATCGGACTCTTCCCAGAAAGCGGGCACACGCACCTCCATTTGAGGCACGCCTATCGCGGAAAGACTGGGGCGACCGAGGGGTCTCGAACCCCCGACCTCCGGTACCACAAACCGGCGCTCTAACCAACTGAGCTACGGTCGCCATAGTCTTTGACGCATGCCAAGGTGCGGGCTGTTAGGGAGGGCAAAGCCTCACCGC
>JANOKC010000182.1:0-3751 GCA_031419035.1 Novosphingobium sp. | reverse complement strand
TTTTTTGAAACTATCCGTTTGGGGGTCCCTTGAGTTGCACCATCATCACGACGCACCAGCTGTAGTTCGCGCGCTCGCGCCGGACGAACCTGTTATCCTCAATCGCCCGCATGCAGCGGCGCGTGCTGCCCGCTTCTTTACAGAGAAGTTTCCGGGCAAATCGCTCTATGCGGTAAAGGCCAATCCCTCACCCGATCTGCTGCAGGTACTGTGGGATGCTGGGGTGACGCATTACGACGTGGCCTCGATTGCAGAAGTGCGCCTGGTGCGTGCGACGCTGCCTCAGGCGGTGCTGTGCTTCATGCACCCGGTAAAGACCGCCAGCGCCATTGCAGAGGCTTACAAGGCCCACGGCGTGCGGGTGTTCAGCCTCGATTCGCTGGACGAGCTCGACAAGATTGTTGCCGCGACGGGTCAGGCCGAAGACCTTTCGCTCTGCGTCCGGCTGCGGGTTTCGTCCGACTATTCTGAGCTGAGCCTTGCCGCCAAGTTCGGGATCGATCTGGCCGACGCCGCGCCGCTGCTTCAGGCGACCCGTCAGGTGGCGGACAGCCTGGGGATCTGCTTCCACGTCGGCAGCCAGGCAATGACCCCGTTCGCCTTTGTCCAGGCGATGGAGCGGGTCCGCGCCGCGATTGTCGATGCGGCAGTTACCGTGGACATCATCGATGTCGGCGGAGGCTTTCCCTCGATCTATCCGGGGATGGAGCCGCCGCCGCTGGAAGATTACTTCGATGTGATCCACCGCGCGTCGGAATCGCTGCCGATCTCCTATTCGTCAGAGCTGTGGTGCGAGCCGGGCCGGGCGCTGGCGGCGGAATATAATTCGCTTATCGTCCGCGTCGAAAAGCGCCGGGGGGATGAACTGTACATCAACGACGGCGCCTATGGCGCGCTGTATGATGCGGCGCATGTCGGCTGGCGCTTCCCGGTGAACTGCCTTGCGGACGGGCGCAGCGAGACCCAGGAGGGCTTCTCATTCTACGGCCCGACCTGCGACGATGCCGATTTCATGAAGGGCCCCTTCATGCTGCCAGCAGACATCAAGGCCGGTGACTATATCGAAATCGGCATGCTCGGCGCCTACGGTGCCGCGATGAAAACCGCGTTCAACGGCTTTGGCCAGGCGGTGGCGATTACCGTGGAGGACGAGCCAATGGCCAGCCTTTACAGGGGTGATCGGCGTGATCCGAGGTCGAGCGATAATGTGGTGAGCCTGCGCTGAGGGGGGTGGGGGATTTGACTAATTAGTGTTGTGTGCCCGGAATACGTGTCCCCGGAATTCGATTTGAGGGATATCAGCAAATGAATAGCTTGCGTTCGATCGAGCTCAGTTTGATCGACGAAATTTTTCGGGGTGGAGAAAAGGGGTACGTTCTCGATTTCTCCAATCGAACATTTACTGACTTCTTCGCCCGAGAACTCGACATTGACATCGATGCACCGGAGTACGCGGTCGATGGCACGTCAAAGGGTAAGCGGCTGCGCTGTTTCCTTGGGCAAGTCGATGACGGCACGGCGGCCCGCACTTTGCGCATTCTTTGGGAGCATCGGGAAGCATTGAGGCCCTCGCATTTCCCGGATACATCCCCACGTGCAGCTCAGAACATTACCGCATTGATTGCGAAACTCGAAGGCGCTGCTCCACAGTCGCCGATTAACGTGGTGCCAGCGCCCGTTCTCGACGCGATTGACTTTGACCGCTTATCTGATCGCTTAATCGCGATTAGGAATCTTGAACCGCAAAATCGAGGCTACGTATTTGAACGCTTTCTTACCGACCTTTTTGATGCCTTTCGCCTAAGGGCCCGTGAACCATTCAGCTTAGTTGGTGAGCAGATTGACGGAAGTTTCGAACTTAACAGCGAAATATATCTGGTAGAAGCAAAATGGCTAAACCGAAAAATCGGTGCAGCAGAACTTCACACATTCCATGGAAAAATAGACCAAAAAGCGACATGGGCCCGCGGTCTATTTATCAGTTTTGGCGGATTTACCGAGGTAGGACTCACAGCATTTGGTCGCGGCAAGCGCGTAATCGGAATGGATGGCCGCGATATCTATAAGGCACTTGATCGCAACATAGGAATTGATCGCTTGCTTGCCCTTAAGGTTCGCCGAGCCGCCGAAACGGGCGAAGTATTCGCGCCCATCGAACTACTCATTCCCTGACCGACTTCGGAAGTTCCGAGAAGTTCCTGAGACACAATACTAAACTCTCGCCCCTCCTGTTGAGCTACGCTCGCCCCTCCGCTTCAGGGGAGGGGTTGGGGTGGGGTTTTGATTGTCGCGCGTCGTCGCGTGGGAGGAGAGGCCCCACCCTGCTGCGACTAGGCAGCAGAGCTGCCAAGTCTCGCTGCCCCTCCCCTGAAGAGGAGGGGGCTATCGCATATTCACCTCAACTCCTATTTTCCGTCATCCTGAACTTGTTTCAGGACCCATCTTTCGGCCCACCCAGAGCTTGGTATTCGGGCGAAATCCTCGCAGCTTGCGCCTTTTTGGCCAGCTCCGGGCTTGCGGCATGATGGGCCCTGAAACGAGTTCAGGGTGATGAGATTGCAGACAATTGGGCTTATGCGATTGCCCTCCCCTGAAGGGTGGCAAATTGGATTCTCAAGCCGCCCTAACGCTCGCCAACTCCAGCCTGTCCCAGATCTCCACCAGCGCCCCGGTCAGCATCTGCATCATCGCTGGGGTATGCGCTGGCCCCGGCGTAAACCGCAACCTCTCCGTTCCGCGCGGGACTGTCGGGTAGTTGATTGGCTGGACGTAAACGCCGTATTCGGCGAGCAGAATATCGCTGATCTGCTTGGCGCGGATCGGATCGCCGACCATCAGGGGGACGATATGGGTGGTGGAATCCATCACCGGCAGCCCGGCATCGCGGAACAACTGCTTGAGCAGCGCGGCAGAGGCCTGCTGGGCCTCGCGTTCCTCGGATGAAGCCTTGAGGTGGCGCACGGCGGCCAGCACGCCTGCGACCAGCACGGGTGACAGGCTGGTGGTGAAGATGAACCCGGGGGCATAGCTGCGGATCACGTCGATGATCCGGCTTTCGGCGGCAATATACCCGCCCATCACTCCGAACGCCTTGCCCAGCGTGCCTTCGATTATGGTGATCCGGTGCGCGGCCTCGTCGCGTTCGGAAATGCCGCCGCCGCGCAGCCCATACATGCCGACCGCGTGAACCTCGTCGATATAGGTCAGCGCGTTGTATTTGTCGGCGAGGTCGCAAATCGCGTGGATCGGGGCGACATCGCCTTCCATCGAATAGACGCTCTCAAATGCGATCAGCTTGGGCACCGCCGGATCGGTCTCGGCCAGCAGTTCTTCGAGGTGGGCCAGATCATTGTGGCGGAACACCTTCTTTGCCGCGCCTGAATTGCGGATCCCGGCGATCATGCTGGCGTGGTTCATCTCATCCGAAAAGATCACGCAGCCGGGCAGGATTTTGGCCAGGGTGGACAGCGTCGCATCGTTGGAGACATAGCCGCTGGTGAACAGCAGCGCGCCGTCCTTGCCGTGCAGGTCTGCCAGCTCGCCTTCCAGATCGACGTGGTAATGGGTGTTGCCGCCGATGTTGCGGGTGCCGCCACTGCCGGCGCCGACGTCATTGAGCGCCTCTTCCATCGCGGCGATCACCTTGGGGTGCTGGCCCATCGCGAGGTAATCGTTGGAACACCACACCGTGATGTCCTTGGGGCCATTGTGCCCGGCAAAGCAGCGCGCATTGGGGTAGGCGCCCTTGTTG
>JANOKC010000181.1:0-2435 GCA_031419035.1 Novosphingobium sp. | reverse complement strand
GTGCAATTGCCAATGCCCCCAGCAATCCGTAAGAAAAATATCCGTCTGGCATGTCCGCCCCCTGGTCTTGAGAGCGTGTGTAGTTGGCAGGGCTTACCAAAAAGTAACCAACCCCGAGAAGTCGGAATTATCCAATTGAGCCAACACCAGCTAAATGACTCAGCAGCGCAGCCAGATATTGATCGTCGCACCATTCCAGCCGGGGCCGAAGAATCGCTGTGGGCCGCCGTTGATGGCGCGCCAATCCGGCGGATCGACTGGCCCCGGACTGACCTCGCGATCAAACCGCCAACCTGCCGTGGTTCGATTCTGTTCGTGCCGGGGCGCGGAGATTTTTATGAAAAATATCTCGAATCGCTGGACAATTGGCATCGCAAGGGCTGGCTCGTAACCGCGTTGGACTGGCGCGGGCAGGGGGGCTCGGGCAGGCTTGGATATGATTCAGTCACCGGCCATATCGATGATTTTGCGACATGGGTGGGCGATCTGGCCAGCTTTTGGACGCAATGGCAGGTGCAGACTCCCGGTCCTCATGTGCTGGTGGGCCACTCAATGGGCGGCCATCTGGTGTTGCGCGGGCTGGCTGAGGGTAAGCTCGATCCTGCAGCGACGGTACTTTGCGCGCCGATGCTGGGCCTTGTCAGCAGCACCCTGCCCAATTGGCTGATGCAAGCCGCAGCGCGGCTGATGACCCTCCTTGGTGATCCGCGCCGGCCCGCATGGAAGTGGAATGACAAACCCGGACAGGTTCCCGCTTCGCGTGAGCAGCTGCTGACGCATGATCCGGCGCGCTATGGTGACGAGCTGTTCTGGCGCGAGAAGCGGCCCCAAGTGGTAATGGGGCCGGGCAGCTGGGGCTGGGTCGAACGTTCTTATTCCTCAATGCGCGGGCTGGAGCGGGCGGGCCGGCTCGAAGCGATCAAATCGCCGGTGCTGGTTTTGGCGAGTGACCATGACAAGCTGGTCAGCTTTGCCGCGATCGCCCGCGCGGTGCCGCGCCTGGGGCGGGGTGAATTGATCAGGTTTGGCACGGAAGCGCGGCATGAAATCTTGCGAGAGGACGACGGTGTCCGCGCGGTCGCGCTGGCAGCGATTGATGAATTCCTTGATCGCAATGCACCAGTGGCTAACTGATCCGTGCGATGACAATCAGGTTTGACTATATTGTTGTGGGTGCCGGGATTGCAGGCGCTTCGCTCGCTGCCGGCCTTGCAAGGCACGGCAGTGTCTTGCTGCTCGAGGCCGAGGCCAGCCCGGGTTATCATTCAACCGGACGGTCAGCGGCCTTCTGGACCGAAAGCTATGGCGGTCCTGGCGTGGTCCCGCTGACTTGTGCTTCGGGTCCATTCCTGCGCGATAACGGCTTTCTTGGCGATCGCGGAGCATTGACGATTGCGCGGCGCGGCTCCGAAGCAAGGCTTAACCGCTTTGCCGAGCAGTTCAGCGAACTGGGTGTGCGGGTCGAAATGCTGGACCGTGACAGGCTGCTTACCCGGATCCCCGGCTTGCGCGATGATTGGACGCTGGGCGCGCTAGAGCCTGATTGCAGCGACATCGATGTTGCCGCACTGCATCAGCATTGGCTGCGCGATGCCCGGCGCGGCGGGGTAGAGCTGCTGTGTTCGGCCCGGCTCGTCCTTGCTGAGGTTACCGCAAATGGTTGGGAGTTGGCCCTGGCTGATGACCGCCGCCTGACCTGCGGGGTGCTGGTCAATGCTGCCGGGGCCTGGGCTGATGGCGTTGCGCAAATGGCTGGAATGCGCGGGCTGGGGATCACGCCCTATCGCCGCACCGTGGCGCAGCTGCGCACCGCGCCTGCGCCCCCCAGCGATTTGCCACTGGTGCTTGATCTGGATGAGAAGTTCTATTTCAAGCCCGAAGCTGGGCGGCTCTGGCTTAGCCCGCATGACGAGGTCGCTACTGCGCCTTGCGATGCCGCGCCCGAAGAACTTGACGTCGCCACAGCTATCGCACGGTTTGGAGAAGTGACCGATTGGGAGATAGAACGGGTTGAACACCGCTGGGCAGGCTTGCGTAGTTTCGCGCCCGACCGGCTGCCGGTTTACGGCTTTGACCCGGCTGAGCCGCGGTTCTTCTGGTTTGCCGGGCAAGGCGGGTTCGGCATTCAGACCGCTCCGGCGGCCGCTGATCTGGCGGTTGCGCTTTTAACCGGATCGAGCGGTGGTGCGGTCGATCCGGCTCCGTACAGTCCGGCGCGGTTTACCTAACGAATCACACTCTAGAGACGCAGCGCCGCGTTGCTGGCCAGCTGGTCTGCCCGTTCGTTTTCGGGATGGCCGTCGTGGCCTTTGACCCAGATCCAGTCGATCCGGTGGGGTTTTGCGGCTTCCTGCAGCGCGATCCAAAGGTCTGAATTGAGCACTGGCTTCTTCTGGGAATTCTTCCAGCCGTTTTTCATCCAGCCGAATATCCAC
>JANOKC010000180.1:0-1876 GCA_031419035.1 Novosphingobium sp. | reverse complement strand
AAAGGGGCGCATTCATGCCGCCAGCCTCTTGGCCTTCAGATCGGCAAAGGTCTCGCCGGTGTCTGCCAGGACAGCGTTGGCGCCGGTGAACAACTGCCAGCGCTCGATGGCCACATCGACATAGGCCGGGTTCAACTCGATCCCGAAGCAGATACGGCCCGTGGTTTCCGCTGCGATCAGCGTGGTGCCCGATCCCATGAAGGGTTCATACACCGCTTGGCCCGGGCTGGAGTTGTTCAGGATCGGGCGGCGCATGCATTCCACCGGCTTCTGCGTGCCGTGCACGGTGGCGGCGTCCTGGTCCTTGCCGGAGATGTGCCACAGCGTCGTCTGCTTGCGGTCGCCGGCCCAATGGCCCCTGCCGGTCTTCTTGACAGCATACCAGCAGGGTTCGTGCTGCCAGTGATAGTCGCCGCGGCTGAGCACCAGCCGGTCCTTTGCCCAGATGATCTGCGAACGCACAGCGAAACCCGCCGCAATCAGGCTTTCGGCTACTGTCGAGGAGTGCAGCGCACCATGCCATACATAGGCGACGTCACCGGGGAACAGCGCCCACGCTTCGCGCCAATCGGCCCGGTCGTCATTTAGCACCTTGCCGGTGCGCTTGGTCTTGGCCGCGCCCGCCTGATTGCGCCAGGACGGGTCATATTCCACTCCGTAGAGAGGGTCGGTCACCATCAATAGCGGTTTCACATCGCCTAGCAGCCGCCCGACCACATCGGCAGACGTGCTGTCGCCGCAGATCAGGCGGTGCGTTCCGAGTTGCCAGAGGTCGCCCTGCACCGACACCGGCGTGACCGGCGGCTCGGGAATGTCATCTTCGCCCTCGACCGCGCCGCCTTCCACCTGATCAGGATCGCGCAGCAGGGCGTCCAGATCCTCGTCGGCGATGCCAAGCAGCGACAGGTCAAAATCCTCGGCCAGCAGCCCCGCGATCTCGTCGCGCAACATCGCCTCGTCCCATTCGCCCAGCTCGGTCAGCTTGTTGTCGGCGATGCGGTAGGCCCTGCGTTCGGACTCGTCTAGGTGGCTGAGCCGGATCACCGGCACATCTTTCAGCCCAAGCATGATGGCGGCCAACACCCGGCCGTGCCCGGCGATCAGTTCGCCATCGTCAGCCACCAAGCACGGCACGGTCCAGCCGAACTTGGCCATGCTGGCCGCGATCTTGGCAACCTGGTCTGTGCCGTGGATCTTGGCGTTGCGGGCATAGGGGCGCAGCCGGTCGAGCGGCCAGGTTTCGATCTGGCTCGGTGCAAAAACCAGGTCCATGGGGTGGCTCTCTCGGGCAGGCGGACATGCCGAAGCGCGCTAGGCGATGCCAACGGAACGTAATCCGCTATATGGTAAAAACGAAAGCGCCCGCGAGGGTTATCCTCCGGGCGCAATTCTTCGATGATGAAGGGGTAGGTCAAGGGGGGCAGCTTTGTCAAACGGAAAATGCACGCGGATTCAATGGCTTCCCGGCAGGTGGCTTCCACTGGCTGGATTGCGGTGAGGTGGCTTCTACAAATTGGATTCCCTGGATTCCGCAAAAGAATCCAGCGCGCCAAGGTCGTGATTCCGCAAGCCTTTGATATTGAGTCGCTTTTCCCAAAATCGTGCGGCAGGTGGCTTCCGCCTGGATTCCCCGGTGAAAGTGCCTGTCGCTAGCGAAATGCCACGCTGCGCCCCCCCGCATACAAACGGAGCCAGGGAGGAACCATGCCAGGGGGGCGCAGCTGAGCTGCATCGTGCCAACAGTGGCATTGGCGATTCAGATCGAACTCGCCATCCTATTTATCCTTTGGATCCCAATACAGGGCGATGGCCTTATGACGCACATGAAAATCTAAGCCTGTGGAGTCGTGCTTGTGGGTTGAGTGGAACAAGAGCG
>JANOKC010000179.1:0-12403 GCA_031419035.1 Novosphingobium sp. | reverse complement strand
TCGACAAGCTCAGGCTGAGCGGGTCTTTTTCCTGGGCCCACTTATGCCGGGCGGATCTTGGTAAGACACCCGCTCATGCTGAGCCTGTCGAAGCACGCGCGCCAACCTCGCCTCGCCTACCGCATCAACCCAAACGCGGTCCGCAGTTCGCGCACAAACGCCTCGGGTTGTTCCCACGCGGCGAAATGCCCGCCCGCATCCAGCTCGCCCCAATGGACGATGTTCTTGCAATCCCGCTCGGCCCATTTGCGCGGGGTCGGCAGGATTTCCCTCGGGAACGCGCTCACCGCCACCGGCAGCGTGATCTCGCGCCCTGCAAAACTGCCGAAGCTCTCCCAATAAAGCCGCGCCGATGAGGCGCCGGTCGCGGGCAGCCAATAGAGCATGATATTGTCGAGCATCGCATCGCGGCTCAGTGCATCCTCGGGCGCGCCATTGTTATGCGTCCAGGCCCACATCTTCTCATAGATCCAGCCCGCGAGGCCCACCGGACTATCGACCAGCCCATAGCCGACCGTCTGCGGCCGGGTGCGCTGCTGGGTGGAATAGCCCGAATCCCAATCCTGATAATGCTTGAGCGCGCCCATGGCTTTGAGCTCTGCAGGCGAGGGATTGGCCAGATCCTCGGGCGTCGGCCGGCCGATCGGCATGTTGAGATGGATGCCCGCGCAGCCTGCAACATTTTGCGCCCCGATCGAACTGGTCACCGCAGAGCCCCAATCGCCGCCCTGCGCCACCCAGCGATCATAGCCCAGCCGCGCCATCAGCGTCCCCCAGCTGCGGGCGATCTTCTCCACCCCCCAGCCGGTAGCACTCGGCTTGCCCGAAACGCCGAAGCCCGGCAGCGACGGGATCACCAGATGAAACGCATCCTCGGCCCGGCCCCCATGCGCGGTGGGATTGGTGAGCGGCTCGATCACCTCCATGAATTCAATCACCGACCCCGGCCAGCCATGGGTCATGATCAGCGGCGTGGCGTTTTCGTGGGGCGAACGGATATGGAGGAAGTGAATGTCCAGCCCTTCGATTTCTGTGATGAACTGCCCCAGAGAATTAAGCCGCGCCTCACACCGCCGCCAGTCATAGCCCTCGCGCCAATAGGCGACAAAGTCCTGCAAGGCCGCCAGCGGCACGCCCTGCGACCAGTCCGCCACCGCCTCGCTCTCCGGCCAGCGGGTGTTGTCGAGCCGGGCGTTGAGGTCGTCCAGCTGGGATTGCGGAATTGCGGGGGTGAAGGGGCGGACTTGGTTCATGGTTAGACAGTAAGGGATTTTGGAGTTTGGGGGAGTGCTTAGTTTAACCTAAACATCGCCTGCCTAAAATCGCAGCGTGCGCCAAGCCCGCGTCTCATAAACCATCAAGGCCCTTGCTGACCAAGATATTCACCGAAACGCGGCGGTTCTGGGCTTTGCCTGCTTCGGTATCATTGCTTGCCAGCGGGTCCGATTCGGCCATCCCGGTGGGGGTCAGCATACGATAGGGTTTCCAACGGCAGGCCTGCTGAAGATAATTGATGACGCTGCTGGCCCGCTTTTCGCTCAGCACCTGGTTATATTCCTCGCTCCCAACCGAATCGGTGTAGCCAACCACCAGCATCAGGGCGTTGTCAGTCGCCTCGGCAGCGGTTGCCGCAGCGCAGAGATCGGCTCTGGCATTGGCAGACAGCACAGCCCTGCCAGTTGCAAAATACACATTGGTTGTGCCCTTGATATTATACTTGTCGATATCGCCCATGCGGCCGCGCAGCGCCTCTGTTGCTGCGGTCTGTTCATCGAACCGCTGATTGGTGCCGTTGCGGATCATTGTTGCGGTTTTAAGGTCGTTGGCCCTGAAACTGATCTGGCTTGCCACCAGACCGTCGCCCGATTGCCCATCGGCTGCTTGCCCATTGACCGGTTGTAATGTTTTGACGCTAACTGGCAGGCCGTTGAGCAGCGAATCTGCATTAAACTTGCTGCGACCGCCACTGAACAGGCCGCCGCTGGCTTTGATCCTGGTAGCATCATTGATCGCGATAATCGTGCTGGTGCCATCGGCTGCGGTCACTTTCAGCTTGTCGCCGTTGCGCGCCGAGATGACGCCTTTGACGTCGGGCCCTGCGGTCATCACTGGCGCATTTACGATAATCGTGGGGTCCGCCGCAACCTGCTGCTGCGCTGACAAGCTGCTTGCAGCTGGCGCAGTAAGCATGGCGATCAGAACTAGTGCTCCTGACCTTTTGGAAATGACACGCATCAAGTTACTCCTTCAAACGCCCCAGCTGACCCGGCCTGTTCAACTCAACCTGTCTACCACATGAACAATCCCTGCAAGCCCCTTGGTTGTCCGGGCAGTTCGGGCGCGTCTTGCGATGAACCGATCCCGGCTGAGCGGCAAGCGGCCTATGCGTGTCTGAGGTTGAAAGCCTTCTAATGCTTCCATGCTACTTGGGAGCAGAGTTCGAAAGATTAGTGCGGGGTACGATCCTCCTCGACTCGGGAAGAATGCAAAGTCTTTACAAGCCCGTCCTCACCCATCATAGGATTGCGCCATGATCCGCTCACTAGGCCTAACCCTGCGACTTATCCGCCCTTGGGCGTGAGTTGGCGTGCCTTACCTCGGTGCGCTGCGGCGCTCAGGGGAAGATTAACCGCCCTAAGTTGCAGAATCCAGTTTCCGGAAATCACATCATCATGACCATGCTCACCAATCCCGCGGCAAAGTACCGGCCTTTCCCCTCGATCAATTTGCCTGATCGGCAGTGGCCCTCGCGCGTGATCGAAAAGGCTCCGCGCTGGCTTTCAACCGACCTGCGTGATGGCAATCAAGCGCTGATCGATCCGATGGGCGCGGAGAAGAAGACGCGGTTTTTCGATCTGTTGCTGAAAATCGGTGCCAAAGAGATCGAAGTCGGTTTTCCAGCCTCTGGCTCAACCGATTTCGACTTTATCGCTGATCTGGTCCGTTCGGGCCGGGTGCCGGATGATGTGACGGTGCAGGTGCTGACCCAGTCGCGCCGCGATCTGATCGAGACGTCATTTGCCAGCCTTGAAGGTTCGCGGCGGGCAATCGTCCATCTGTATAATGCAGTTTCCCCCGCATGGCGCCGGATCGTGTTCGGAATGTCGCAGGCTGAGGTGAAGCAGATCGCGATCGATGGAGCAAAGGTGATGCGCGATCAAGCGGCGAAGTATCCCGCGACCGACTGGCATTTCGAATATTCACCTGAGACATTCTCCACCGCCGAGGTCGAATTCTCTGTCGAGGTCTGTGCGGCAGTGATGGAGGTGCTTGCCCCCACTCCCGATCATCCGATCATCTTCAACCTGCCCGCGACGGTCGAATGCGCGATGCCCAATATCTATGCCGATCAGATCGAGCTGTTCGGGCGGATGATCCCGAACCGTGACAGCGTGGTGATCTCGCTCCACACCCACAATGATCGCGGCACCGGGATTGCGGCGGCTGAGCTGGGGCTACTGGCGGGCGCAGACCGGGTCGAGGGCTGTCTGTTCGGCAATGGCGAGCGGACCGGGAACTGCGATCTGGTGACTATGGCGCTCAATATGTACACGCAGGGTATCGATCCGGAGCTCGATTTTTCGGACATCGATGGCATCGCCAAAACGGTTGAATATTGCAACCAACTGCCAATACACCCGCGCCATCCTTATGTGGGTGAGCTGGTCTATACTTCGTTCTCAGGCAGCCATCAGGACGCGATCAAAAAGGGTTTTGCGGCGCGCGACCAGCAAAACGATCTGACCTGGGAAATGCCCTATCTGCCGATCGATCCGGCTGACCTTGGGCGCAGCTATGAAGCGGTGATCCGGGTCAATTCTCAGTCCGGCAAGGGCGGTTTTGCCTGGGTGCTGGAGCAGGATCAGGGGCTGAAGTTACCAAAGAAGATGCAGGCGCATTTTTCCGGCCATGTGCAGGAACTGGCCGACAAGGCCGGGCGCGAATTGTTTGCCGAGGATATCTGGGAGGTGTTCCAGCGCAGCTATCACCTCAACACCCCGCAGCATTTTCAACTGGTCGATTTTGACGAGACGCGCGGGCCCGATGGGACGCGGATCTTCGCCGGTAAAATCGGCGTGGGCGGCAAGGAACAAAGCGTCAGCGGGCGCGGCAACGGACTGATTTCGTCGGTAATCGCGACGATCGCCGAGGCGTTTGAACTCAGCCTTGAAGTGCGCGACTATACCGAGCACGCGATGGGCGCGGGATCTGATGCGCGGGCCGCAGCCTATGTCGAATGCGCCGGACCCGATGGGCAAGTGGTGTGGGGCGTGGGGATCGACGAGGACGTTGCCACCGCCAGTGTCCGCGCGGTGCTGAGCGCTGCAAACGCGTTGGCAGCCCGCAACTAGCGAGCGGCCAACGCGCCAGATCTTTACTTGACAGTCACTTCTACCCGGCGGGCGTTTTCGGCAGTGACGGTGCTGTCAACCGCAGCCCCTGGCTTGACCAATGCAACCGAGGCATCGGCAATACCCGCTGCAACCAACGCGGTCTTCACCGCCTCAGCCCGAGTTTTCGACAGCGCTGCATTGGCCGCAGCATTGCCAGAAGGATCGCTGAAGCCCGACACCGCGAGCGAGCTTCCGGCATTGGCGCCAAGGTAGCTCTGCAAGCCTGTCGCTGCCGCGCCAAAGGCCGGAGCAACAGCGCTCTTGCCGGTGTCGAAGTAGACGGTGACCATCGGCTTGCCATCGCGCTCGCCCGAAACCACACCTGCTCCAGCTGGGATAGCGACGGCAGCGGCAGCTTCGGTTCCGGCACTCATCGGAGCGGTAGCGGCTGCACTTGCGGAAGCAGCATCGTCAGCCTTGCTCCGCTGGCACCATAGATACCAGATCAGCGCGGCGAGCAGAAGACCAAGCAGCAGCCAAGGCCACCAGTTGGTTGTGCCGCCAGTTCCATCGTCCTGCGCCGCTTGACCAGACAACGCCTGCGGGGCCACTGCGGGAGCAGGAGCTGGAGCCGAAACCGCAGCAACTGGCGCGGGCGCAGTAACAGCACCATCGCCCAGCGCCGCAACTCCCAGCGCCGCGGCACCGACAGCTGCCGCAGCAGCAGCGCCAGAACCAGCCACCTTGGCTACACCGCCAAACAGCGAGAGCATCCCGAAGTGATCGGCCAATAGATAATAGACTGTCACCCGGTTCCGGAAATTTTCTCCCTTCATCCGCGCGCCAACTGCAGCGATACCTTCATCCAGCACGGCATCAGCCTGACTCAAGCCAAGCTTTTTTTTGAGAAAATTCTCACGCACCCGGTCAGTTTCCTTCGAATCGAAAAACGACACCAGCGACGAGTCACGCTTTTGCAGCGCGATGCCGCAATAGCGAACGATCGCCTTGATCACGCCAGCATCGGCGTCGGGGACATATTTCAGGACGTTAACAGACCAATCTTCAGCCATGGCTCTATTCTCCCGCGCTTGCAGACCCGAGCGTCGTTTTCGCGCATGTGCCAAGAAGATCACGCATTTCCTTGCAAGGTCAAGCAGATATGCAAATCAGCTTGGTGCTTGCCTCACGCAGCCAGTGCAATAGTCTATTGCATTACCCTACCAGGGAATTGCGCTGGAGCGATCATGAAAGAACCAATACTCGAACCCGATCTGCCGATCATCGATCCGCATCATCATCTTTGGGATCTAAGCCCGCTGCTGGGTGCCTTTCCCGAGCCGCACCATCCATTCATCGCTACAGTTGCGCGAACGCCTTATTACACCTTCGATCAACTTCGAGCCGATGCCACCTGCGGCCACCGCGTGATCGCCACGGTCTTCATGGAATGCGGTGCCTTCTATCGCGCCGGGGCCAGCAATGCCCTGAAACCGGTGGGCGAGGTGGAATTCGTCAATGGCGTCGCGGCCCAAGGCGCAAGCGGGATCTATGGCGATTTTCGGCCCTGCGCCGCGATCATTGGCCATGCCGACATGACACTGGGCGATGGCGCGGCCCCAGTGCTGGAGGCGCTGGGTGCAGCGGGCGGTGGGCGGTTCCGCGGCATCCGTCACGCCGCCGCATGGGATCCCGATCCGGAAACGCTGGGCCCACCGCGCCGCAATCCCCAAGGATTGATGGGCAGCGATGCATTCCGCAGTGGCTTCAAACACCTCGCACGACAAGGTCTCAGCTTTGATGCCTGGGTGGTAGAGCCGCAGCTGGGCGATGTCGTTGCGCTGGCCCGCGCCTTCCCTGATACCAGCATCATACTCGATCACTGCGGCACCCCGCTGGGTGTCGGCCCCTACAAAGGCCGACTGCATGAGCGGTTCGAGCCGTGGCGCAGCGCAATCCGCGAGCTGGCAACCTGCCCTAATGTCACGGTCAAGCTGGGCGGCCTCGCCATGCCGTTCTGCGGGATGCCCGAGCAAGGCCCAGAGGCCGGCCTCACTTCAGAATCCCTCGCGGCAATGTGGCGCCCCTATGTGGAAACTTGCATCGAAGCCTTCGGGCCGGAGCGTTGCATGTTCGAAAGCAACTACCCGGTCGACAAATGGGGCGCGAGCTATGCCACGCTGTGGAACGCCTTTAAGCGTCTGGTATCTAATGCGAGTGCGAAGGAAAAGCACGCTTTGTTCGCAGGAACCGCTGCGCGAGTTTATGACATCGAGCAGGTTTTGACACTTGTTTAGGAGTGCCTAAACCACATCGAGTTTCATTTTTGGGCAAGGGATAGAGCGAATTTCCATTGCATCCCCCACTTTTAACTCACCGCCTTGCTCCACTACAGCCATGACGCCGCATTTGCGGATCAGGCTACCGTCCTCTGCGCGATCCAGCACTGCGTTCATCAGGCCGGGAGCCAGGCGATTGAGTTGGTCGCACGGATTTCTCAGGCCCGTAATCTCTATCACCGCCTCGCGCCCCAACTGAAGCCTGGTGCCTTGTGCCAGCGCCAACAGATCAATGCCGCGGGTCGTTACATTCTCGCCCATTGTGCCCGGCGTGATCACGAATCCCTTTGAAGCCAGCTCATCCAGCAGTTCGGCGTGGATCAGGTGGATTTGACGCAGGTTTGGCGCGGCGGGGTCTTTGGCGATGCGGGAGAGGTGCTGGACGGTGATCCCGGCGTGGGCGTCGCCTTCGATACCCAGCCCGGCGATCAACCGCAGCGCGCTGAGCGGCTGCTTGGAAAAGCGGTGAGCGGTATCGCTCGACAAGGCGATGATCGTTACAGGTATTGGGACAGGTATCATACCAGTTTAGCTAGGTCACTTGCCAATCGCAACCAAGCCCCCTCGACAGTCCGTAGGCGTAGCCATAATAGGCTTTAACCGATCGCTTAAAGGAATGCCTCCCAATGCCGCTGCCCCCTTCGTTCGCCCTCTCTGCCCCATTCGACCGCCTCCGTCTGCCTGTAATCGCAGCCCCGCTATTCATCATTTCCGGGCCGGAACTGGTGATTGCCCAATGCAAGGCGGGAATTGTCGGGAGCTTTCCGGCGCTCAACGCGCGGCCATCGGGAATGCTTGATGAGTGGCTCCACCGGATCACCGAGGAACTGGCCGCGCATAACCGTGACAATCCGGATCGACCGGCCGCGCCCTTTGCGGTCAACCAGATCGTCCACAAGAGCAACAACCGGCTTGAAGAGGATTACGAGGTTTGCGCCAAGTGGCAAGTGCCGCTGACGATTACCTCGCTGGGTGCGCGAGAAGATCTGAACAAACTGGTGCATGGCTGGGGCGGAATTGTGCTGCATGATGTGATCAATAACAGATTTGCCCACAAGGCTATCGAAAAGGGCGCGGACGGACTGATTCCGGTGGCCGCAGGGGCTGGCGGCCACGCTGGCGTGCTCTCACCCTTCGCGTTGATGCAGGAAATCCGCGAATGGTTTACCGGGCTGGTTGCGCTGTCGGGCTCGATCGCCTGCGGCCACTCGGTTCTGGCGGCGCAAGCGATGGGGGCGGATTTTGGCTATATCGGGACGCCCTGGGTAGCCACCGTAGAGGCCAATGCGATGGCCGGGTACAAGGAGGCCGTGGTGGCGGGCAATGCATCGGACATCGTTTATTCCAACCTGTTCACCGGCGTTCACGGCAATTATCTGCGCCCGTCGATCATCGCGGCTGGGCTTGATCCGGACAACCTTCCGGTCAGCGATCCCAGCGCGATGAACTTTGGCTCGGGCGGCAACACCAAGGCCAAGGCGTGGAAGGACATCTGGGGTTCGGGCCAAGGGATCGGCGCGGTCAAGGCGATTGAAACTGTGGCCCAGAGGGTTGACCGGCTCGAGGCAGAATACAACGTCGCCCGCGCTGAACTTGCGGGCAAGGCGGGGCTGGCGCTGGTTTAGGATCCCGTTTCCGGCCAAAGCTGATCTGCCATCGCGTCAAGCTCGGCAAAATCGATGCCCTTGCCCAAAGGATCGTGGCGATTAAGCGCGAAGCGGCGACGCTGCTGATCAAGCAACCGGCGGCGCAGCGCCCGCTGGAGCAGCGCCAGTCGTTGCTGTGCTACCAGCAGGGCCACCTCAGGTGCATGGAGCCGCTGTGCCGACCAGCCCGCCTCGATCTAGCCAACGCGTTCGATCACCAGTTCGTTAAACGTCCGGTGCGGCCCGCGATGAAGGGGTAGGCCGATCCGCAGGGCCGCGGTGTCATTCGCGGGTAGGAGCAGTCCGTTGCTGCGAAAGTCATCAAATCCGATCCGCTCGGTCCCGACCGTTTCTAGCATCGCTCCGAAACAGCGGCGCGAAAGCAGCTGACGCGGCAGCAGGTGGTGGCGTTGCAAGCCGGGTTCATAGCCCACTGTGTCGCGGCGGTTTACCGATCGGAACGACAATCGCTGCCGGAACAGGCCTGCCCTGAGGCTAGGCGAACTGGTCAACTGCGCCATCCCGGCTAGCGCTTATGATCGCCGCAGGATTGGCTCATCGGCGGCGCATCACCCGCAGTTGCCGGCCGTTGCGAACCGGCACTGCAACTAACGATTCCCCATCCGGTCCGGTCAAATCGGTAGCAGAGCCTATTGCCCCGCCTTCAGCCATCTGGTGGATCAGGCGCACTGCAATACGGGTTGCAGCTGGAAGAAGCAGATTGCTATCTTGCTCAAACCGAAGTTCCTGCCCGATCAGATAATCGAGACCATGCGAAGCGAGCGCTCCGTTACTTTCACGTTCTAGCGTGGTCAGACCAAGCGCAGGGAATGCTCCGCCCGCCTGCCAACCAGCGATCGCCCGGATAAAATAATCGGGCGACATCCAGCTTTTGGCAGGACCCCAGCAAACCGCCAGCACCCCCGGCAACGTGGCAAGGGTTGCACCCAGTCCGCACAGCAGGCGAATCACTGGCATCAGCGGGCCGCCTGCCGCCAGATGCGGACCGGGTGCCAATCCAATCGCCTCACCAAACACTGGCTGTGTCAGACCAAGAAGCTGGCCTTCTGGCGGCAGCGGCATGGGTTCTGCTGGAGCAAGCCCTCGGCAATCAAAAGTAAGCCCCATCGCCAGCAATTCCAGCCAGCCTTCGGCACAAATCGGGCGGTGCGAGACTTCAAACCCGGCAACGGATCGACCATCCATTCCGCCAGCCTTGGTCGCAAGATCAATCAGGCAATCAGAGTCAGGTCTGCTACCCTTCGCAAATACAAGCGAGAGGAGTATTCGTCCGGACTGCCCAGCCTTGTCGTTTTGAACGCCGATGGTTTCCCTCCGAACTTCTTGTCCGAAAGCGCTAGTGCCACTATTCTGGCAGCCGCGTCGAGTCCTGCCATGCGGGTTAGCTCTGCTTTGGATGTATCAGGCAAATTCTGCCTAATAAATTCCTTGTGAGATTCCTTCTGCCAGCGCTTCTCCTAGCCTGGCACAAAGTTCTAAATCCGGAGCCGAAACCTGCTTTGGGGCGAGAATATCCTGCGGAGATTGCGCGCCGAGATTAGCGATCAGCGGCATGGCAACCCGGCGAAGGCGCCATCCCTTTGCTATCCGATCAATCTGGGCCTGCGCCCCTCGCCCATCCGATCCAGCCGCAATAGCCGTCGCATAGGGGCGCCCTTCAACCTGGCCCAGCAGCGGGTAGTAACAGCGATCAAACATCTCCTTCATAGTTCCACTCATAGAAGCGAGATTCTCTGGGCAGACAAACAGGTAACCAGATGCTTCCAAAAGCTGTTCAGCGGTCGCCTCCTCGGCTGGTATCAGGAGCGATTTGTCGCTTGCCGCCGCATAGGCAGCTCCAGCCATCGCTTGCGCCGCGCCGGTCCGGCTATGCCAGATGATTGCCAACACTGCTGCTACCCTCGATATGTTTGCGTGGACATGTTGCAGACCTATGCTGAGTAATTGTCAATTACAGACCGCCTCTGCTGATCCTATCCCCAGCCTCTTCCACTTGCGCTTTGCTGTGCCGCCTTGATCGGCTAGCCTAAGGTGATGGCCTCATCTCCACCCGCATTGCTTGGTATTGAACGCTCGCTCAGCGGACGAGTCTGGCGCTGGCGAGGCGGTAACATGGATGTGGGGGAGCAAGGCTTCGGACTGGAGGAAGACCTCGTTACCCAGCTTCTGCTCGCCAGGGGCGTGAACCGTGAAGATCTTGACCGGCACCGCAGCCCCACTCTGCGCAGCTTTCTTCCCGATCCGGCTGAATTTCGCGATATGGACGTCGCTGCAGAGCGTCTGGTGCAAGCAGTGCTGACCGGCGAGACGGTTACAATCTATGGTGACTACGATGTCGATGGGGCTACCAGCGCCGCCCTGCTGGTGCGCCTGCTGCGGATGCTGGGACATAGCGCGCGATACTACATCCCGGACAGATTGCTCGAAGGCTATGGCCCGTCGGGCGAAGCGCTGGTGCGGATCGCGGCGGAGGGTAGCAGCCTGATTGTTACTGTAGATTGCGGAGCGATGGCGCATGAAGCATTGGCTATGGCCCATGATGCCGGAGTCGATGTGATCGTGGTTGATCACCACAAATGCTCGGCTTTGCTTCCTAAGACTGTGGCACTGGTTAATCCGAACAGGCTTGATGAAGGTCGGATTGGCGCGGCACACGGCCATCTTGCCGCCGTCGGAGTTGCGTTTCTGCTCGCCATTGCGACGGTGCGCTGTCTGCGCCAGCGCGGTTTTTTCGAAGGCAAGACTGAGCCTGACCTGATGTCGCTGCTGGATCTGGTGGCGCTGGGGACAGTTGCAGACGTCGCTGCGTTGCACGGGCTCAACCGGGCCTTTGTGGCGCAAGGACTCAAAGTGATGGCCCGGCGCGAGAATATCGGCATGGCCGCACTGATCGACGCCAGTCGGCTGACCCGCGCGCCAACCTGCAGCGATCTTGGCTTTGCGCTGGGGCCACGGATCAATGCCGGTGGCCGGGTTGGCGAGGCAACCTTGGGGGTGCGGCTGTTGACCACTCAGGACCCTGACGAGGCAAAGGATATCTCCGCCAAGCTTTCCAAGCTTAACGAAGAGCGCCGCGTGATCGAAGCCGAAGTCCAGGAGGCAGCCGAGGCGCAGCTTGACCGTCAGCATAATCGCGCTGTGCTGGTCGTCGCGGGGCGTGGCTGGCATCCCGGGGTGATCGGCATTGTCGCCGGACGTATCAAGGAAAAGACGGGCAAGCCGACGCTAGTGATCGCACTGGACGCCGATCCGGATGGCAATGGCAAAGGCTCTGGAAGGTCGATCGCGGGAGTAGACCTTGGCGCAGCAATCATCGCTGCGAGTGAAAGCGGCTTGCTGATTGCAGGCGGCGGTCACGCGATGGCGGCTGGTCTGACCATCGCCCCTGATCAGCTCGATCCGCTAAGTGACTGGCTTGATGCGCAGCTTGGATCGACGGTTATCGCCGCGATGGCCCATCAGTCGATGCTGCTCGATCTTGCGCTTGCCCCGGGCGGGCTGACCCCGGAACTGGTCGAGACGCTGGAAAGCGCCGGTCCATATGGGATGGGCTGGCCCGGTCCGCGCATCGCGGTGGGTCCGGTTCGCCTCATCAAGGCGGACATCGTCGGCAATGATCACCTGCGGTTGATCGTAGGGGGGCTGGATGGCGGCAGTTTCAAGGCGATCGCCTTTCGCGCGGCGCAAAGTGAAATGGGCCAAGCACTGCTCCATGGGGGCCAAGGCCGAAAGATCTGGCTGGCGGGACGCGCCAAGATTGATGATTGGGGCAGGCAGCCAGCGGCCGAACTTCACCTCGAAGATGCAGCCTGGGCAGATTGATTTTCGGCGGCCGCAGCAAACCGCCAACACAAGGCTTGACCCTTATGCGAGGCTTCCCTAAACGCGCGCCTTGCCAACGGCGTCAGCTGGTATGGCCCCATCGTCTAGCGGTTAGGACGCGGCCCTTTCACGGCTGAAACACGGGTTCGATTCCCGTTGGGGTCACCACTGCAAACTACAGCAGGCAAATGATATTGGCCCCTTCGTCTAGCGGTTAGGACGCGGCCCTCTCACGGCTGAA
>JANOKC010000178.1:0-3341 GCA_031419035.1 Novosphingobium sp. | reverse complement strand
TGGGTGCGACCCTGGAAAACCTGACATTGACTGGCGTGGGTATCATTAATGGCACCGGCAATGCGGCCAACAACATCATTATCGGCAATGCGGCGGCCAATACCCTGATCGGTGGAGACGGCAACGACTCCATGAACGGTGGCAGTGGGAACGATAAGCTGAACGGCGGACTTGGGAATGATGAGCTCTTTGGCGGGTTGGGATCAGATACTTTTATTTTCTCATCGGCGCTTGAAGGGACAAATGTGGACACAGTTTTAGATTACAATGTCGCTGCAGACAGGATTCAGCTGGATAATGCTGTATTTACCGGATTGGCGAACGGGGCGCTGGCAACTGGTGCATTCCAAGCCAATTCAACAGGGCTGGCACTAGATGCTAGTGATCGGATTATCTACGAGACCGATACCGGAAACTTGTATTTTGACGCAGATGGATCGGGCATCGGAGATGGGGTTCTCTTCGCCCGACTGAGTGCTGGTTTGGCGCTGACGTCAGGAGAGTTCAACATAATCTAGGGCGAAGTCGACACTGCGGTACAGGCTCACTCTAGGTTGAGTGCCAACCAATCTCGGTTTCGCCTATCTTTGATGATTTCCTCCTCGGTGAATTCCGGATGAAAATCTACCCCCACTAATGACTGCTCTGACAGTCGCATTGTAAGCGTCCGGTCTGACTGCGGTTAGCGAGCGTTCCAGGGCAGCATTTCATCGATCCGGTTGATCTTGTGATCTGGGATGCGCGCGAGGGTGTCGGCAAGCCAGGCTTGGGGATCGACGCCATTGAGTTTGGCGGTTTCGATCAGGGTGTAGGCGATGGCGGCGGATTTGCCGCCGGTTTGCGATCCGACGAAGAGATAGTTCTTGCGGCCCAAGGCGACCGCCCGCATCGCTCTCTCGGCGGTGTTGTTGTCCAGTTCCAGGATGCCGTGATCGAGGTAGGGGCGCATCCGTGCCATTCGGGTCAGGGCATAGCGGATCGCGCTGGCCAGAGGGCTTTTACCCGATATGTCAGTCAGTTGGGCGTTCAGCCGGGCTTCCAGGCTCTGGAATATCGGTCTTGCCTCGGCCCGCCGGATCTCTGCCCGTTTGTCAGGTGACAACCCCCGAGCTGCCTTCTCGACAGCATAGAGTTCGGCGATCCGCCGGATGGCCTCGTCGGCGATGGCCGAGCCTTGGGCCTTGTGCACATCAACGAACTTGCGCCGGACATGGGCCATGCAGGCAACCTCGCGGATGGTGCCGGAACGATACAGGTCTTCGAACCCGGCATAGCCATCAGCGTGCATCCAGCCGCTGTATCCCGTCAGATGATCCTTCGGGTGTTCACCTTTGCGGTCTGCGGAGAACCGATACCAGCTGGCGGGCGGGATGGCGCTGCCCCATGGTCGCTCGTCGCGGCCGTAAGCCCAAAGCCGTGCCGTCTGGGTCTTGCCGGTGCCGGGGGCGAGCATCGCGACCGGAGTGTCGTCGGCAAAGATCGCGCGTCCCGCCAGAACATGCCGCCCGATGGCGTCTGCGAGCGGTTCCAGCAGGGCAGTGGATTTGCCAACCCAGTCGGCCAGTGTCGAGCGGTCGATGTCGAGGCCGTCGCGCTCGAAGATCTGGCTTTGCCGATACAGCGGCAGATGGTCAGCATATTTGTTGACCAACACATGTGCCAACAGTCCCGGTCCCGGCCTGCCACGTTCGATTGGGCGGCTTGGCAATGGGGCTTGCATGAAGCAATCGCAGCCCGAGCAGGCCAAGCGAGGGCGCACGATGCGGTTCACGATGAACCTTCCGGGCACGTATTCCAGTTCTTCGGTCACATCGTCGCCCAACCGGCGCAGCTTGCCGCCGCACTGTGTGCACTCCGCATTGGCCGGGGTCAGTTCGACCTCCATACGAGGAATGTGATCGGGGATCGGCTTGCGCTTCGGTTTGTCGGCCGGTGTATCATCCGGCAGGCGCAGCCTGGCCGTCATTGCGGCGATGGCGATCTCGCTCATCTCCAAGGCCAGTTGCAACTGCTCGGAGGTCTCCGATGACGCCCCGAACCGATGGGCACGATGACCTGCCAATTGGTGCCGCAGCTTCTCGATCAGAACCGCCTGCGACTTCACTTCGGCCAGCAAAAGTGCTGTGAACGCCCGCAGTTCCGCAGGGTCTTCCGGCAGCGATTTGGTGACATCCAGCATGGCGAAAGTATAGCAAAACAAGGCGTTTGCGGGAATCCCAAAACCGCGAAATCGCTCAATTTATCCCGCCATCAAAGGCCGCCACGTGCGCAGTGGCAAGCGCCAGTCGATCCCTTCCAGCAGCATCGCCAACTGCGCCGGGGTCAACGCAATCTTGCCTTCCTTGGCGGATGGCCAGACGAACCGCCCCTTCTCCAGCCGTTTGGAGAACAGACAGGCGCCCTGCCCATCCCACCAGATGATCTTGATCAGGTCGCCCTGCCGCCCCCGGAAGATGAACATGTGGCCGCTGAACGGGCACTGTTGCATCGTCTGCTCGGCTTGCGCGGCCAGCGAAGCAAAGCCCTTGCGCATGTCCGTCACCCCGGCCGCAAGCCAGACCTGCGTGCTCATCGGGACCGGGATCATCCCGACAGGCCGCGGATCAGCCGGGCCAGAGCCTCGGGATCATAAGACCCACTGATCCGAAGGCGATGCCCGCCCGCAAGCTCGACCTCGATCTGGCCTGCGGTTGTATTGCGCAGAGGCGCTTCATGACGCGCATGATCGACAATCTCGACCGGCAGGAAACAGGGCGCTTGCGCCGCAGATTGCCCCGCCTCTGGCGCAAACCGTGGATCACGCAGCCATTTGAAGATCAGGTTGGCATTCAACCCATATCGCCGGGCGACCTGCGCAACCGATACATCCGGAGCCGTCGTCTGAAGACAGATCGACCGCTTCTCGTCGTCAGACCAAAGCCGCCTCGTTCGACGCGCCACCCGAAACCCCATAGTGTCCACTATCCACAGCGGACACTATCGCACGCTCTATCGGCGCGGCAGGGCAGTGACGCCGGACGCTTACGTTTTGGCGCGGTCGGCGTCCTGTCGGGCTACTATCCAACTGGATTCGCTACGGTTTTCGCGTTTTTGTTGACCTATTGTTGACCTGGAATTTGGAACGCAAAAAGCCGCCCGGAGGGCGGCGTACATGTCTTTGATAGTATTGGTATTTTTGGTTGCGGGGGCAGGATTTGAACCTGCGGCCTTCAGGTTATGAGCCTGACGAGCTACCGGGCTGCTCCACCCCGCGACATAAACGCCGTATAGAAGCCCGGGAACAGGAAGGCAACCCATGTGATGTGATTTTGACGTATGGTCAGTGACCCACACTGATCTTG
>JANOKC010000177.1:0-9797 GCA_031419035.1 Novosphingobium sp. | reverse complement strand
TCGGCATTTTGGCGCGACGACAATGACAACCCGGCTCTGAATCGCTTTTTCAAACTGATCGATGAGCGCTACCCTGCTGTCGGCGGTAGTTGAGTCCCCCTACGGGCCTTACCAAAAGCGCGGTCAGTTGCCATAAAGCGGGCGATCATCGGGGCGATGAGCTTTTCAGGGGCTATGGTGGATTTGCCAGAATCTCCACCCAATATCGCCGCGTAAGCAACAAGATCACGGTGGACGGCGGCGGGAAGTTCGATGGTCAAACGGATCGGTTTGTCCTCGGCAATATCGGTCAGTTTCAGCTTGGTCATTGCTTGTCTCCAATCGGTGCCAGGATCAGATCCTTGGTCACAATCACGCGCACCGGAAAGCCGGGCCGGATGGTGAGCGTCGGCGTCACATTCAGCTGTCGCCGCACAATCTGCTGGCCTGATTGATTGATGGTATCCTGCGTGCCGGTGCGCAGCGCGCGGGTGAGCCCATCGTTGCTGCCCGAACCCAGTTCGGCACCGACACCCAATACCGTCGAAATCAACGCTGCCTTCGCCAGACTGCCCCAGTGGTAATTGACGCCGTCCTGAAGCCCGGCAAAGCCAGCGCCATCGGCACCGGGCTGGCGGTCGAGCAAGATCGATCGGCCATCGGGCAGGATCAGCCGGTTCCATGCCAGCAACACGCGGTTCTGGCCGAACGATATTTCAGAATCATATTCGCCGATCAGCCGCGCACCTTGCGGTATCAGCAGGATATGCCCGGTCGGGCTGTCATAGACATTCTGGGTCACCTGGGCGGTAATCTGCCCCGGGATATCCGAGCGGATACCGGTGATGAGCGCGGCGGAGATGATGCTGCCAGCTTGTACGACATTGGGATCAATCGGCGCGGACAGCCGATCGCTCGCGGTGGTGCGCCGGCCAGCAGAAGCGGCAAGAAAGGCACGCTTGCCCGATTGGGTGCCTTTCGCCTCGCCGCTATCCACCGCAGCTACCGCACCGGGTGTCGCGGCTGGACCAGCTGATGCCAGCGACAGATCGGATGAGGGCGCAGCGCTCGCGCCGCTGGCCCCGCCAAGGAACAATCGGCTGATCCGTGCGGCATCCCGCTCCTGCGCCGCGAGCTGGCGCGAGGCATCGGCTGCACTCGCCTGCCCACTGGCTACACCGCCCACCGGCGGCAGCGGTACAATCTCGCCCTTGTGCTGCGCGCTCAGGATGGGGCCACCCAGATCGCCGGGAAGCGGAGGCCCGAGTTTAGGGATTTGGCTGTAGTCCTTGGGCGCACCGGCCAGGCTATCTGCGGTGGCACGGCTTTGCACACTCAACAGCTCTTTTGGCGGTCCACCATTCGACGTGTGAAGCGCATAAGCGAATGCCCCACCAACCAAAGTCAGCACCACGCCGCTGCCAATAGTTACGGCCTTGCGCGAGAGTTGCATCACGCGCGGCGGATCGAGACGCAATTTGACGGGTGATGCCTGCTGGGCCGGTTCTGACCGCTCAGATGCGCCAGTCACTGGTGGCGCCGCACTCATCGCCGCACCTTTGCGCCCGAACGGACGATCCGTACCTTTTGCACCGAATGTTTGTCGCCAAGCCGCAGCTCTGCCGCTGCAAAGAGCCGGTCAACAATCAGATGATGGCCCGAGACACGGTAATTGACGAGTTCGCCTTCGCCACCTGCACCGATCACGAACAGCGGCGGCATTTCACCCTGGGCGATGGTGTCTGGGAACTCGATGAACACCTGACGGCCATCGTCGAAGACACGCAGCGGCCGCCACGGCGGATTATCACCGTCGATCCGGTAGCTGAAGTTGAGTGCGGCGACGTCTATCCCTGTTGCAACCGGCGCTGCACTCATCGCCGCCGCATTGGAACCGCGCAATGCGATGAGCTGGTCTTGCGGATATATCCACGATACCGACGCCATATAGGTCGAAGGGCTCCCGCGCATTTCGAGATGGTAGGTCCGCCTGTCAGTATTGATGACGAGGTTGGTCACAAGATCGGCGCGCGTTGGCTTGACGAGGATATGCACCCTGCTGCTGGCTCCGCTGCCGCTGGTCGTGTCGCCGATGATCCAGCGCACGGTATCGCCCGCGGCCACCGGCCCCGCGCCCACCAACTGCTCACCTTCCTGCAAGGCGATGTCGGTCACTTGGCCGGGGCTTGCGTAAACCTGATAGAGAGCGCCGTCGGCATAGGCATATTGCTGGATCGCGTTGATGAAGCCGCCGCGTTCGGGCTCGACCCGCGCGGCCTCATTTGCCGCTCCCACTCTGGCGCGGGGGTCGGCCAGGTGGGAGCGGCCCGCAGCGCGCGGGGGGATGCGGGGAGCGACGCGCCGCGAAACAGGTTTAAGTTGTCCGGGAAGCGGCAGCGGAACGGGGATCGCGACGACTTCGACCGGCTTCGGCGCTTCAGGCAGGCTTTGCGCCTGCACTGCATTCTCCAGATTGACGCGCGGAGATGGTCTGGCGATTGCGCCACCCAGCGGCACCAGCGAAGCGCTCAGCAAGAGCGACAGGGTGCGCGCATTGCGCCCGGAGGCGCTTGTCAAGAATGTCATGATCCAAGTTCCTTTGACCAGTTGATGGCGTTGATGAACAGACCGAGCGGGTTTTTGCGCAGCGCATCGGGTGTTCGGGGTGTCTGGACGGCAATGGTCAGGATCGCTGACCAGCGGGTCGTTTCGGCAAGGCTGCCGTCCTGATAATGACGTTCGGTCCAGGCCACGCGGAAGCTGTCAGCGGACGCGCGGATGACACTGGCGACATCGACCGCGACCTGCTCCTTGCCGATTTTGGCGAAGGGATCATTGGCGCGGGCATAGTCGCTGAGCGCCAGCGCGCCTTTGTCAGTGGTGAAATCGTAAGCCCGCAGCCAGTTCTCGCGCACGATGATCGGATCAGCCGGGATAGCGCGTACCTGCTCGATGAAGCGGGCAAGGTGGAAAGCGATCTGAGGATCGGTTGGATTATAGCCCGCGTCGGCAGGTGCGACGGCCTGGGCTTCGCCGAACTTATCGACCTGCACCACCCAGGGCACAATCGTGCCGCGCGCGCCTTGCCAGATAAGGCCTGCGGTCAGCCCGCTCGACAGTGCGAGCGTGCCAAAGAAAGCAAGCCGCCAATTCTTTGCCTGCACCCGCGCCGAACCGATCCGGTCATCCCAGACCTGGGCAGCGCGTTGATAGGGTGTTTCGGGTTCGGGGGTGCGCCCGTAACGGATGGATGATCGGTTAAACATGGGGGCTATTCCTTTTCGGTAACATCGACGGACGAACCCGCGCCGCCACCGTCGCCGGAACGCAATGTGTGGGCGGCAATGGTCGCACCGTGAGCAATGGTTTGGCGGTTCTTCATGGCTTTGGCCCAGGCGGGCTGCGCCCCGCCGGATTTTGCGTCAGGTTCGGAAGCTGCGGACGCGCCGCCTGTTATCGTGCCGCCGGTGGCCGTGACCGCGCCGCGTGCGCCGTCCCTGAAGCTCGACTTCATACTGTCAGCGGCTTTTCGCAGGGGCGAAGTCGCCGCGCCTGCCGCCGCCTGTCCAACTGCACCGATGCCCGATGCCACACCGGATGCTCCGCTTTTTCCGGCTGAGCCAAGGCTATACGCCATCGCCCCGCCGCCTGCCGCTTTGGCACCGCCGTGCGCAATGCCAGACGCGGCGCTGGTTGCGGCCCCTGCGGCCAAGCGGGCACCGGCGATGCCGCCTGCCGCCAGACCGCCAGCGGCCAGCGCTGTTCCAGCTGCTGCGCCTGCGCCCAATTGCGGCCCGCCAGAGACAATGCCGTTGGCAATGCCGGGGCCGAAAATGCCAAGTCCGAGCATGGCGAGCGCGGCAAGCACGATCGTCATTGCGTCTTCGATGGTCGGTTCCGCACTGCCGATGGCGGCGGTAAATTCAGCGAACAGCGTCGAGCCGATGCCGATGATGACGGCGAGCACCAACACCTTGATGCCCGACGAGACGACATTGCCGAGCACGCGCTCTGCCATGAAGGCGGTTTTGCCGAACAGGCCGAATGGGATCAGCACGAACCCGCACAATGTCGTCAGCTTGAACTCGATCAGCGTGATGAACAGCTGGATCGCCAGCACGAAGAAGGCGAGCAGGACAATGACCCAGGCAAACAGGAGCACGACGATCTGGATGAAATTCTCGAAGAAACTGACGTAACCCATCAACCCCGCAATGGAATCGAGGATCGGCCGTCCCGCGTCCAATCCGACCTGCGCGACGCGGCCCGGTTGGAGCAGTTCGGCGGTGGTGAACCCCGTGCCGCTGGCCTTGAGGCCCAGCCCGGCAAAGCTCTCGAAGATGATCCGGGCGAGTCCGTTCCAGTTGCCGATGATATAGGCGAACGCACCGACGAACAGAGTCTTCTTGATGAGCCGTGCGATGATGTCATCGCCTTCACCCATGCTCCAGAAGAGCGCGGCCAACGTCACGTCGATCACGATCAACGTGGTCGCAATGAAGGCCACCTCGCCTTGAAGCAGGCCAAACCCGCTGTCGATATAGCGGGTGAAGACCTCCAGGAAGCGGTCGATGACGCCGGTGCCGCCCATTTCAGCGGTTCCCGTCCAGAGGTGGCGCTACCGGGGAAGCAGCGGGCGTATCGGTGTTGCCAGCGCTGACGGCGGAGTCATTACCAAGCGGCACAGCGTCGGCACCATCCACCAGCTGCGGGTCGTCCTGCACGCTCGACATGAAGAACCGGCTGCGGTTTTCTGCCCATGCGCGCAGACACGCCGCATCATTCGCGCCCGCTGCACCAAGGGCCTGGCAGCGACGCAGTTCGGCGGGCAGCGGATCAACACCCTCCTCGTCGAGCGTGATGATCTCCGTCTCCGTTGGCCGAGCTGGGGCATCCCGCATCTGCAATGCCGTCATGGTGATGACGACACCGACAAAGGCGACTGCACCGATGCGCGCGATGGTTTTGGTTTCCACTGGGGCCCGCCTCCTAGTTGCGGAACATCGAGGCGTTACCGGGTTTGTAGCCCGTCCCCGGTGTCAGGAAGCGGCGGAGCTGCTCACGGCCCTGCGCTTGTGCCGCCGCGCGCTGCGCCGCGTCCAAAGACTGCGCCCGCCCGATCGAGGCCATCAGCGCGGTCAGATCCGAGAGCTGCTGCGATTGAAGCGCGAGGAGCTGATTACCGGCTTGCGCTGCCTGAAGCGCGCCGGTCGCCGATTGGCTGGCCGTCACCAGCTCGTTCATTGAGTTACGCGCGCCGTCGATATTGCCGACGACACCGGCTTGCACCTTCAGCGTATCTTCAAACGCGCCGACGCTGGTTTTCCAGCGTTCTTCCGCGCCCGCAACCAGCGCCTGCTGCGGAACGGTCAGATCGATATTCTTGTATTGCGCGGCAAACTGCGCCTGGATCTGCTGCACATCATAGGCCATGCGCTGGGCCTGGGCCAAAAGCTGCTGGGTTTGCTTGATCTGCGCTTGCAGCGGTGCCAGCACGGTCAGCGGCAAGGTCGTCAGGTTCTTCGCCTGATTGATCAGCGACGTCGCCTCGTTCTGGAGCGATTTGATCTGATTGTTGATCTGCTCCAGCGTCCGCGCAGCAGTCAGGATGTTCTGCGAATAGTTGCTGGGGTCGTAGACGATCCCGCCGAACTGGGCATAGGCGGGCGCCGGGACCAGTACGGTTACGGTCATCGACAGCACGGCGGCACCGGCTGCAAGCGCATCACGGAAACGGGAAGAGTTCATGGCGGCTACTCCTTGGATTGGCCCATTTGGGCTGGGGAAATGGGATCAGGGGACGGCAACATGTCGGCGGCCCAGGCGGCTCCCCGGTGCCGCAGCCATGCGTCGGCGAAACCGGCAGCGCCGTGTGCCGCGACAAGTTCGGCGATACGGAGCTGGTCAGTTTTGGAAGACGTGGCGGTGAACGCGAGCGCGACATCACCGAGGCCGAGTTCAAACAGCCGGTTGCCGTCGGCGCACTGGCAATAATAATCGCGCTTGGGGGTCGCCCGGGCCAAAATCTCGATCTGGCGGTCATTCAGCCCAAAGCGGCGGTAAATCGCCATGATCTGCGGCTCGATGGCGCGCTCGTTGGGCAGGAATATCCGCGTCGGGCAACTTTCGATAATGGCAGGCGCGATGCTGCTGGTCTCGATGTCGGCAAGGCTCTGGGTCGCAAAGATCACGCTGGCGTTCTTCTTGCGCAGCGTTTTGAGCCATTCGCGCAATTGCGCCGCGAACGCCGGGCTATCGAGCACCAGCCAGCCTTCATCGATGATGATCAGCGTCGGCGAGCCGTCGAGCCGCCCTTCGATGCGGTGGAACAGATAGGAGAGGACGGCAGGCGCGGCACCCGATCCGGTCAGTCCTTCGGTCTCGAACGCCTGAATCCGCGCTTCCCCGAGACGCTCGGATTCTGCATCGAGCAACTGCCCATATGGTCCGCCGACACAGTACGGCGCGATCGCCTGCTTCAGCTCATGGGCCTGCAACAATACGGCCAGCCCGGTCAGTGTGCGTTCCTGCACCGGGGCGCTGGCAAGCGATGACAATGCCGACCAGAGATGGTCTTTGACCTGCGGGCTGGCGCTGACGCCTTCACCGATCAGGATCGCTGCCAGCCATTCCGCAGCCCAATTGCGCTCCGCTGGTTCGTCGATCCGCGCCAAGGGTTGCAGAAACACCGATCCCGTCGCGCCGTCATAGAGGCTGGTGCCAAGATCCTGCCAGTCGCCGCCCATCGCAATCGCGGCAGCGCGGATCGAGCCGCCAAAATCGAACGCGAAGACCTGGGCCCCGGCATAACGCCGGAATTGCATCGCCATCAGCGCGAGCAGCACGGATTTGCCTGCACCCGTAGGGCCAACAATCAGCGTATGGCCGACGTCGCCGACATGGAGCGAAAAGCGGAACGGTGTGGAGCCCTCGGTCTTGGCGTAGAAAAGCGGTGCCGCGCCAAAATGTGCATCTCCTTCCGGCCCCGCCCAAAGCGCGGACAAGGGGATCATATGGGCAAGATTGAGGGTCGAGATCGGTGGTTGACGGACGTTTGCGTAAACATGGCCTGGCAAGCTCCCGAGCCATGCCTCGATCGCGTTCATGCCTTCGCTGATCACCGTGAAGTCGCGGCCCTGGATCACCTTTTCAACGAGGCGTAGTTTCTCGGCAGCGATATTGGGATCGGCATCCCAAACCGTCACCGTCGCTGTGACATAGGCTTGGCCAACATGATCAGAACCAAGCTCCTGGAGCGCCATGTCGGCATCGGCGGCCTTGTTCGACGCATCGCTGTCGAGCATTACCGATGTTTCGTTGGTCATCACTTCTTTGAGGATGCCGGCAACCGACTTGCGCTTGGCGAACCACTGGCGGCGGATTTTGCTGAGCAGCTTGGTAGCATCGCTCTTGTCGAGCATGATCGCGCGGGTTGACCAGCGGTAGGGGAAGGCCAGCCGGTTCATTTCATCAAGCAGGCCCGGATGGGTTTGGCTCGGAAAACCGATGACCGTGAGCGTGCGCAAATGTTGATTACCAAGCCGAGGTTCGAGCCCGCCGGTCAGCGGTTCATCTGCAAGCAGGGCATCCAGGTGCATCGGGGTTTCAGGAACGTGTACGCGCTGGATCTTGGTCGAGATGGTGCTGTGCAGATAGGTCAGCGTTTCGCTGTCACCCAGCCATGCGACTTCGGGGACAAAGCCTTCCACCAGTTGCAACACGCGGTCGCTGCGATCGATGAAGCTTGCAACTTGCGCTCCTGCATCAACGCCGGTCTGCGCGCGGCCCTCGTAAAGCCAGTTCTCCGCGCGCGCCGCATCTTCGGCGGGCGGCATCCACAATAGCGTCAGGAAATAGGCGCTTTCAAAATGCGCACCTTCCTCGGCAAATTGTTCGGCGCGCTCCAGATCGACCAGTGCCGAGGCCGCATCGGGGAAATTGCTGGCCGGATAGTCCTGCGCGGGGCGGCGCACGGCTTCGACGAAGATTGCCCAGCCTGATCCCAGGCGCCGCAGCGCGTTATTGAGCCGCGATGTGGTGGCGACAAGTTCGGCAGGTGTTGCCGAGTCCAGATCCGGCCCGCGAAAACGCGCGGTGCGCTGGAACGAGCCATCCTTGTTCAGAATCACGCCGTCGCCGATCAGTGCTGCCCAAGGTAGGAAATCGGCCAAGCCAGCGGTGCGGTTGCGGTATTCGCGCAGATTAAACATGGCGGAGCCTCTCAAACGCGCATGAAGCTGGGGAAGCGGAGATGCCGCCTGGCGACATCGACGAACTGGGGATCGCGCTTGGCGGCCCAGACCGCGAGCACATGGCCGATGCCCCAGATCACCAGACCAACCAGCCACAGCCGCAATCCCAGGCCGATAGCGCCAGCCAACGTGCCATTGACGATGGCGAGGCTGCGCGGCGCGCCGCCAAGTAATATCTGCTCGGTCAGCGCACGGTGGACGGGGACATAATAGCCCGCAATCGCGGCGGAAGGATCGTGAGCGCTGCTCATCAGACCAGAGCCCCGCCGCCAAACGAGAAGAAAGACAGAAAGAAGGAACTGGCGGCAAAGGCAATCGACAGGCCAAAGACGATCTGGATCATCCGCTTGCCGCCGCCATTCGTATCGCCGAACGCCAGTGTCAGCCCAGTCACGATGATGATGATCACGGCGATGATCTTGGCGACCGGGCCTTGGATCGATTCAAGGATCGATTGCAGCGGTGCTTCCCATGGCATCGATGACCCTGCGGCATAGGCAGGGGTGGCCAGTGTGAGGGCGACGATGCCCGACAAGCAAAGTGTGCCAATGTTGCGGCGGGCACGGGTAAATGGGTAGTTCATGCAGGGTCTCCTGTTGGGCTGAGTGGATTGTCAGAAATGATGGGTGTGAGTTTGTAATCGCCGCTGACCCCGAGCCCTTCGACCCGGGCGAGTTCAGCCAGGCGGCGGCCGCTGCCGTCGCGCACGAGCACGGCGATGATGTTGATGGTCTCGGCGATCAGCGCGCGTGGCACGGTGACGACCGCTTCCTGGATGAGCTGCTCCATCCGCCGCAGCGTGCCGATGGCTGAGCCTGCGTGGATCGTGCCGACGCCGCCGGGATGGCCGGTGCCCCAGGCTTTGAGCAGATCGAGCGCTTCTGCGCCGCGAACCTCGCCGATTGGAATACGATCAGGGCGCAAACGAAGTGCCGAGCGAACAAGATCGGATAATGTCGCAACGCCGTCTTTTGTGCGCAGCGCCACCAGATTAGGTGAGGTGCATTGCAGCTCGCGCGTGTCTTCGATCAGAACGACGCGGTCGCTGGTTTTGGCGATCTCGGCGAGTAGCGCATTGGTTAGCGTGGTTTTGCCGGTCGATGTGCCGCCAGCGACCAGGATGTTCTGGCGGGTGGCAACAGCCATGCGCAATATGTCGGCCTGGCCCTCCGACATGATTCCGGCACGGACGTAATCGGCGAGCGTGAACACCGCGACGGCGGGCTTGCGGATCGCAAAGCTCGGGGCCGCAACGACGGGCGGGATCAGCCCCTCAAACCGCTCACCCGTTTCCGGCAATTCTGCGGACACGCCCGGAGAGGTGGTATGGATCTCGGTGCCAACATGATGGGCAACCAGCCGGATGATACGTTCGCCGTCGGCGGCCGACATCATGTCGCCGGTATCAGCTAAGCCTTCACCCAGGCGGTCGATCCAGAGCCGCCCGTCTGGATTGAGCATTACTTCGATGATGGCGGGGTCTTCCAGCCAGGTTGCAATCGCTGGCCCAAGGGCCGTGCGCAGCATCCGCGCACCGCGCGATGCTGCTTCAGACCTGATCGGAAC
>JANOKC010000176.1:0-14980 GCA_031419035.1 Novosphingobium sp. | reverse complement strand
TCGCCGGCCGGAACGTGGAAGCCTTCGGTGTAGAGCTTGAAGTGGTGGATCAGCGCTTCCATCGATTGCTTCATCTCGGCGCGCTTTGGCGGGACGATTTTGCGATCATCCGAGGCAATCGGGCCGCTTGGCATTTCGGCTAGGCACTGTTTCATGATGCGGGCGGACTGGCGCACTTCTTCGACACGGACCATGAACCGATCGTAGCAATCGCCGCGCGGTCCCACTGGAATCTCGAAGTCCATCTTCGCATAGACATCATAGGGCTGGCTCTTGCGCAGATCCCACGCGATCCCGCTGCCCCGGATCATCGGGCCGGAAAAGCCCCAACGCACCGCATCATCCTTGGAAACAATCGCGATATCGACATTGCGCTGCTTGAAGATGCGGTTGTCGACCACCAGACTCATCGCGTCTTCGAACAGCGTCGGCAGGCGGGTGTCGAGCCATTCGCCGATGTCGACCAGCAGCTTTTCGGGCACGTCCTGATGAACCCCGCCGGGGCGGAACCAGGCGGCGTGCATCCGTGCGCCGGATGCACGTTCAAAAAAGTTGAGGCAGTCCTCACGCACTTCGAACATCCACAAATTCGGCGTCATCGCGCCGACATCCATTACATGGCTGCCCAGATTGAGCATGTGGTTGCAGATGCGGGTCAGCTCGGCAAACAGCACCCGCAGATACTGCGCGCGGATCGGCACTGCGAGGTTGAGCAGCTTTTCGATGGCGAGCACGTAAGAGTGCTCCATCGCCAGCGGGCTGCAATAATCGAGCCGGTCAAAATAGGGCAGCGCCTGAAGATAGGTCTTATGCTCGATCAGCTTTTCGGTGCCGCGATGGAGCAGGCCGACATGCGGATCGATCCGCTCAATAATTTCGCCGTCCAGCTCCATCACCATCCGCAGCACGCCATGCGCGGCGGGATGCTGCGGGCCGAAGTTGATCGTGTAGTTGGAGATCACCTCGTCGCCGGTGGTGGGCGAATGCTCAAGCTGGACGCTCATGCCTTGCCTCCCTTCGGCTTCTTGGGAACAGCGGGCTTTTTCACAACGGAGGTCTTCTTCGCCTTCACCGGCGCTGGCGTAGGTGTTGGCACGGGTGGTGGCGGAGCAGGCGCAGACGTTGCCGCCTTTTCATCGCCCGGCAGCACATATTCCGCCCCCTCCCACGGGCTCATGAAATCGAACTGGCGCAGATCCTGGGCCAGCTGCACCGGCTCATAAACCACGCGCTGATCCTCTTCGGAATAGCGCAGCTCAACATAGCCAGTCAGCGGGAAATCCTTGCGGAACGGATGGCCCTCAAAGCCGTAATCGGTGAGGATCCGGCGCAAATCCGGGTTGCCGTCAAAGATCACGCCATACATGTCGAACACTTCGCGCTCAAGCCAGCCCGCCACCGGCCACAACGTGGTGACGGTTGGCACTGGGGTATCCTCAGCGGCGTTCACTTTCACCATGATGCGATGGTTTTTGGTAAGCGAGAGCAGGCAATAAACCACCTCGAACCGCTCAGGGCGATCGGGGTAATCGACACCCGCGATCTCCATCAGCTGCTGGTATTCATGATCATCGCGGAGGAGGCGCAGCACATTCTCTATCTGGCCCCGCGCGACGGTCAGCGAAATTTCGCCGTGCGCTTCCTTGGCGGTAACGAGCTTGTCACCCAGCGCGGCTGATAACGCAGCGATTACACCCTCGTTGGAAGTAATTTTCGGGGCGGAGTGGAAAACCGCACTCACCGCTCAATCGTCCCGACCCTGCGGATTTTGCGCTGGAGCTGCATCACGCCATACAGCAAAGCTTCGGCCGTTGGCGGGCACCCGGGAATATAGATGTCCACCGGCACGATCCGGTCACAGCCGCGCACCACCGAATAGCTGTAATGATAATAGCCGCCGCCGTTGGCGCAGCTGCCCATCGAGATGACGTATTTGGGGTTCGACATCTGGTCGTAAACCTTGCGCAGTGCCGGGGCCATCTTGTTGCACAGGGTACCGGCCACGATCATCACGTCCGACTGGCGCGGGGAGGCGCGCGGGGCGACGCCGAAGCGTTCCATATCATAGCGCGGCATGCTGACGTGGATCATCTCGACCGCGCAGCAAGCCAGGCCAAAAGTCATCCACCACAGGCTGCCAGTGCGGGCCCACTGGAACAGATCCTCGGTGCTGGCGACCAGAAAGCCCTTGTCATGCACTTGCGCATTCAGATCGTTGAAAAAGCCCTCATCGGGTGCACGCATCGCGGTGCCATCAGCATTCACGAGAGCCGGAGCCTGATCTACTCCCATTCGAGCGCTCCCTTTTTCCACGCATAGATGAAGCCGATGATCAGCTCGGTCAGGAACACCATCATGGTGATCCAGCCCGCCCAGCCGGTTTCGCCCAGGCTTACCGCCCAGGGAAACAGGAACGCCGCTTCCAGATCAAAGATGATGAACAGGATCGCGACCAGATAGAACCGCACGTCAAACTGGCTTCGCGGGTCTTCAAACGCGGGAAAGCCGCATTCATACTCGCTGTTCTTCTCTGCATTGGGACTATGTGCGCCGGTCAGCCGGGAAACGCCCATCGGCAGGAACACAAACGCCGCTGACAAACCCAGCGCGATGACTAGGAATATCAGGATCGGCAAATATTGTGACAGGTCGACCAAGGCGCTGACTCAGCATTACAAATGGATTCCCGCGCCCTAGTCCGGCCTAAGGCAGGGCGCAAGTGGGACAATCGTGTCATCCCCGGCTCGACCGGGGATCGCAGGCCGAAAATTCAACTTAGCGTCGATGAGGCCAGCGCTCCCCGGCCAAGCCGGGGACGACGAGCCTGGTTATTTCTTCAATTCGCGCGCCAATGTGCTTTGGGCAGCCTTGCCATAGGGCGGCTTGAAGCCCGAAAGCTTGGCAATATCCAGCCCCGGCTGACGATAGACCGCCCGGGCGTGGCTGAAGGTCTTGAAGCCATCCTGACCGTGGTAGCTGCCCATGCCCGACGGACCGACGCCGCCAAACGGGAGATCCTCCATCGCATTGTGGAACAAGACATCGTTGACCGTGACGCCGCCCGAGATTGTCCGTGTCAGCACCTGATGTTCCTCAGCCTTGTCGCTGCCGAAGTAATACAGGCCCAGCGGGCGATCATGCGCGTTCACATAATCGAGCGCCTCTTCCATCTTGGTATAGGTTTTAACTGGCAGGATCGGGCCGAAAATCTCTTCCTGCATGACCTTCATATCATCTGTGACATTACGCAGGATCGTCAGCGGCATCTTCTTGCCGTTTGAGGCGCTGAAGTCTTCGCCCGCCGGGTTTACCTCGATCAGCTCGGCACCCTTTTCCTTGGCGTCGGCAAGATAGCCCTGCAGCCGTTCAAAGTTCCGTCCATTGACCACGGAGGTGTAATCATCGTTGTGCAGCAGGGTCGGATACATGGCTGAAACGCTGGAGACGATGCTTTGGATCACTTCGCTTTCCTGCTCCTCGGCCACCAGCAGATAATCGGGGGCAAGGCAGATCTGGCCCGCGTTCATCATCTTGGTCATGCCTACCCGGTCACCGACCTTTTTCTTGTCAGCGCTGCGGCCGATGATGGTCGGAGACTTGCCGCCCAGCTCCAGTGTGACCGGAACGAGGTTCTCAGCCGCTGCGCGCATGATATGCTTGCCCACGCTGGTCGCGCCGGTGAAAATCATGTGATCGAAGGCGAGTTTTGAGAAGGCGGTTCCAACGTCGACCCCGCCGATGAAAACCGCCATTTCCTCCTCGGCGAAATATTTTGGCACAGCTTCGGCGAAAACCTGAGCAACCCGCTCGGTGAATTCGGACGGCTTGATCATCACGCGGTTACCGGCGGCAAGTATCCCTGCCATCGGCACCATGACCATGCCCACCGGGAAGTTCCAGGGCGCGATCACGCCGACTACGCCCTTGGGCTGATAGACCACCTCGGCCTTGGCCCCCAGCAAGCCCAGCGGGAACATTGCCTTGCGGCGTTCATTGCGCGACCAGCTTTCGAAATGCTTGCGTGCATGCTTGAGCGCGCCAACGGAGGGCATGATATCGGTCATCAGGGTCTGTTCGGTGCTGCGGTGGCCAAAGTCAGCGGAAACGGCCTTGGCGAATTCATCTTTATGGTCGATCAGCAGGGCAATCGCCCGGTCCATTCGGTCACGCCGGACTGCCATGGCTTCGGGCAATGCCGCCGTAAATGCAGCGCGCTGGCTGGCGAGAACCTTGTCCATTCGCGTGATTTCGGTTGTCGACATAATGCTCTCCGGTTTTAATTTGCCACTCTCTTTCCCTAGAGCGCGGCGCTTGGCAAGGTTCCATGCTAACGTATGCATGATTGCCAATGCCGCAACGCAACATTAAGCGGCATGGGAACTTACCCTATCTACCCCAGAAAGGCGCAATGCCATGGCCCAGCTGTCCGCAAATGATCCGATCGTCATCCTCTCCTACGCCCGCACCCCGATGGGCGGAATGCAGGGGGTACTCTCCGATGTTTCGGCGACCGATCTGGGTGCTACGGCAATCCGGGGCGCGGTCGCCCGCGCCGGGATCGATGGCGCAGATGTTGAGCGCGTCTATATGGGCTGCGTTCTGCCCGCTGGCCTTGGGCAGGCCCCTGCCCGCCAAGCGACGATCAAGGCCGGTCTGCCCAAATCGGTCCAGGCGACCACGGTCAACAAGGTCTGCGGTTCGGGTATGCAGACCGTGATCATGGGCGCAGAGGCGCTGGCTTGCTGTTCGATCGACATGGTAGTGGCGGGCGGCATGGAAAGCATGACCAACGCGCCGTATATCCTCAAAAAGCACCGCTCGGGCGCGCGGATCGGGCATGATACCGCTTATGATCACATGTTCCTTGATGGGCTGGAAGACGCCTATGAAGCGGGCCGGGCGATGGGCACTTTCGCGCAGGACACTTCCGATGCCTATCAGCTGACCCGCGAGGCGCAGGACAGTTTTTCGATCGAATCGCTGCGCCGCGCCAAGGCTGCGATTGATGAAGGCGCTTTCAAGGACGAAATCGTCGCCGTCACCGTGGTCAGCCGCGCGGGCGAGAGCATTGTCGATACCGATGAGCAGCCCGGCAAGGGCCGCCCGGACAAGATCCCGACGCTGAAACCCGCCTTCGCCAAAGACGGCACGATCACCGCCGCCACCTCAAGCTCAATCTCCGATGGCGCCGCTGCACTGGTCCTGACCCGCGCCAGTGTCGCTGCGGCTAAGGGCATAACCCCCGTGGCGCGGATCATCGCGGTTGCCGCTCATGCGCAAGAGCCCAAGGATTTCACCACCGCCCCGGTCGGCGCGATAGGCAGCGTGCTGGCCAAGGCTGGCTGGGCGCTGGGCGATGTCGATCTGTTCGAAGTCAACGAGGCCTTCGCCTGCGTAGCGATGTTCGCGATGCATGATCTGGGCATTCCCCATGACAAGATCAACGTCCACGGCGGGGCGACTGCGCTGGGCCATCCGATCGGCGCTTCAGGCGCGCGGATCATAACCACGCTGATCGCGGCGCTGAAACGTCACGGAAAGACCAAGGGAGTCGCCAGCCTCTGTATTGGCGGCGGCGAGGCAACGGCAGTTGCGCTCGAACTTGTTTGAATACTAGTCTCTGATTCTGAACAATTTTAATTCGATAGTTTGCGAAACATTGATGTGTTAACCTTCCTTTCTTACTACCAGGGGAGGTACACTTATGCGTCGTCTATTGATTATCGCCAGTATTGCTGCACTGGCCGCTTGTTCAAAGCCTGCCGAAGAAGCTCCGGTAGCCACAGAAGCGGCGGTTGCTGCGGCTACTGAATCACCTGCCGGGGACTACACGGTCACCGACAAGGACAAAAAAGTCGGCAAGCTGAACATCGCAGCGGACAACAGCTATACTTTCACACCACCCGAAGGGGATGCGGTGAAGGGCATGGTTTCGAACAAAGATGGCAAGGCCTGTTACGATCCCGAAGGCGACAAGGCTCCTGTCGTTTGCTGGACTAATGGCGAACCGGCGGCAGATGGAACTTGGGTTGCGACCAGCGACAATGGCCAGACTGTTACAGCAGCGCGCGTAACGAGCTGAATCGCCCACCTTTGACCGAATAAACAGATACATCGTGCCCGGAACTAACTTTACAGTTCCGGGCATTTTGTTGTCGAAGTGCTTTAATAACCCGCATTGCAGAATGGCAACGGCATGTTACACCCTGCTTCTCTTTATCAAAACGGGAGATTATTCATGAAGAAATTTGTTATCGTCGCTAGTATTGCCCTGCTTGCAGCCTGCGGTTCAAAGCCAGAAGCAGCAGCCGATGCGGCGGCCAGTGATGTGGCTGCGGCGACGCCTGCTACGGTGTATACTCCTGCTCCCGGCACCTACGATGTGACCCCTCCCGGCGGCACCACCTCAACCAACACGCTTATGGCCGACGGTGCCTTTGTCCGCCGCGATGCCAAGGGCGCAGTTACCGACAATGGCAAATGGGCGGTCAGGGACGGCAAGACCTGCTTCATGCCTGAGACGGGACCTGAAGAATGCTATACCGACAGCAAGCCTGCCGCTGACGGCAGCTTCACCGCGACCGACGCCAACGGCGCAGTAATGCAGATCAAACCGCACGCAAAATAAGCAAGTGGTGGCGGCGAGGGCGATCCGTCAGGGTTCCCCCGCCCCCCACAGCCGATCCTGCGAAACGAAGCCGCGTTGGTCCCCAATGCTGAAACTGCACCACCCATCGCCGCATTCACCCAGCAAGCCGACTACACCGGGCTGAACCCGCCATAGCAATCGCGCTGTGCCATCGCCCTTCTCACGCATCTCAGCCAGATCCCTGCCGGTTACCACCGCGCCGCGTTCGCGGGTTAGGAAGCGTGACAGCATCCAGCCCTGATTGCCGACCGAATCCTGCACCAGCCGCCAGCCATCCTTGGTCCGAATAACCTTCAGCGGAAGATGCTGGCGGCGATAGATCCAGTTGATCCGGTAATCTTCGCCCGGCCCGGCCCGCAGATTGACCTCTTCAGAGCGAATAGAGGCCCAATAGGGTGTTTTGGCGGCTTGGGCCGCAACCGGTGCAGGCACGGCGAGGTAAAAACTGCAGAGCATCAAGAAAAGCCGCTTTTTCATGCCCCGCAGATAGCGGCATTTCGCCATCGGGTTCAAGGCCGCTTGACCAGTTGCCCCCACGCGGCCTAGCGATTGTAGATGCCCAAGGTTTCCGACAGCACATTAACTCGCCGCGTCGCAGGTGCTCCGCATGTTGTCGTCACGCGCCGCCTGATGCCTTTAGTCGAAGCCCGGCTGGCAGAATTGTTCGATGTGGTACTAAGTGCCGACGATCGCCCGATGGAACGGGACGCTCTGATTGCCGCGATGCGAGATGGTGATGTGCTGGTGCCCACGGTTACCGACCGTATCGACCGCGCGATGATCGAAGCGGCGGGTGACCGTATCGGCCTGATCGCCAATTTTGGCGCGGGGATCGAGCATATCGATCTGGCCGCAGCCCGCGCTGCCAAGATCATCGTCACCAACACTCCCGGCGTATTCACCGACGATACGGCTGATTTGACCATGACGCTGATCCTTTCGGTCCCGCGCCGGGTGGTTGAAGGCGTGCGACTGGTCCGGCGGGGCGAATGGAGCGGCTGGGCTCCTTCGGCAATGCTTGGCCACCGGATCGGCGGAAAGCGCCTGGCTATCATCGGCATGGGCCGGATCGGGCAAGCGGTCGCCCACCGCGCCCGTGCCTTTGGCTTGGACATCGCCTATCACAGCCGTCACCGCTTGCCAGCCGCCCTCGAGAATATGCTCGGCACTCGCTATGAGGACGATCTCGACCGGTTGGTGGCTGAGGCTGATATCTTGACGCTGCATTGCCCGGCCAGCTTTGAAACGCATCATATCCTGAGTGCTACCCGGATCGCGGCGATGAAGCCCGCCGCCTTCGTGATCAACACTGCGCGCGGTGATCTGATCGACGAGGAAGCGCTGATTGCTGCGCTGGAAGCTGGCAAACTCGGCGGGGCCGGTCTGGACGTCTATGCGCGCGAACCCAGCATCGACCCACGGCTGCTGGCGCTGCCCAATGTGATCACCCTGCCCCATCTTGGCAGCGCGACCATCGAAGGCCGAGAGGCATCGGGAGAGCGGGTGATCGCCAATATCCGCTATTGGGCCGATGGGCACCGTCCGCCCGATCAAGTGCTGGAAGGTTGGGCATAAGCAGTTCGGCGCGCAACATCTGTTCGCGCGCCCGCTTGCCGACACCGTAATCATTGCTCTAGAGCCGCTATCGAGGAATCGGCCTGCGCGAAGTGTAGCGCCGGGGGGAGAACCAGCATGCGCCGACTATCAGCTATTTTTCTTGCAGTTGCGGCGGCGGTCGCGCCTTTGGCCGCGCAGGCGCAAGAGCAATTGATCGATGCAGCCGATAGCGGTGATACTGCCTGGATCCTGATTTCATCCGCATTGGTTCTAATGATGACCATGCCTGGACTCACGCTGTTTTACGGCGGGCTGGTGCGGGCCAAGAACTTCCTTTCCGTGCTGGTCCAGGTCGGCGCAATTGCGGCTATCGCTTCGTTGCTGTGGATCATGGTCGGCTACACGATCGCCTTCGGCCCGGTAACCAACGGTTGGTTAGGCGGGTTCGGCAACGCAATGTTGGATGGACTAGGCAACGTCCGCGATGGCTATGCCGTTCCTGAAAGCGCCTTCGCGCTGTTCCAGATGACTTTTGCCGCGATCACCCCGGCGCTGATAGTGGGCGCATGGGTTGATCGCGCCCGGTTTGGCTGGGTCGTGGCATTCGCTGCACTGTGGGGCCTGATCGTCTATGCGCCGGTCGCCCATTGGGTCTGGGGCGGCGGCTGGCTATCGTCGCGGTTCGGAACGCTGGATTTCGCGGGCGGAATTGTTGTCCACACCACCGCAGGCGTTTCCGCGCTGGTCGTCACCTTGCTGCTCGGTCAGCGCAAGGGCTTCCCCAAAATGCTGATGCTGCCACACAGCCCTTCGCTGACAATGGCTGGAGCAGCGCTGCTGTGGGTCGGCTGGTTCGGCTTCAACGGCGGCTCGGCGCTGGCCGCTAATGACGATGCGGCCAGTGCGATTATCAACACCCATGTCGCCGCCTGCGCTGCGGCTTTGGCATGGCTATTGATCGAGCGTTTTACTGTCGGCAAGCCAACCAGCGTGGGCTTCGCCACTGGCGCTGTCGCGGGCCTGGCGACTGTCACACCGGCGGCGGGCTTCATCGCTCCTAGCGCAGCTATCCTGTTCGGGGTGATTGCTGCGGGCGTATGTTATCCGATGATCCAGGTCGTTAAAAAGCGCCTTCAGATCGACGATTCGCTGGATGTTTTCGCGGTGCACGGCGTTGGCGGGATCTTTGGATCACTGATGCTGGCGGTGTTCCTCGCCCCCAGCCTTGGCGGCACCGGCTATGCCGAGGGCAAGGACATGATCAGCCAGCTTGCTGCGCAAGGTATTGGGGTGGGGGTAGTCGCGCTCTGGTCAGCGATCGCCACAGCGGTAATAGCGGTGACGGTCTCGCTGATCTGGCCAATGCGGGTAGGCGAGGACGCCGAGCGCGAGGGGCTGGACATCACCAGCCATGGCGAGCGGGCCTGGGAGTTTGATTGAGGTTTGGATACAATCCAAACCTCATCCCAGCGCAGGCTGGGATTGACCTTCCTACGGAAGGTCAATCCCCCGTCAAAATCCTGTCCACCAACTGCTTCACGCTGGGCGTGAAGTTGTTCGAATAGAACGGGTCCTGCTGGAACCGGTACGCCGCGTGGCCTGCGAACATCAGGTTTTCATCCAATGGCCCGCCATGGGCAATGTCCTGCAGGGTTTTCTGAATGCAGAAGCTGCGCGGATCGGCCAGGCGCCCGGTGGTGAAATCATCATGGTCTTTCCATGATGAGAAGCCGCAGTGTGAGAGGCAGCCCATGCAGTCTTTCTGATCTTGCTGAATGCCGCTGCGTTCGGATGGGGCGACGAAGATGATCGTATCATCGGGGGTGCGCAAACCGTCGGCATGGCCATCAATCACCCAGCCGCGTGCGCGCTGGAGATCGCGCGGGGTAACCCAGAAATTCTTGCCCTTGACGCCCACGTCAAGCCGGACCGTATGATCTCCAGCCTCAACCTTTGAATACGGTATCTGCCGCTCGCTGCGCGCCTCAAGGCTGCGCAGGAACGGGTTGCGCACCGCCGAGGAATAGAACCCCGTTGGTGAAAAGCGGTGGAGCAGCACGTCCCCCGGCTTGATCTCGCGCAGGGCATCCTTCCACCCTTGCGGGATCGGGCTTTCGTCAGTCAGCAGAGGCCGTGTACCAAACTGGAAGGCGATGCTGCCAAGTTCCGGATTGTCGATCCAATTGTCCCACTCACGCAAAAACCAGACACCGCCTGCCATGATGATTGGCACGCTTTCGGCCACACCCTCGGCGCGCATGGTATCGCGCAGCGCCTTGACTCGGGGATAGGGATCTTCGGGCTTCAGCGGGTCCTCGGCATTGGACAAGCCGTTGTGACCGCCCGCCAGCCAAGGGTCTTCATAAACCACTGCGCCCAGCAGCTGCGGAACCTTGTGATAGGCCCGCTTCCACAGCGCGCGAAAGGCCCGGGCTGAACTGATGATTGGCAGGTAATAGACGTTGTAGCGCTCGGCAATTTCAGACAGCTTGTAGGGCATTCCCGCGCCGCAGGTGACCCCGGCGATCATGCCCGTTGTCTGAGCGAGGACGCCCTCAAGGATTTCCTGCGCGCCGCCCATTTCCCACAGCACATTGATGTTGATTGCACCTTTGCCGCCGGACAGTTCGAACGCGCGCTTGACCTGCGCCACTGCGCCATCAATCCCGAAGCGGATCAGCTGCTCGTGGCGTTCCTTGCGGGTCAACCCTTCGTAAATCTGGGGGACGATCTTGCCTTCGGCGTCATAGCTATCGGCATTGACCGCGCTGACCGTGCCGATCCCGCCCGCAGCTGCCCAGGCGCCCGAGCTCATATGATTGGTTGCCGATACACCCTTGCCGCCCTCGATCAACGGCCACACCTCACGCCCCGCATAGAGAATGGGCTTGAGGCCCTTGAAACTCTCCACAGAACTCATTGCGTCCCTGTCTTTCCAGTGGCTGTCCGGCACGGTTTGATCGCGCCCGGGACCGGTCGCACCCCAACCGCTTCAAATTGGGCATAATAGCCTCTTAATTCCGGCTTACGGACAAATTCGACCAAGCGAAAGCCCACCGCACCCATTTCACAAAACAGCAATGCCGGGGGTATGCCATGCTCGCCAGTCGGCCGGTCGATATCGACTACGATAACCTGCCCGCCGCTGCGCAGCGCGGGGCGCATCCGCCACAAGAACGCATAGGGCTCCGTCACCTCATGATACATATGGACCAGAAAAATCCGATCGAAACTCGCCTGCGGCAGCTGCGGATCATCCGCCTTGCCCAGCTTTATCGATACATTGTCGAGCCGCTCACGCTCAACCCGCTGACCGAGCCGCTGGATCACCCCTGAATCAATGTCCTGCGCCAGCACCCGGCCTTTGCGTCCAACCCGCGTCGCCAGCCGCACGGTGTAATAGCCGTCGCCAGCACCGATGTCGGCGACGGTAGTGCCGTCTTTGATTGCTGCCAGATCCATAACGACCTGCGCTTCGCCTACGCTGTCGCGCAGATCCTCAGTCGAAAAGCTGCTCCCGGCCACAGCTGATACTGGGCGAAAGGCACGGGGAAATTCCCGCGCGCTATGCGCCCGATCACCGTCAGACGCGGCCGGCTTGCAACCCGAAACAGCGAGCAACGCCAACAAGGCAATCGCGCAAAGCTTCAATCGACGTCCTCCACCACCATTTTTTCACCACTGACCCGTTGCGATAGCGCGGCTGCCATGAAGGGATCAAGTGCGCCGTCCAGCACATCATCAGGCGCGGTGGAGGTAACGCCGGTTCGCAAATCCTTGACCAATTGATAGGGCTGGAGAACGTAGGAACGGATCTGGTGGCCCCAGCCGATTTCCGTCTTGGCCTGATACTCGCCCGAGGCTGCCGCTTCGCGTTTAGCAAGCTCTGCCTCATACATCCGCGCCTTCAGCATATTCATCGCAGTGGCGCGGTTCTTGTGCTGTGAGCGGTCATTCTGGCTGGCCACGACAATCCCACTTGGAACATGGGTGATGCGAACCGCAGAATCTGTGGTGTTAACGTGCTGCCCGCCCGCGCCCGAAGCCCGGTAGGTATCTATCTTGAGATCAGATTCCTTGATCTCAATGTCGATGTCATCATCGATTACCGGATAAACCCAGACCGAACTGAAGCTGGTGTGGCGGCGCGCTGCGCTGTCATAAGGGCTGATCCGGACGAGACGGTGAACCCCGCTTTCGGTCTTGGCATAGCCATAGGCGTTCTCGCCCTTTATCAGCAATGTCGCCGATTTGATCCCAGCCTGCTCGCCCGCGTGATAATCAACCAGTTCCACCTTGTAGCCGTGCCGATCAGCCCAGCGGCTATACATCCGCTGGAGCATTTCGGCCCAGTCCTGGCTTTCGGTGCCGCCTGCACCTGCATGAACCTCAAGGTAGGCGTCATTGCCGTCCGCCTCTCCAGCCAGTAAGGCCTGAACCTTGTCCGCATCGGCGCGTGCTGCCAACGCTGCGAGGCTTGCCAGGCCTTCGCCCACGATCTCGTCGTCGCCCTCTGCTTCGCCCAGCTCAACAAACTCCACAGCGTCAGCCATTTCCTGGCTAATCTGATGAACCGTATTGACCGCAGCCTCAAGCCGTCTCCGTTCGCGCATCACAGCTTCGGCGCCCTTGGGATTATCCCACAGTTTGGGATCCTCGACCCGCGCGTTCAGCTCGTCAAGGCGGCGCAAAGCGCGGTCCCAGTCAAGGAACTTGCGGACGAGGGCCAGAGCCGCGTCAATCCGGTCAATAAAGGCCTGCCCCTCGGCACGCATCACGATACACTTTCAAAAAAATTGAGCGGCTTCGCTTAGCGAAAGACCCCTGTTTGTAAAGCGCGGGGCTAAATACGCCTAACCGCCTTCATCGCGCGCACTGCCTCCAGCGTCAGGCGGACATGCTCGGCATAATTCATGTTGGTATAGACCAAACGGATTCGCCCATCGCGTCCGATGACATAGCTGGTCCGGGTTGTGAGCCCAGTGGAAACGCCATCGCGCTTCAGATCGACATCAAAGGCTCTGATGATTTGCGGGGAGGCGCTGGCCACGGCAAATTTGTCGCGGCAAGCTTCGGTTGAAAAGCGCTGCAAGGTTGGCACATCATCGGCCGACATACCAACGACCGTCGCACCAGCAGCGCGGAAGTCATCGCTTGCTTCAGCAAAGGCGCGGGCTTCCAATGTGCAGCCCTGCGTAAAGGCTTTGGGATAAAAATAGAGCACGACCGGCCCACGCCGCAACGCTGCGCGCAGGTTGAAAGCGAATGGCTTTCCCGCCAACGCACCTTGGGTTGCAAAGTTTGGAGCTCGGGCTCCTTGCGGTAACTCTGCAAGCGAGGCTGCAGGTAGGGCTACTGCGGCGAACACGGCCATGGCGGCAAAAAAACGTTTGGTCATATTCAGAGTTTGCGCCGAATATTTGGGCAAGTCCAGTGCCGCTATTCCGCAGCAACATTGCTTTCGGGAGCGATCGAAGGAGCAGAACTAGGCTCAGTACCAGACGCAGTAGGCTCGGTGCGGGGCTTGGGCCTGCTACCTTTGCGGATTGCCGCTATCAAAGCATCGCGCTGGGCTGCCACTTCATCCTGCCGGGTGGTTCGGCGCGGCTCGGTGTCCGCTTTGAACGCTTCCCAGATTACGGAGGATTTCGGATCGCCGCCAGGATCGGCATCGAACACCCGCTTTCCGCTGACCCGGTCAATTTTGACCATTCGAACATCGGCTGGCGCGGTGAACGGGCGATGATCCCAGCGGCTGCGAGTCTGCTGGACGAATTGCTTGAAGATTGGTGCCGCAAATGTGCTGCCCTGAGCGTAGCCGCCAAGCGAGCGAGGCTGGTCAAAGCCAATATAAACCCCGCCAACGATGTCTTGCGAGCCACCGACGAACCAAACATTCGTCGGCCCAGTGGTCGTCCCGGTCTTGCCGAAAAGTGGTATGCCAAGATCGCTCAGGGTTACGGCGGTGCCCCGTTGCACCACACCCTCAAGCATGTGAACGGTCTGATAGGCCGTGCGCGGGTCCATCACTTGCTTGCCTCGCGAGGTGAGACGCGGCATCGGCTTGCCATCCCACTGAGCCATGTTGCAGCGCTGACACTTGCGCGGGTCTGCTCGCCAAATGACTTTTCCGCTTCGGTCCTGAACAAAATCAATCAAGGTCGGCTGGTGCTGAATCCCGTTGTTGGCTAGAGCCGAATAGGCGTTGACCATCTGTAAAACAGTGGTGTCGCCAGCCCCCAGAGCAAACGAGAGATACGGCTGATACTTGCCGATCCCGACCCGGTCGATCATCTTGACAACATTGTCCATGCCGGCGTCATTGGCAATCCGGACTGTCATCAAATTGCGCGACTGCTCGAGCCCCCACCGCATCGTGTGCGTTCCGCTTCCGCCGGCGCCACCAAAGTTCTTGAAGCATTTCTGGCCAAGTGCCGAACCTTGATAGACGCAAAATGTGCCATCAAGGACCATACTCGCTGGTGACTGCCCGAAATCCAGCGCGGTTGCATAAACGAATGGTTTTATTGTCGAGCCCGGCTGGCGCTTGGCCTGGGTTGCCCGGTTGAATGAACCCAGCCCGGCATCAAACCCACCCTGCAACGCCAAGACGCGGCCATTGTTCGGATTCTGGTCTACCATCCCGCCCGACACCTCAGGGATAATCCGCACGCCATAGGCGTTGCCGCCAATCGGCGCGGCAGTGATCACATCTCCTGCGCGCAATGGATCAGGCAGGCTGGTCAGCGCGGCAGTGGTGCCATCGCCAAACCC
>JANOKC010000175.1:0-5502 GCA_031419035.1 Novosphingobium sp. | reverse complement strand
CGGTCACGCGAAGGAAATTGTGACGGATCGCCTGCGATCTTATGGCGCTGCCCTCAATGAACTTGGGATGCGCGACCTTCAGGAAACTGGTCGCTGGGCCAACAATCGTGCGGAGAATTCGCACCAGCCGTTCCGAAGGCGCGAACGGGCGATGCTTCGCTTCCGGCGGATGCGGACCTTGCAGAAGTTCGCATCCGTTCACGCCTCGGTCTTCAACCATTTCAACCAGCAGCGCAGCCTCTCCACCCGAGCCATCTTCAAGCAAACCCGCACCGCCGCTCTCGCAGAGTGGCGCGGGCTGCTTTCGGCCTGACAGATTGCCGTTGCAGAAAAACTGAGACGAGTTCGCATCCGTCTGACAGCACCGTTTCACGCAGTGCATCTTCGTTTCGACGCGGCTCCGGCGGTGATAGCCGCTCCATCGTCGCCAGACGGTTCGACCGAAGCGTTTCGACGCTCGCAAGGCTTCGTTGCGCGCGATCGCCCCAGCGGTGTCGGGCTTCCAGGGCTTTGCGTTCTTGCGGGGCGGTATGATCGCGGTGGCACCTCCGGCGGCGATGGCGTCATGGCACTTGCGGGTGTCGAAGGCACATCGGCAGTGACACTGGCGATTTCCTGATCGAGTGGAATCTGGTCCAGAAGTTCCGGCGGCATGGGAGCATCGCCGACGTCGCTGGTGGTGAGTTCCGCCGTCCGGATTTCCAGTGTTTGCTCGTCAATTCCGATGTGGATCTTGCGCCAGACGCGCCGTTTGGACCCGCCATGCTTGCGCCCATTCCACTCGCCTTCGCCCTCGACCTTGATGCCGGTGCTGTCGATCAGCAGGTGCAACGGCCTCTGTGAGCCGCGAAAAGGGATTTTGACGGCAAGGGTCTTCTGGCGACGGCTGAGCGTGCTGAAATCAGGCACATCCCAGTCCAGTCTTACAAGCCGCAAAAGACTTTCGACGAACCCGGTCGTCTGGCGAAGCGCCATGCCGAACAGCACCTTCATCGTCAGGCAGGTCTGGATCGCCGTATCGCTGTAGTCGGGCTGTCGGCCGCGTTTGCCAGTCGGCGCGGCTTTCAGGTCATGGCGGGACGGAACCAGATCGTCAGCGAGCCACGACGCTTGAGCGCATCGTTATAGCTCGGCCAGTTCTGCGTCTTGTAGGTCGGTCTGCTCATCCGCCACAGCTATCACGCTGGATTCACCAGGTGAATCCCACCAGACGATTTATGCAACAGAGCCCCAGAGGGTGTGTAAAAAGTCGCTTGTGCAGGTCGCGGCCAGTTGGTTTCGATTTTTGATCCCGTTTTGGCGTGGGCGCGGCATTTCGGCCGCTTCAAGGGACTGCGGGGTTGGTGGTCGCGCCCGAGTTCAATTCAGCGTTTTGGGGAGCAGATTTTGACCGGTATTCCTAAAAGAATCCGCTGGCCTTTACTGTCGGATGGCATTTCAAAGCCGCCAGTTTGTCGGCTTTAAGCACCTTGGCACAAGCCTTTGGTGTCAGAATTTCCCAAACCGAGGCAAATCCAGGAACCGCGCGCATGAGGCTACTTAGAACGATCAGTTGTCTGCCTGTTCCGGCTATCCGCAGACCTTCGCCTATCGCCACGGTTTCCGCTGCTACAGGGCCTTCTTGATCTTGGTAGACCGCCATCAAGCAAGGATCGTAAAACCTTCCGTTGATGCTGACGAAATAATGACTCGAGAAATGGCAGGCCAAACCAACAGTGGCGCCTTTATGATCTTCGACATTACCCACGACTCTAGGATCAAAACACTGCAGTCCAGGCTTCGTAAGAAAATAACTGTCTTTTGAAGCGTTAGTGACCGTGTGACCTTGGCCTCGCATCATCTCTTTAAACACTTCACGAATTGTCCCACAGGCTAAAGTCCGCGGTCCGCTACCTGCCAATATTTGAGCTGCCTGAATCGGGCCAACTGTCGCATTATACTGCCAATTTGCGCTCGCATATCCTACAAAGCGACCGAATAACTCAGCCACATTCCCCGTTCCTCCGGCTCGGAACTTTGCAGCCAGTGCAGCGGGAGTTGCCGCGTATTTCGTCGGGTGCAATATATCTTCCAGAGCGCTCATTCGATCACCTCAGGTGTTCCCCAGTATAGTTTTGCACACTATCGCCTCCCGACCAAGAGCCATCTGCCAGTTTCGAAGCGTCGGAGATAAGCCTTGAGCCGACATTCCCCAAGTGGCCTGCCGCTCGGCGTCAATTTTGCCTGATCTTGCCGCCAGATCAAGTGTTTTGCGCTCCCAGCCTCGACTGCAGTCGTCAGAGCGCTCGAATGTGGGCGGATCAGACCGCGAATGCGCGTCACCTTGGTCATTCGGCCACGTTTTTCAGCGCGGCGACAGCGACGCCTTGCGCTATAATACCGGCGATATCATTTGACATGCAGAGGTTTCTGCCAGCATATATTTACGACCAGGTGCAAGCTCTGCGCCTCCGGCAATTCCATGCGGCTTTGGTTGCTGAATTAGCAATCGATAAAGTTGATCTCAATTTCATGAGGGGAATACTGCGATGCCAATCAATACCAGCGGTGGAACGACCACGTCGTTCACCAACACACCTCAGGCGACGGGTGACGATTTCACCAGCGCCTTGACCGGCATGACCGAAGATTCTGCGACGATCTTCTATCTGGACGTGATGGCCAACGATCTGGGCGGCAAGGCCAAGACGCTGTGGTCGCTTGACAATGGCGTCAACGATACCGGCGCGATGCTGGGCCACATCGCCGGCGATCTGCTGACACAGGATATCGCCAGGGCCGCGGCCACCAGCACCGACACCAGCGCCAACGGTGCCCGCATCTGGATCACCGCCGACGGCAAGGTGGGCTATGACAGCGCCACCCTCTCGGCCGGCTTCCGGGCCTCGCTGCAAACGCTTGCCGAGGGCGAGGATGCCACCGACACCTTCACCTACGCCATCCGCCTTGGCAACGGCACGCTCGCATGGAACCACCTCGACGGTGCATTTCAAGGGCCGTAATGACGCGCCGGTGGCGGTGGCCGACACCAATGCCGGGACCGAAGACACCATCATCGTAGGCTCGGTCGCCACCAACGACAGCGATCCCGACAACATCGCGGTGCTGACCTACAGTCTGGCTGCGGCGGTTGCCGGGCTGACCCTCAACACCGACGGCAGCTACAGCCTCGATGCCGGCAATGCCGCCTATCAGTCGCTGGCGGCGGGAGCAACGCTCGACGTGGTCGCGAACTACACCGTCACCGATGAACACGGCGCCTCCGACAGCAGCACCCTGACGGTGACCCTGACCGGCACCGCCGACGGTGGGCCGCTTGATATCGTCACCGGTGGCGTCGCATACCGTTATTATGGCAGCCAAGGTTCGCTGGGTGTGGCGCTGCAGGACGCCGACGGCAACTTTCTGCCGCCGACCATACTGAGCAACTGTACCAGTTATTACTCCTCCCTAGAGATTTCATTTTCGGTTGCGCTCGGTGATCTCGACGGCGACGGCGATCTCGACATCGTCAGCGGCGGGCTGGGCGGCGGCTACGGTTCGACACTCGACAGCATCGGCGTGCTGCTGGGCAACGGCGTCGGCACCTTCTCGGCCCCCGTTACCTGTAACAACGGCACCAATTATTATGGGCAGCAGTACAGCCGTGGCGTCGCCCTTGGCGACTTTGACGGCGACGGTGTTCTCGATATCGCATCGGCCGGCATTGCTTTATATAATTCCGACCCCGGCGCCGCCAAGGGCATCTCGGTACTTTTGGGCAGTGGCGACGGCACGTTCGCTGCGGCAGCGACCTACAGCAGTGGTACCAGCTATTACCAATATGATTATACGCTTTCAATCGCCACAGGCGACTTCAACGGCGACGGCGATCTTGATATTGTGACCGGCGGTATCGCCAACCTAGGCGGCGGCGGTGGGATCGGCGTGCTGCTGGGCCAAGGCAACGGCACCTTCGCTGCGGCCACAGCCTATAGCAGCGGGATGATCTACGACATTCACCACGAGTTCAACCGGTCCGTCGCGGTGGGGGATGTGAACAACGACGGGGCGCTCGACGTTCTTGCCGGCGGATACGATGACAATTATTATTCGGGAGGGTCGGTTCAGTCTCTGGGCCTGCTGCTTGGCAACGGCGACGGCACAATTGGCGACGGCACATTCGTTGCGGGGATCGCGTTCTCCAATGGCAATACGTCGAATGATCCATATGACCAATGGGAACGATCTGAGGACGTCGCCCTTGCCGACCTGAACAATGACGGCTACCTCGATGTCATCGTCGGATCCTCTGTGGATGGTTTCAACTTCAATCAGACCGGCAGCGTGCTGACCATGCTCGGCAACGGCGACGGCACTTTCCAGCCGACCGAAAGCTGGTCGAACGGCAGCAATTCGGGCGGTTATGAATACACCAGTTGCGTCGCCGTGGGCGATATCGACGGCGACGGCTTTCTCGATATCGCCGCCGGCACTCATACGGGCAACGTCGGGGTGCTCTACGGCAACGGCGATGGCACGTTCGACGCGGCGCTCACCGTGGCGGCCGGCAACGGCGGCGCCATCGACGTGGCGCTCGGCGACCTGTTCGCCTGAGCCACGATCCTCGCCTCTTCCCGTCGCGGGGAGAGGCGGTCTCGCGTTGCCGACCGAAGCTTGCTTGGGCGAACCTGCGGCCGGTCCGGATCAGCGGGGCCGCTGGTCCGCCCCGGTCACAGCACGGCCTGCGCCCCGCCCGTGCCATCACCTTCCAGTTGGCCGAGGTCGCGGTGACCGGTCCGATGGTGCGCGCCATCCTTGCCGCGATCCGCCGCCTTCGAGCGCCATCGCTGTGCGCGTGACCGCGATTTCGCCGTAAACTGAACGAAAGCGGCAGGGCAGGCCTGTCCGCTGCGCCGAAAAACGGGGCCACTGGCCCAGGATGAAGCCGGTTCGCGGCTTGATCCGCCCGAATGCGGGCGTTCCCGCAACCGCGGACACCACTCGGGGCGCAAAACACTTGACCAGTCGGCAAGATCGGGCGACCTTGCCCTCAAGCGGCAGGCCACTGGGGGAATGTCGGCTTCATCATGTTCATAATCGGAGTTTTGCATGCCAATTCTCGCACAAAATGAAAAGGCCGGGTCCACTTGGGGATCGGGTGGTGCTGCTTATGACAAGATCAGCGATTCGATCTCAGATGCGATCAGTCATACGGTCAACCGGGTTTGGCCGGTCGCGGGCGAGAAGTATCTTGATGTGGCCACTGGCACCGGATGGACTGCGCGGCAAATCGCCAAACGCGGTGCAACGGTCACCGGTATTGATTTTGGAGCCGGTGTGATTGCGGCGGCCAAACAACTGGCCCCCGAGATCGACTTTCGGGTGGGTGATGCCGAGGCACTGGAATTCGGCGATGCCGCATTCGATGCGGTCACCTCGACCTTTGGGGTGATGTTCGTTGCCAGACCCGAAGTGGCGGCGGCCGAACTGGCGCGGGTGGTGCGCCCCGGCGGACGTCTG
>JANOKC010000174.1:0-21219 GCA_031419035.1 Novosphingobium sp. | reverse complement strand
GGCCGAAGTGGAAAAGAACTGGCATCTGATCGATGCCGAAGGTCTGGTGCTTGGCCGTCTGGCTGTCATCATCGCCAATCATCTGCGCGGCAAGCATAAGCCAAGCTTCACCCCGCATGTCGATTGCGGCGATCACATCGTCGTCATCAATGCTGGCAAGGTGCATCTTACGGGCAACAAGCTGAAGCAGAAGACCTATTACAAGCACACCGGCTATGTCGGCGGCCTCAAGGAAGCGACTGCGGATAAGATCCTCGGCGGCCGTTTCCCCGAGCGCGTGCTTGAAAAGGCAGTTGAACGCATGATCCCCCGCGGTCCCTTGGGCCGTGATCAGATGCGCGCTCTGCATCTTTACGCCGGGGCTGAACATCCGCATGGCGGCACCCAGCCCGTCCCGCTCGACGTTGCCTCGCGCAACCGCAAGAACAAGGTGGGTGCATAATGTCAGACACTAACACTGTTACCGATCTGGCCGAACTCGGCGCTCTTGCGGGCGCTGCGCCAGTCGCCACTGCTTCCGCTGCCGCCACTGAAGAAGCGGCACCGGCAGCGCCTGTGGTCCGCACCGGTCCGCCTGCGCCGATCCGTCCGCAGGAAATAGACGCGCAAGGCCGCGCCTATGCCACCGGTCGCCGCAAGGACGCCGTTGCCCGCGTCTGGATCAAACCCGGTTCGGGCAAGATCACCGTCAACGGCCGCGATCAGGAAACCTATTTCGCGCGTCCCACGCTGCGTCTGGTAATCAATCAGGTGTTCGATGTGTCTGAGCGTTCAGGCCAGTATGATGTGGTCTGCACTGTCAAAGGCGGCGGACTTTCGGGCCAGGCCGGCGCAGTCAAGCACGGCATCGCTCAGGCGCTGTCGAAGTTTGAGCCGCTTCTGCGCAGTGCGGTCAAATCAGCTGGCTTCCTGACCCGCGATCCGCGCGTTGTCGAACGCAAGAAGTACGGCAAGGCCAAGGCCCGCAAGAGCTTCCAGTTCTCGAAGCGTTAAGTTCGTTTCGAAGGCTACAAATTGGGGGGCGGTCCGGAAACGGGCCGCCCTTTCCGATTCAGCTGAGCTGCCGGGCCTGAACGGACAGGCCAGTCGGGATTGACCATTCAAGCCGGTTGTAGCTGGGCGGTGTCACGCGCAGCCGCTGCGACAGCGTTCCCGCGCCGATAATCCGGATGGATTCGCCCTCAACGTCAACCTGCTTGTCAAAGGCATCGTGAACATGGCCCGAGAGCACCGCATCGGCGCCCGCCCGGGCAAGCGCCACCAGCGCACGCTTGCCACCGCGGGTAGAGGCGGTGCCCTGTGTGTCGGCTTCGACCAGCGGGTGATGGCAAGTGATCAACCGCAGCGCTGCATCACCATGGTGTGCCAGCCCCTTCAATGCGCTATCCAGACTGGCCTTGCTCACCCGGCCTTTTGACCAGTTAAGCCGGAACTGTGCTCGTGCCGCGGTTTTGAGCGGAACAACTGCAATGTCTGGCAGGTTGAGAGCGCTTGCCACCGCCGCCTCCAGCGCATGGTAGTGCCGGTAGGGCCGCAGCAGCCGTCCGACGGGATTGTAGTAATAGGGCATATCGTGATTGCCCGGCTCAAGTGTAATCGGCACGGATAGCCCGCCGAGGTACTCTGCCGCAGCCGCAAATTCGCGGGCGGTGCCGCGCATGGTGAGGTCGCCTGTGCAAATCACTGCTGCCGGGCGATGATGCGCAACTTCGGCTGAAAACCAATCAAGCGCCGCGCGATCTTCAAGCCCGAAGTGAAGATCACTGACGTGAAACAGCACGGTGGGCACCGCCTTTATACCCGTCCGGACACGATCAGCCACGCGGACAGCGCATTGAAGGCACTATAGGCGGCATAAAACCAGGCCCATCCTGCCGAGCCCGACGCGATCATCAGCATCGCCCCCAGCAGCATCCCAAATTCAACCAGCAGGCTAAACCGCCCGCCCATCATATGGAAAAACCACGGCACTTGATCAAGCAACGGATGATCGCTTTCTAGCACCGCCTTATGGGCCGCGAAATTGGCGATGCCGAGGAAAAAGGCGAGGATGAGGGCCATGGTGATTGGCATAACTTAGCCTGCCGGCCCGGCCAATACCACCTGCAACTGCGCGGGCGCATGTGTGCCCATCTGTGTTGCTCGTCGTCCGCTCTAGCCCGTTGATCGAAACAGACGCGGTGCATGTGTGTTGTTGTAGTAATACGGTATGGCACGGTGGAGCTCGCCGTCGCTGTTCTGTGACAAACCACGCAAGGATCAAAGTCATGTTGAAGTTTTCGAAAGCGCTCACAGCCCTCGCCGCCGCTTCAGCCATTGCCCTAAGTTCACCGCTAATAGCGCAAAACGCCAGTTTCCAGATCGATGACCTCGATCTGTCAAGCAAGGCTGGGCAGGACGAACTGGAACTCAGGATCGAGCGCGCAGTGCAGCGGTCCTGCAAACAGCTGGCAACCACCGGCTCGCGCATTCCAAACAGGCGCGAATTTGACAGCTGCAACATCGAAGTGCGCCAATTGATCAAAGCGCAAATGGCCGCCAAGGCGCGCAAGCAACCGCCAGCTGGATAATTCTGGCAGTCCGGAAGCGTTCGGGCCCTGTTTACCGCCCCGCCATGGCTTTGGCCCGCGCGAGATAGGTCCGTCCGATCCGCACTGCGCTGCCATCATCCAGTTCCGCCGACCAGACCCCCAGCCCATCGTGCCGCAGGCCGATGATCCGGTCACGGCGCAGGATCGTCGATCGGTGGAGCCGAATGAAGCTGTTTGGATCAAGCCGCGCTTCAAGACCTGAAACAGTCTGCAGCAACATATAGCTGCGCGGCCCGCCTTCATTCTGCCCCCGCTTCGCCGGGCCAATATGGAGCCGGACATAATCGCGTTCGGCATCAATCCGGTCAACCGCGCTGGCCGCTATCCGCATCAATTCTGACCGATAGGGCACCCAGAATTCCAAAAGCCAATTGCTTGCGAGCCCCTGACGTTCGCCGCGCCGGGCAATGGCGCGCGCTATCGCCCGCTCAAGCCGGTCCGGGGCAACAGGCTTGAGGACATAGTCGACCGCATCAAGATCGAAGGCTTCAACCGCAAAGCCATCATGGGCAGTAACGAAGATCACCGCCGGTGAATTGCTGCGATTGTTCAGCGCCCTCGCAACCGCCAAGCCGTCAAGCTCGGGCATGGTCATATCGAGCAGGATGAGATCGGGCGAAAGCGCCTCAATCTGGGCCAGTGCGCCCGCTCCGTCACTGGCCGTGCCGACGATACTGATCGAAGAAAGCTGCGCGCAGATAACTTCCATCCGCTCAATCGCCAGCGGTTCGTCATCGACGATCAAGGTTCTCAATGGCATGGTGCAAAGCTGCTCAGGCATATCGAGCCAGCGGCAACCGAATCACAGTGGAATATCCGCCGGCTTTCAACGGGCCTGAGATCACGCTGGCATCATCACCAAAACGCGCCTCCAACCGGTCGCGGACATTGGCAAGCCCGATCCCAAATCCGCCCGGCCCCTTCGGGCCGCTGTTGCCGGGACCGTCATCGGCCACGGTCAGCACCAGACGGCCATCCTCCTCAAGTGCAGAAACCGAGACGGTTACTGGCCGTGCAGTAGGGGCGACCGCATATTTGACCGAATTTTCTACCAGCGGTTGAAGGATCATCCCAGGCACCAGAGCGTCAGCCAGTTCGGGTGGAATATCGAACCTGGCAACCAGCCGCTCGGGAAAGCGCATCGCTTCGATTACCAGATAAAGCTGTTGCTGCTCGATCTCCTCGGCCAGCGCCAGCTCACTGGTCGGATCGCCCGCAAGGCTGCGGCGATAAAAGGTCGACAGGGTCTGGATCATGGTTTCGGCGGCCTGCGCTTTGCCGGTCAGGACCAGTGCCGACAGCGAGTTCAGCGTGTTGAACAGAAAGTGCGGATTGACCTGATAGCGCAATGATCGCAATTCGGCTGCCTTGGCTGCGCGGCGATATTCACCTTCGCGCCGCTCGGCTGCGCGCGCTTGCTCAGCATTCACCAGCGCAAAGTAGAGCGCAGCCCAGGCCAGCAGCAGGAAATACCGCCCCAGCGCCATGTCCGTCAGCTGGCGCCACCTCGTCTTGGTTTCGGTTGCGCGATCTATGGTCAGCGTGGGGCCATCCTGATCCAGCGCGGCATTTGAGGGCTGGCTGTAGGGATCGACCAGCAGATTGCCCGCTTCGTCACGGCGAATCCGCAACCCCTCGCGTTCGCCGATCTTGGTGACAACCTGACTCTCAATATCAGCAAAAGCCCATTGATTGACTTGGGCCAGCAGCAGCGAGGCTGGCAGCGCCACCAGCAGCACGGCTGCGCTCTTGTGCCACAAGGGACGCGGATCGAGCAGCCGCAGCAAGGGCCAAAGCAGCGCCGTGACCCCCATTGAGGCAAGCGTGACCAGCACCCGCCGCGACAGCAAAGCACCATGCAGCTCAAGCCCGACAATCCAGCCGCGCAAAGTCGCCAGGGTAAGATAGCACAGCCAGACCGCCGCGATCGAGGCGAACACAATGCGCGCAGGCACGCGCGCGGCGGGGGCTGGTTTATACTCCATGGCTCTGAAACTTGCGATAGACTGCAAAGGGCGTCGCGGGCCAGAAGCTTCGTCGAGGGGTGACGCGCGTTGGTCGATTGCGGCCCGCTGCGAAGTTGCGACTATCCGGCCGGCAACAACCCCTCTCGTGCGATCTTTTCCTTCCATACCAGCGGGGCAAGCTGGTGGACATTGTTGCCCTCGCTATCAACGGCAACGGTTACCGGCATATCCTCGACCGTGAATTCATAGATCGCCTCCATGCCCAGATCCTCAAACGCCACCACCTTGGCTTCGCGAATCGCGCGGCTGACCAGATAGGCCGCGCCGCCCACTGCCATCAGATAAGCGACCTTGTGGCGGGCAATCTCACCCACCGCGCCCTGTCCGCGCTCGGCCTTGCCGATCATGGTCAGCAGCCCCAGCTGGAGCATCATGTCGGTGAACTTGTCCATCCGCGTCGCTGTTGTCGGCCCCGCTGGCCCGACAACTTCGCCCAGCACCGGATCGACCGGGCCGACATAATAGATCGCGCGGCCTTTGAAATCGACCGGCAGCTTCTCACCCTTGGCCAGCATGTCCTGGATCCGCTTATGCGCCGCATCACGACCCGTCAGCATCTTGCCGCTGAGCAGCAGCCGGTCACCCTGCGTCCAGCTGCATACTTCGGCCTGGGTCAACGTATCCAGGTTGACGCGCTTGGCGGCCTTATCAGGCGTCCAGTGAACATCGGGCCATTGGTCCAGCTTGGGGGTTTCCAGAAACACCGGCCCCGATCCATCAAGCGTGAAATGGGCATGGCGGGTGGCCGCGCAATTGGGGATCATCGCCACCGGTTTTCCCGCGGCATGGGTCGGCCAATCAAGAATCTTGACGTCGAGGATAGTCGATAATCCGCCCAGCCCTTGCGCGCCGATGCCCAGCGCGTTGACCTTGTCGAAAATCTCGATCCGCAGCGCCTCAATATCATTGCTCGCCCCGTGCAGCTTGAGCTGGGCCATGTCGATCGGCTCCATCAGGCTCTTCTTGGCGAGCATCATGCAAAATTCAGAGGTACCGCCGATCCCGATCCCCAGCATTCCAGGCGGGCACCACCCGGCTCCCATCTGGGGCAGCATTTCCAGCACCCAATCGACAATGCTGTCGCTGGGGTTCATCATCTTGAACTTCGATTTATTCTCGCTTCCCCCGCCCTTGGCCGCAACATCGACCCCAACCTTGGCCCCGGTCACCCTGTTCACGGTCAGCACACACGGGGTGTTGTCGCGGGTGTTGCGGCGGGTGAAGGCGGGATCGGCCAGCACCGAGGCGCGCAGCTTGTTCTCGGGGTTGAGATAGGCGCGGCGCACCCCTTCATCGACCACATCTTGCAACGAACGGCTGGATTCGAGCCGACAATCCTGACCCCAGTCGATGAACACATTGACGATCCCGGTGTCCTGACAGATCGGGCGGTGCCCTTCGGCGCACATCCGGCTGTTGGTCAAAATCTGGGCGATCGCATCCTTGGCCGCTGGGCCTTGTTCCGCCTCATAGGCCGTTCCCAGCGCCTGAATGTAGTCCATCGGATGGTAGTAGCTGATGAATTGCAGCGCGTCGGCCACGCTTGTAATCAGATCTTCCTCGCGGATTGTCACCATATCGGCCATTGCCATATGCTCCTCTGGCTGCAATTCACGCTGCCATAAGCGCCTCATGCCCCCGGCGTCAAAGCGCTTGGCGCGGCAATCTCCTTGTCCTAGAAGCCGCTCGTCCAACAAGAAGGGCAATTGCGTTGCTGTGTTATCAATGCAATACAGCTAACGCGGAGGATTTATAGCCGCGCAAAAGGTTTAAGGGATGACCATGACCGCCGAACGCCCGGCTTTGAGTGAATTCACTGTTGCCCGCCGGGCCATGATTGACAGCCAGCTGCGGGTCAGCGGGGTTAACGAGGATTTTGTGCTGGGGGCGATGAACCGCGTTGCGCGTGAGGATTTCGTCCCCGCCGCCGCGCGCGGCTATGCCTACATCGACCGCGCGATCCCCCTGGAAAACGGCCGGGCTCTTGCTGCACCGCTGTTCCACGGCCGCATGTTGAGCGAGGCTGCACCCACACCGGGCGACAGGGCGCTTCTGGTCAGCTGCGGCAGCGGCTATCTGGCCGCGCTGATTGAACCGCTGGTCGGCGCGCTTGATGTGATCGATGCCGCAGACGCGGGGCTGAAGCGGAAAAAAGGCGGCTATACGCTGCTGCTGATCGATGGTGCGGTCGAGGCGCTGCCCGATACGCTGGTGGATCAGCTTGCCGAAAATGGCCGGATCGTTACCGGTCTGGTGGCGCGCGGGGTGACCCGCCTCGCTTCTGGCCGCAAACTGGGCGGCCAGGTTTCGCTATCATCCCTTGCCGAGATTGGCATTCCGGTCCTGCGCGAATTCGCCGCGCCCAAACGGTGGAGTTTCTAATGGTCGCCGGACGTTTTAGCCGCGCCGCTTTCCTGGCCAGCGTTGCATTGCTGGCAACCCCCGCCAGGGCCGATGATCTGCGTGAGGCTTTGGTGATGGCCTATGCGACCAATCCCACGCTGCAAGGCGCCCGCGCCCAGCAGCGCGCCGTAGACGAGAATGTCCCCATCGCGCGTTCGGCAGGCCTGCCTTCCTTGAGCGGGGTCGCGAGCTACAACGAGTTCCTCAAGAAAAGCGCCAACAGCTTTACCTCGCCCGATCGCGCGCTCAGCGCCGACGTAACGCTTAGCGTGCCAATCTATTCAGGCGGAGCGGTGAAGAATTCGATTCAGGCCGCCAAGACCCGGGTTGAGGCCGGACATTCTGATTTGCGCAGTTCCGAATCGGGTGTGTTTTCGCAGGTAGTCACCGCCTATATGGATGTATTGCTGGGCCAGGCAGTGGTTGGCCTGAACCGGACCAATATTGAGCGGCTCGACGTCAATCTGCGGGCAACCAAGGACCGCTTCGAGATTGGCGATCTGACCCGCACCGATGTTGCCCAATCGCAATCCCGGCTGGCGCTGGCCCGCAGTGATGCGCGCACCTCTGAATCCAATTTGATCGCTGCGCGCGAGCGCTATATCCAGATCGTCGGTAAGGCCCCGGTCGATCTGCAATCCCCACCGCCGCTGACTGGCCTGCCCGCCAGCACCGGAGAGGCTACCGAGTTCGGGCTCGACAATAATCCCGATCTGATTGCCTCGCGCCTGCGCAGCAAGGCTGCCGGGTTTGACAGCAGCACTGCGGGCGCTGGACGGCTGCCAAAGATCAGCGTTTTCACCGGGGCCAATTACACCGACTATTTCGGCACACTGGGCGGCGGCAGCGCTGCTTTTACCCAGAGCCAGACCACCGCACAGGCCGGGGTCCGGGCCACCATTCCGCTGTTTCAGGGCGGCCTTCCGGCAGCGCAGCAGCGCCAGGCCCAGGCTCGCGAGGGCGCGGCGCTAGAGCTGGAAATCGGAATTGAACGTCAGGTTATCGCCGCTGTGCGCTCGGCCTATGCCTCGTGGCAGGCGGCGAGCGACGTGATCGCCTCGTCGCAGATTGCAGTTGATGCGGCCACGCTTAGTCTTGAGGGGGTGCGCGCCGAAAATACTGTCGGCAATCGCACTATCCTCAACATCCTTGATGCCGAGCAGGAATTGCTCCGCGCTCAAGTCCAACTGGTTACGGCGCGGCGCAATGCCTATGTCGCTGGCTTCAGCCTGCTGGCCGCCATGGGCAAGGCCGAGGCTCAGGATCTGGGGCTGGATGGCGGGGTACTGTATGATCCCAATACCAACTATAACCGGGTCAAGAATGCGGTGTGGGACTGGAGCCAGGATCCTGACCCAAAGGCGGTTTCCACGCGAACCGTTGACTCAGCGGCCCAAGACGGCTCAATTCCAGCAAAATGAAGATGGAGTAGATGTTCCATGCGTCAGGCAAGTGAGCCGTCGGTTGAGGAAATCCTCGAATCGATCAAGAAGGTGATAGCACGCGACAATCGCGCGGGCGCCGCGGTGGAGCGTCGTTCGCGTGAGGAGCGGGGGCTTGCTGCCCCCGCTGCAGCCGCAGCCGATGATCAAAGCGGAGTGCTTGATCTGTCCGAACTCGCCGAATTTATCGATGGCGAGGATGAAGACGAAGCCGATGCGCCACTGCTAGCCGAAGATGCCCGCAGCTCAATGCGCGATTCGCTCACCGCGCTGGCCATGCTGTCCGAACCCGGTGCTACGCCCCAGATTGTCCGCTCGGGCGAAACGTCGCTTGAAGGGCTGACCCGCGAATTGCTCCGCCCCGCCCTTGCCGCGTGGCTCGACAAGAACCTGCCGCCGCTGGTGGAGCGTTTGGTTGCCGCCGAAATCGCGCGGATCGTTGGGAAGAAGCTTTAGCCAGCTGATGGCCGTGACTGATGGGTCCAGGCCTGATGACATTGCTCAGGCGTCCGCCGCGCTGAGCCAACTCGGCGGCTATGCAACCCGGCACCATATTTTTCTCTGCACCGATCCAGACAATCCCAAATGCTGCGACCGCGCGGCGGGCATCGCTGCGTGGGAATTTCTCAAACGGCGGCTGGGTGAGCTGGGCCTAGGTGGCCAAGCCGGGATCTTGCGGAGCAAAGTTGGCTGCCTGCGGGTCTGCGCAGCTGGTCCCATCGCGGTGATCTATCCGGATGGGGTGTGGTATCACAGCTGCACCCCGCAGGTGCTGGAACGGATTATTCAGGAGCATCTGATTGGCGGCGCTCCGGTGGAAGAGTTTCGCCTTCAGATCTAACTTTCCGGCTCATTGTCCAATGGCTCGATCACCGCCTGGTCGTGCCCGCTGATACTGGACAAAAACACCAGCCCCATCAGCGCCGACATCAGCAACATCGAAAAGCCGATCCCCAGGGCCGTTGCAATATAGAGGTGCACTGAAACCATGCCATTGCTGCGATAGAGCAGGAAAAAGGCGACCAGCACCACGCTGCAGGTGATCACAAACATGAATCGCATCAAGCGGCGATAGCGCGCCCAGGCGATGACGGCCTTTTCGGGATCGTCGAACGGGAAACGGGGCATCATTCGGTGGCCCATGCGCTTGCCGAGGACGGCTTGCAATGGGTATTCACACAGACTCGCCATACGGCGATCTTCGTGGCATCATCGCTTCATTGCAAACAAGCCCGGGAGAGCGGCCATGACAATTGCGCGCCTGATCGAGGGACGAAGCCCTGATATCATCAGCTGCGAAGCGAGTGACTCCGTTGGCGCGGCGGTAGCCTTGCTGGCTGAGCGCCGAATCGGGGCATTGCCGGTGCTGGAAAATGGTCAGCTTGTCGGTATTTTTTCCGAGCGGGACGCGCTTTATCAGCTCGCCAGCGCTGGGGCGGCGATGCTTGACGCAACCGTTGGTGCGGTGATGACCTCGCCGCCTATCACGGTCGAGCCGCAAACCGAGGTGATGGACGCTCTGGGGTTGATGACCCGGCGCCGGATCCGGCATTTGCCCGTTCTAAGGGGTGCCGCGCTGATCGGCTTCGTTTCAATCGGCGATCTGGTCAAATACCGCATTGACCGGATAGAATCCGAGGCTGAGGCAATGCGCAGCTATATTCAGTCTGCTTGACGGGCGCTTGCCGCAGGGCAGCGCGCGCCCTACATTGATGCCATGAACGCACCCGCCCTTACACTCAGCCCCAGCGCCGCCGCGCGCGTAACCATCATCGCGGCCAAGCTGGGCAAACCCGCTTTGCTGCGCCTTTCGGTTGAAGGCGGCGGCTGTTCGGGCTTTCAGTACAAATTCGATCTGGCCGAAAGTCCCGAGAGCGATGATCTGATTGCCGAGACCGATGGGGTGAAGCTTGTGGTCGATCCGATGAGCCTTGAACTTGTCGCCGGTTGCGTTGTCAATTTCGTCGAATCGCTTGGCGGTGCGGCATTCAAGGTCGAAAATCCCAACGCTTCGGCGGGCTGCGGCTGCGGATCGAGTTTTGCTGTTTGATGAAGATCGCCAGCTTCAACATCAACGGGATCAAGGCCCGGCTGCCGCGACTGCTGGAATGGCTGGAGGAAACCCGGCCTGCGGTGGCCTGCTTGCAGGAAATCAAGACACAGGACGAAGGCTTTCCTGCCGAAGCGTTTGAAAAGCTCGGTTATCAGGCGATCTGGCATGGTCAGAAGGGCTTCAACGGCGTCGCGATCCTGGCCGACGGAGTGAAACCTGTCGAGGTGCAGCGCGGGCTGGCGGGTGAGCCAGAGGATGAGCATTCGCGTTATCTTGAGGCCGATGTGTTGGGGGTGCGGGTCGCCTGCATCTATCTGCCCAATGGCAATCCCCAGCCGGGCCCAAAATTCGACTATAAGCTGCGCTGGATGGACCGGCTGCGCGCCCGGATGCAGCAGATTGCGGCGGAGGAAGTCCCTGCCTTGGTGCTGGGTGACTATAACGTCGTGCCGCATGATTGCGACATCTGGTCGCCAGCAGCGATGGCCGATGACGCCCTGATGCAGCCGGCATCGCGCGACGCCTATGCGCGGCTCATTGCCGATGGCTGGACCGACGCGCTCGAACTGCACAATCCGCGCGGCGGGGCGTGGACCTATTGGGACTATCAGGCCGGAGCCTGGCAGCGCGACCACGGTTTTCGGATCGATCACGCTCTGCTGTCGCCAGAGCTGGCCGACCGGCTAGTCTCTTGCGGCGTCGACAAGGCGCATCGCGGGCGCGAGACGCCCAGCGATCATGCCCCGATGTGGGTTGAGGTTAGCAAATGACTCTCGCTACTCCCTCGTGCAGACGGAGACCTCAGGCCTTGATCTCGCCCATCGCTGTCTGATGGCCCCATCTGCGCGGGAGCATTTTTTCTCTCATTTTCAACGATAGAAAATGTGATTGTCGATTCGCCCAACGCGGGTCAGACGCCAGCCGGGGGAGACCCGGGCGGCATGAAAGTAAAGCGCGCCTTCAACCGGGCTCTGCCAACTGCCCGAATGCGCGATCTGGGCAATCGCCACCGCATTCTTCCATTGACGTGAGGCTTTGGCGATGCCCGGCATGGCATTGCCCCGCACGAAGGAGAATTGCGAACGCTGGAACACTACGCCGCAATAGCTGTTGGGGAAGCGGCCTGACTTTGAACGGGCGACAACCACACGGCCTACAGCCAGCTGACCGGGCAAGGTTTCGCTTTTCGATTCGAAATAAACCGCCCCGGCAAGACAGTTTAGCTCGCGCGAGAGATCGCCAGGCTGGGGCTGGGCTGAAACCAGCACGCTGAGCGAACGGGCGCTCTGCAATGGCTCTGCATCCGCAAGATTCTCTGCAACTATCGGAGCAACTGGCGCTGGATCGACAACCACGGGCAACGGTTGGATGACCGGCTGGGAAATCATCGGAATAATCGCTTCCGATTGGACGGCAACGGGAGCTTTGCTCTCGGCCACCGCATCAGAACCTTCGGCGCTGACAAGTATGGTAATCAGTGTCGCGGCCACTGCAATCGCACTGGCCTTGTTCAATTTATAGCTCATCATTCAATCAAATTAGGCGGTGAACGCGCCCGCGCAGGTTGGGTGGAGGTAGGCACCAATGCACCTGTTGCTCCGCCGAAGTTCCTGCCGGCTGTCCCCCGTCTGCGTGCTTGCGTGGCTGGCCGATTGCCCCCCTCGCCGCCTGCGCACAAACATCAAGATGGTCGCCCCTAGTTTGTGCAGTGCAGCAAAGTCAACCCTCTGCCGTGTCCAATCCGATGAGCCGTTCACCATTCGCGATATCCAGTTCGATGATCCACAGATCCTGGTCCTGTGCAGCCCGTCGATCTAGATATTCGTTAATTTCCTTTGCGTTATCAGATGTTTGATGCTTTGAGCGGTGCCATTTTCGTGCTCCGTCAAGGCCGGGCATCCGTTCAAAAACCCGCGCATTTGCGCCTCTTTCGCGCAAAACGACAAGAATTGTTCCGCCTTCGCGTTCACCTTTCGCCAATACGCTGCCAAAGCCGCCGCCAACCTGCGTTTGGCGCAGCAGCGCTGCAACTTCGAGGTGTGCCGGAAGCCTGCTCTCCATCACCTAGCTTTGTGCCCAGGCGGTGCCGCTGTTGGCCCCCAGAGTATGGCGCTTAGGCAGCGTCGCGATCAATGACGTTTGCCAGCAGCGCATAAAGCGCCTCCGCCCCAGGGGCTTCGCATAACGCTGCGTGCATCTGCTCGTCTCGCATCATCCGGGAAATCGCAGCCAGAGCATGGAGATGCGCCGCGCCGGCCTGTTCTGGCGATAGCAAGCCGAACACCAGATCCACCGCGATACCATCAGCCGCATCGAAAGCCACCGGCGCTTCGAGCCTAAGGAAAACCGCAACCGGACGGCTCAGATCGGCGATCCGCGCGTGAGGTATTGCTACGCCGCGGCCAAAACCGGTGCTGCCTAGCCGCTCTCGTTCTTCGATCCGCTCAAGCACCAAGGCCTGATTCAGTCCGTAAACCGCGCCAAACCGAGTGGCCAGCTGTTCGAGAATTGCCTGCTTGCCGTCAGCGGCAATGGTGCCAACGGCTTCAGGAAGTAGGGTGAAAAGGGCTGTCATAGAGTGGCAAAAGGTCCGATAATCTAGATCAGCAAGGGAACAGGGCCAAGGATGCCGGAAAAATCCGTGCCGAGACCCCAACCTGGCTTTGCATGCTGCAGGCGCATAGGCTGCGCTTCAGGACGGTTCAACCCAGCCGATCGATCCGTCACCGCGGCGATAGACCATATTATGCTTGCCGGTGCCAGCGTTTTTGAACAGCAGCGCGTTGGTATTGCGAAGATCCAGCATCATCACCGCATCCGAAACACTCGCTTCTGGCACATCAACTCTGGTTTCAGCGATGATTACAGGAGCATCGGCGGTTGCCTCTTCTTCGGCTGGGGCTTCAACAAAAACGGTGTAGGCCGCCTCTTCCTCACGCTGGGCATGGGCCGATTGCTCGTGGCGGTCTTTCAAGCGGCGTTTATAACGGCGCAGCTGCTTGTCGATCTTTTCGGCTGCCTGATCGAGCGCGAGATGGGCATCATGCGCAATGGCCGAACCCTTGAGGATCAGACCCTGGGTGACGTGCGTAACAATATCGCAGCGAAAAGCATTGGCCGGAGCCTTTCCGAAGGTAACTCCCGAGCTCAGCGCGCGGCTGAAATATTTGTCAACGATAGCGGTCATCCGGTCCTGGGCATGGGCCCGCAGGGCTTCGCCGGTTTCGATCTGGTGGCCAGATATGCGAATTTCCATGGTCGACCTTCTCCTTATGAATTCACAGTCTTAACAATCAGCTCCGCCACAGGGGGGATTTGATCGTTTCGAGAAACGCGTCATGCGCGGCAAGCTCGGCCTCGCTGGCGCGGTGCGGGCGGGCGGGGCGAAAAATCCTCTCGCGCGCAGCTGGCGCCATTGTCGCGACCAGCGGATCTGTTGCATCAGCCACCAATTCCAGCCCGATCTGCCGTCCACCGGTAAGCTCAACATAGACCTGCGCCAAAAGTTCCGCATCAAGCAGCGCGCCATGCATGGTGCGGTGGCTGCGGTCGATTCCATAGCGAGTGCACAGGGCATCAAGCGAGAGTTTCGCCCCGGGATGGCGGACCCGGGCCAGCGCCACCGTGTCAATCATCCGGCTGCGGCTGACCGGCTCCAGGCCGCAACTCTCCAGCTCATTATTAAGAAAGCCGAAATCGAATCCCGCATTATGCGCAACCAACTGCGAATCCTTGATGAATTCGATCAGATCGCCAGCCCGCTCAACGAACCGTGGCTTGTCTGACAGAAAGGCGGCTGACAGGCCGTGGACCGCTTCTGCAGCGGCAGGCATATCGCGGTCAGGGTTGAAATAGCTTTGAAAAACGCGACCCGTGGCAACCCGGTTGACCATTTCGATGCAACCAATTTCGACCATCCGGTCACCCGTCCTTGGATCAAGGCCAGTCGTCTCGGTATCGAAGATAATCTCACGCATTACCCAACATATCGGCCCGCCGAAGCCGGGTGGCAAGGGGGTGTGAAGCGATTATTCGTGGCGGGTAAGGTGGTGCACCAGGCGCTGCACCGCATGGCGCGTTGCAGCCAGTGAAGTGCCAGTATCGATGACATGATCGGCCCTCCCGCGTTTATCCGCATCGGGCACCTGCAAGGCCAGTATCTGTTTGAACTTTTCCGCGGTCATGCCCGGTCGAGCCAGTACCCGGGCGCGCTGCGCTTTGGGTGATGCCGACACTACCAGCACCGCATCAACCTGGCTGGCCCCACCCTTTTCAAACAGCAACGGAATATCGAACACAACCAGCGGCGCGGCGGCATGACGGCCAAGGAACTCTGCGCGCATCGCCGCCACCGCCGGATGGACAATTGCCTCCAGTCGGGCCAGTGCTTCGGGCTGTCCAAAGACTTGTACGCCAAGCTTGGCCCGATCAACTCCGTTCGGCTCGGTGGTTCCGGGAAATTCTGCTTCGATAGCTGAAAGCAATGCGCCGCCCGGCCCCTGCAGCAGATGGACCGTAGCATCGGCATCAAACACCGGGACTCCCAACCCATGAAACATCGCCGCTACGGCTGACTTGCCCATGCCGATCGAGCCGGTCAGACCAAGAACGAACGGTCGCATGAGGGGTTGCTGAGGAGCCTGGCTCATTGGGTCAGGAGCTCGCGTAATTCGGCATCAAATTCGCGCGGAGCGGGCCGCCCAAAGAAATGCTCAAAGGCCGCAGCCGCCTGGCCAATCAGCATGGACAAGCCATCAATCACGGTAAAACCCTGTTCACGCGCGGCTTTGAGCAGCGGTGTTTCAAGTGGATAGGTGACAATGTCATAGATCACGCTGTCAGGCGGGACATGGCTGAAATCGAATGACAACGCTGGTTGGCCGATCATGCCAAGCGGGCTGGCATTGACGATCAGATCGAGGCAGCCTTTACGATCATCAAAGGCGAAGTCCGTGGCCTGCGAAAAATGAGCCAGATCGACCGCGTGATGATCATCCCCCGATGCCAACTCGTACAGCAAACTCTGCGCCTTGTCCGGATTGCGTGCCGCCACGACCAGGACAAATCCTTGCCGCGAAAGCGCAGCGACAATCGCCCGCGCCGCGCCGCCAGCACCGATAATCCGGGCCATGCGGAACAGATGTTTTTCATCAAGCAGCGGCTGCAACGGTTCGAGAAAGCCCGCAGCGTCAGTGTTGGTGCCGATCAACGCGCCGTCATCCGCGCGCACCACCGTATTGACCGCGCCAATCCTAGCAGCAAGCGGATCAAGCTGGTCAAGCAGCGGTATGATCGCTTGCTTGTGCGGCATGGTCACATTGCAGCCGCGCCAGTTGCTGTCCGTGCGGCGGCCGGCCAGGTAATCGGCCAGCGCTGTGTTGGTGACATGCACCGCCCGGTATTCATGGGGCAAACCCAGCTTGCCCAGCCAGAAACCGTGAATCATCGGTGATTTGGACCGGACGATGGGATCGCCGATCACTTCTGCAAAGCTCATGGGTGCAGCTCCCCATGTTCACGCAGCGCGGCCAACACTGGCAGCAGCGGCATCCCCAGCACGGTAAAATGATTGCCCTGGATGGATTCGAACAGCTGCACCCCGCGGTCTTCGATCCGGAACACCCCGACGCAGCCCGCCACCGCAGGCCATTCCGCATCGAGATAGCTGGCGATGAAATCCTCGCTCAAATCACGCACCTGCAAAACCGCGCAATCGCCCCGACGCCACACCGTCGCGCCACCGCGCGCCAAAGCTCCGGCGCTGTGAAGATGCATTTCACGGCCAGAGAAGTACCGCAAATGCTCGGCTGCCTCAATGCGGTTGCGCGGCTTGTTGAACCGCCGTCCGCCGACTGCAACGATTGAATCGCTCCCGAGCACCAAAGCCGCGCCCTGCGTTGCTGATACGGCCACCGCTTTGGCTTCTGCCAAGGCCAGGACGATCACTGCGGGTGTTTCGCCAGCCAACGTGGCCTCAAGCGCGCGTTCATCCAGACTGGCCGGAACGGCAGTAAAGGCCACTCCCGCCGCTTCAAGCATCGCCTTGCGCGAGGCGCTTTGCGAGGCCAGGACCAGCATTATTCGCTGCTGCTGTCACGCGCGGCTTGCCGCTCGTTGTAAAGGTTGATGATCGCAGCTGCGGTTTCCTCGATCGAGCGGCGGGTAACGTCAATCACCGGCCAGCCATTGTCGGCAAACATCCGCCGGGCATATTGTACCTCGCGGGTTACTCGTTCTGAATCAACATAGTCAGTTTCGGGCGCCTGACCCAGCGACAGCAGCCGGTTGCGCCGCACCTGGACCAGCCGCTCGGGCGAATTGGTGAGGCCTACAACCAACGGATGTTTTAGCCCGAACAGCGCCGATGGTGGCGGACTTTCGACCACGATCGGGATATTGGCGGTCTTGTAGCCGCGATTGGCAAGGTAAATGCTGGTTGGTGTTTTGGACGAGCGCGATACACCGGCCAGCACAATGTCTGCCGCCTCCCAGTTTTCCCAGGCAACCCCATCATCGTGGGCGATGGTGAACTGGATCGCCTCAACCCGGGCAAAATAGGCTTCGTCCATCGCATGCTGACGGCCAGGACGCGCTTTTGGGTGCTGGCCAAGCTGTTGTTCCAGCGCTTCGGTTACCGCATCCATCGCCGCAACCATTGGCAGGCCCAACGCGCGGCAGCGTCCTTCCAATCGCGTCCTGGTTTCAGCATTGACCAAGGTGAACAGCACTAAGCCTGGATTTGCGGCAATCTCGCCCATGATCCGATCCAGATGCTGCTGCGAGCGGACCATAGGCCAGAAGTGCCGGATAACATCTGCGCCTTCAAACTGCGCCAGCGCCGCTTTGGCGATCATTTCCAGCGTCTCGCCAGTTGAATCCGATAAAAGATGGAGATGAAGCCTGGGCATGACAGCGTAATTTGGCACCTGTGGATAGCTAATGGCATAAACCACGGGAGGACACGGCGAACAAGTTGCTAGCATGATTTGCTGCCCACTAATCGGATTTGGATCGGAGGCTTGTGGACAGGTGGATAAGCTTTCCCACAGGGCCGGGACAGTGGGGAAAAGCTTTACTTGACGCCAATTCCAGTCGATTCGGAGGCCGCTTCCCTCTGTTCAGTCTGTTACAAATCAGGCAGTGCGCCGCTGTACCCAATATCCACAGACCAACTACCTACAGAATCCTTTTATAAAAATTTCTTGTTTTTGAATGGATACGCAAAATGCCAGGTTTGCTCCTTCGTACCCTGCGCGGTGAAAGTTCGTCTGAACGGCCAATCTGGCTGATGCGCCAGGCAGGGCGTTACTTGCCAGAGTATCGGGCTTTGCGGGCGCAAAAGGGCGGATTTTTGGCGCTGTGTTATGATTCTGAGGCCGCCGCGGAGATCACCCTACAGCCGATCCGAAGGTTTGGCTTTGATGGCGCGATCCTGTTTTCCGACATTCTGATTGTTCCATTTGCGATGGGTCAGGATCTAGAATTTCTGGTCGGTGAAGGCCCGCGCCTCTCGCCCCGGCTCATAGATGCCGCGCTGGATGGGCTCCATGCTGTGCCAGAGCGGCTCACACCGATCTATGACACCGTCGCTAGGGTTAAAGCGTTACTTCCTGCTGACAAGACGCTGCTGGGCTTTGCAGGCTCTCCCTGGACGGTTGCGACCTATATGGTGGCTGGCGAGGGAAGCCGGGATCAGCATGACGCCCGGGCAATGGCCTATGGTGATTCTGGGGCCTTTCAGGCGATCGTTGATGCTATTACCGCAGTAACAATCGAATATCTTGCCGGACAGGTTACTGCTGGGGCCGAGGCGGTGCAGCTGTTCGATAGTTGGGCGGGCAGTCTGGCACCAACCGAGTTTGAACGATGGGTGATTGCCCCCAATGCAGCGATCGTTTCTGCACTGCGCAGCCGTTTTCCTGATTTGCCGATAATCGGGTTTCCTAAAGGTGCAGGTGAAAAGCTGCCCGCCTATGCACGTGAAACCAAGGTTGATGCGCTAGGTCTTGATGAAACGATCGATCCGGTATGGGCTGCCAAGGCGCTGCCTGATGGCATGCCGGTGCAGGGCAATCTTGATCCGCTACTGCTGCTGGCTGGCGGAGCAGAACTTGAACGCCAGACCATCCGTTTGCTCGAAGCCTATGCCACTCGGCCGCATATCTTCAATCTGGGCCATGGCATTGGGCAATTCACACCGATAGAACATGTCGAACAGCTGCTTGGCATAGTGCGCGGCTGGCGCGCTTAGTCTATGGTTCCCCAATGCAGCAGGTTTTTGCGATGACATATCTCTGGCTCAAAGCCGGCCACCTGATCTTTATGATTTTCTGGATGGCGGGGCTATTCATGCTTCCGCGGTTCTTTGTCTACCATCAGGAAACCGCGCCTGAATCGCCCGAAAATCTTCTGTGGATCGCTCGCGAGCGCAAATTGCTGAAGATTGTAATGTGGCCTTCTATGGTGGTTGTCTGGATATTGGGTCTGGCGCTGGCGATAAATACCGGTGCGTTTGGCCAAGGTTGGTTTCACGCCAAGCTGGCATTGGTGTTGGCGCTCAGCGCCTATCATGTCTGGCTGGCTGGATATGCTGCATCGCTGGCCCACGGGATACGCAGGCTATCAGGTAAGCAGCTGCGCCTGATCAATGAAGTTCCCGGCGTGGCTGTGGCGCTGATTGTCATCCTGGTGATCGTCAAACCGTTCTGATGCGTTGACTTGGCCGCATTGTCGGCATAGTTGCGACCTAAATATCCGGCAAAGTCCGCGCATTTGACGCGGGCAGGTCTGCTTTCTCCAAGCCCTTAGCCCTGCCGGCCGAACCCAGACGATACTATCAAGCAAACGGAATTTCGCAGCAATGCATCTTAAAGAACTCAAGAAGAAAACCCCCGCCGAGCTGGTCGAAATGGCCGAAGAGCTGGGGGTTGAAGGCGCCTCTACCTTGCGCCGCCAGGACATTATGTTCGGAATCCTCAAGGAACTGGCCGAAGATGGCGAGCAGATCCTTGGCATCGGCACGATTGAAGTGCTCTCGGATGGTTTCGGCTTTTTGCGCAGCCCCGAGGCAAACTACCTCGCCGGGCCGGACGATATCTACGTATCCCCCAACCAGGTCCGCAAATGGGGCTTGCGTACCGGTGACACCGTTGAAGGTGAAATCCGCGCGCCCAAGGATGGCGAACGCTATTTTGCGGTGGTCAAGCTGATCAGCGTCAATTTCGATGATCCGGAAGCCGTCCGCCACCGGGTCAATTTCGATAATCTCACCCCGCTTTATCCGGACGAGAAGCTCAATCTCGATACGCTTGACCCGACCGTCAAGGACAAGTCGGCCCGGGTGATTGATATCATCTCGCCGCAGGGCAAGGGTCAGCGCGCGCTGATCGTCGCCCCGCCGCGCACCGGCAAGACCGTGCTGCTGCAGAACATCGCCAAGGCGATTACCGACAATCATCCCGAAGTGTTCCTGATCGTCCTGCTGGTCGACGAGCGCCCCGAGGAAGTGACCGACATGCAGCGCAGCGTGAAGGGTGAAGTTATCTCCTCAACCTTTGATGAGCCTGCCACCCGTCACGTGCAAGTTGCTGAAATGGTGATAGAAAAAGCCAAACGCCTGGTTGAGCACAAGCGCGATGTGGTGATTCTGCTCGATTCGATCACCCGGCTTGGCCGGGCCTACAACACCGTGGTCCCCTCATCGGGCAAGGTGCTGACTGGCGGTGTTGATGCTAATGCCCTGCAGCGCCCGAAGCGCTTCTTCGGTGCGGCGCGAAATATCGAGGAAGGCGGATCACTCTCGATCATCGCCACCGCGCTGATCGATACCGGCAGCCGGATGGACGAGGTGATCTTCGAGGAATTCAAGGGCACCGGCAACTCGGAAATCGTGCTCGATCGCAAGGTCTCGGACAAGCGGATCTTCCCCGCGCTCGATGTCGGCAAGTCCGGCACCCGCAAGGAAGAACTGCTGGTCGCCAAGGACAAGCTCAGCAAGATGTGGGTGCTGCGTCGCATCCTGATGCAGATGGGCACGATCGACGCGATGGAATTCCTGCTCGACAAGATGAAGGATTCCAAGACCAACGAAGACTTCTTCGCGACGATGAATCAGTAGGTTGGCGAGCGCGTCCGATCACTGTTTCGCAACGATCGGGCCGTTCGGTTTGAACCAGACAGATCAGCTAGTTGCCGCGAATGTACTGGGATTGGCGATCGGATCGCGCAAGACGAAGTTTTGGACCTATCTACTACTGATTGGGAGCATCGTGGTTGCGATCGGGTCAGCAGTTTTGAGGGACGGCGCTGGTGTGGTTGCCGCGCTGCTGTTCTTGAGCTTGATCTTCGTGGGTTCCCCGATGCTATGATCGAATGCCCACAACCGGAACATCTTTGTGTCCGAAGATCAGGAAGGTCTAATGATCGAGACCGATTCAGTGCGGACAATTTACAAATGGAACCGGTTGGGCGACGCACGGTTCATTGCGAACAGATTGTTTATGAAGATCGACGGCAATTGTGGCTTGGTGATTCCGGCGCGTACGACAACCCGCAATAATCTTATACCAACCTGCACTGATTATGACCCACGCGCCCATTTGCGGCGTCCGATGGACATGATGTGCCAGGGTTGGTCGATGAGTTTGTTCCAGGCCTCGCAGCAATGATCGATGATGTTGTCGTGGGATGTGAAGACGCGGTTT
>JANOKC010000173.1:0-17297 GCA_031419035.1 Novosphingobium sp. | reverse complement strand
GTTGATCTGGTTTTCGCCGGTACGAACATAGACGCCGTCGATGTCCGCCGGGATTGTACCGATTACCTCGACATCGCCGCTCGCAAAGGTCGCATCCCATTCGTTGTAGGTCGGGCGCCAGGCACCCTGCAGATAGGGATGATCGTTCGGCTCGATTGTCGATCTAATCGTTGCGACTAGCTTAGCGGGCACGGCTTTACTCCTATGGGGCAAAAGCGGGATGGTTGACGGCGGCGTCATATTCGCGGCCAAGGCGCGCGACAATTTTGGCGAGCGGCGCGCGCTCCTGCACACTGCCTACGCCCTGTCCCGCAGCCCAGACATTCTTCCAGGCTTTGGCGTCATCCAGAGCGTTCTCGAAATTGGGCTTCTTGTTCTCGGGCATATTGGCTGGGTCATAGCCCGCAGCGATCAGACTGGGCTTAAGCCAGTTGGCGGTGACACCAGTTATGCCTTTCGATGGCACAATATCCTCTGCGCCGGCCATAACCACCATTTCCTTGAAGGCCGGAACGGCAAAGCTTTCATCGCAGGCGATCAGCGCGGTTCCCAGATAAGCCAGATCAGCCCCGAGAACCTCGGCGGCACGAATTGCCTGGCCGGTTGAGATTGCGCCGCCCAGCACGATCGGGCCATCCCAAAACTGGCGCACTTCCTCGACAAAGGCGAAACCGGCCGTGGCACCGGTATGGCCGCCAGCCCCGGAGGCCACCAGCACCAGACCATCTACACCTGCTGCTGCTGCCTTGCGCGCAAAGCCAACCGAATTCACATCGGCAAAGATCTGTCCGCCATAGCTATGAACCGCTTCGATTACCCGCGCTGGACTGCCGAGCGCAGTGATAACCAGTGGCGGCTTGTATTTGAGGACACAGGCAAGATCAGCTGGCAGGCGATCATTCGATGGGTGGACCACCAGATTGGCAGCCCAGCAGGCCGCCCTTGGATCGCTCGCCAGCGCAGCCGTGATCTGCTCCATCCACTGATCGAGGATTTCGGGGCTTCGCGCATTCGGAGTCGGAAAAGAGCCAACGATCCCCGTTTTGCAAGCGGCAATCACCATCTCGGGCCCCGACACCAAGAACATCGGCGCCGCAATGGCCGGAAGCCTCAGATTGCGTAGCAGGGTGGGGTCGAGTCGCATCATGTTACCATTATAAAATCATGCCACGAATATAGCTTGCATAAAAATACTTAAATACATAGCTGTGACTGCGCAAGAAAAATCGCGGGCAGCCTGCTCGGGATTTGGGAGTGAAGAAATATGGCAAATTCAGCCCATTCATTTGTCACGCCAGGCTTAACTCCACGATCCTTGAACTCTGGGTATGGAGGGACTGAGCCGGCCAGATCAGAGCGTGGTTCAGGCAGGTTTCCCGCGGTCCGCATTATCGCTCGCGCCGTAATTGGCCTGTTGAGCTCGGCCGCTTTCGTCGCGACCAGCGCAACGGCCCAAATTCAGCAACTGCCGGAGACAATCCTCGGTCCCGCAGAAACAGACCCAATCGCCATGGGCTGGATGCAAGGCAGTCCACCGGCGCCCGAAAAAGTCGTCAAGTTCGAGGACGGATCTTACGGTCGGTTCCCCCAAACACGATGGTCGTTTGCCCATTACCGGGAACTTTTTCCGACTGCCAGAGTCACTCGCGGAAAAGGTCCGGTTTCAGTCCTGCCCGTCAACCTGCGCGGCGATCTGGATGCCGTCACCTTCATTCCGCTCGGCAAGCAAGGGGCGATGACATGGGCACAGGCATTCGAGGCTGTTTATGGTGACGGTGTTATCGTTCTTCATCGTGGCCGGATTGTTTATGAGCGATACAAGGGGGTGATGAATGGCGATGCTCCCCACATTGCATTCTCAGTTTCAAAATCCTTTTCGGGGACCTTGGCAGAGATGCTTATCGCTGAAGGCAAGCTTGACGAAAATGCGGTGATCTCTCGCTACCTGCCAGAGCTTGCCGCTAGCGGCTTTGGCGATGCCACAGTCAGGCAAGTTCTTGATATGACGACCGGACTCGATTATTCGGAGAACTATTCAGACCCCAAAGCTCAGGTCGTAAACTATGCCTGGGCAGCTGGTGCGGCCCCTCGGCCGGTGGGTTACTCCGGACCCCGAAACACATTCGATTTTCTCAAAACTATTGCAAAATCAGGTGCCCACGGTAGCCAGTTCACCTATCGTACCGTCAATACTGAAGTCTTGGGGCTTCTGCTCGCGCGCGTTACGAACACAGGTCTGCCCAATCTCTTAAGTGAACGGATCTGGTCGAAACTAGGTACCGACCATGATGCCGACTTTGTCGTCGATTCGAACGGGGCGGCTGTAGCAGGTGGCGGGTTGAACATGACCCTACGCGATGCGGCGCGGTTCGGAGAAATGATGCGTTTGAACGGACGGTTCAATGGACAGCAAATCATCCCACCTGCCGCAATTGCCTCGATCCGTGGGGGGGCAAGCCAAGCTGACTTTGCCAAGGCTGGCTATGCTACACTGCCGAACTGGAGTTATCGCAGCCAGTGGTGGATCAGCCACAACCGCGACGGTGCCTTCACCGCTCGCGGAATCTATGGTCAGGCCATCTACATAGATCCGAAAGCTGAAATGGTGATCGCACGCTTTGCTTCCAACCCAAAAGCCACGAATGCGAGTTTTGACCCGATATCGTTGCCAGCGTATCAGGCAATTGCCGACCGCCTGATGCAATCTACAAAACGAAGGTAAAAGAACCAAGATCGTGGAAATTGGCACCATCCGGGCATGTTCGATTTGGCGAGCATTGGAGATTGTGGGCGACGTACCAGTCCTGCTGATCATGGAGCGCGCCTTTTTGGGCGCCCATCGGTTTGAAGAATTTGTTGTGCAGACGCGACTGGCGCGGTCGGTCGTCAGTGGCCGATTAGCGCGGCTTGTCGACGTCGGGATTTTCTCGAAAGAGGCCGTCGAAGGTGGCCGCCGACAGGTTTACAGACTACAGCCGATGGGTCGCGAACTGTTTCCGACGGCTTTGATGATGCTTAGGTGGCAGCACCGCTGGGAGCCAACTCGCCGTGGTTTCAGAGTGCGGCTCGTCCACCGCAATTGCGGCAATGCGATGGAGCCCACACCGGTATGCAGGGCCTGCAATGTTGAAATCGATCCTCGTGCGGTCAGTTGGCAGCCTGGCCCGGGATTGTCTCAGGTGACACCGGAATATCAGAGACGCCGCAAGCAGACTGCCGCAGCAAGCGCCCGAAGGGACGCAATCGTAATGGTCGATTCGGCGATCGAGCTTTTTGGCGATCGCTGGGCGACACTGGTAGTTCGGGCGTGTTTCACCGGGATCAATCGCTACGACGATATCCAGCGCGACACCTTAATGGCGACCAATATTCTGTCGGACCGGATTGATCGCCTTCTGACGCAGGGCATTCTGAAACCCGTACTCTATTCGGCCCACCAGGGCCGCTTTGAGTATCGGCTGACGGAGAAAGGACGTGACCTCTATCACGTCTTGCTGACGCTGTTGAAATGGGGAGATGCGTGGTTTTCGGACGCCAAAGGGCCACCGCTTCTGTTGACGCACAACCCTTGCGGCCAAGCTTTGGAGCTCTCGATCAATTGCAGCGAATGCCACGAGGCGGTTGACCTTTCCAATACAGGCTTTGAAATTTCGGACGGCAGGGGATCATTTAAGGCGAGCTAGCGTGTTAACTGGCCTTCGAACAGTCGATACGCCGGGAACAATTTGAGTAATCAGACCATGGCCACTGCTCTGTACCCCAACTTTCGTGATGCTCCCTTCCGCGAGGCCGAGTTCATGCCGGTCGCGCTCGATGTCGAACGCCGCGATGATGGGACGGTTATATTGCGCAGCCGCGTCGCGCTTGGCCATTATGAGGCCAATTTGCCGCTGGCCTTTGCCCAAACGGCTGCGCGCTGTGGAGCCAAACCTGCTCTGGCAGTTCGGGGTTCTGACGGCAGCTGGGACTATACCAGCTATGCGGCGCTCAAGAATTCGGTCGATGCCGTGACGCAGTGGCTGATTGATAACGTGCCGTGCGGCTGTACGATGCTGATGCTGACGCCCAACGGAGTTACAGCGGCGACCCTGACTTTCGCTGCCTATGCCGCCGGCGTGATCCTGTGTCCGGTGAGCACCGCCTACGGCTTGACCGGCGGAGATCGCGCGCGTTTGCGGCATGTCATCGCCAAAACGCAGCCTGCACTGATTTTTGTCGATCGAAATCCACAACTGGCGATGGCCGTCGCGGCCTGTGCTGGCGATGACATCGCCATTGTAACTCCCGATCCAAGTCTGTTCAGCCGCAAGGTTACACCGCTGTCGGTAATGCTCGCGACCAGTCCGACAACCGCCGTAGCCGAGGCAATCTCGGCAATCGATCCCCGGAATGTCGTGTCATACATGCTGACTTCGGGATCAACCGGGTTGCCCAAGGTCGTTCCCCAAACGATGGCGGCAACTGCGGCCTGCGGACAGCAAGCGTTGATTGCAATCGGCCAGGCCGCCGACTGGGGCGGGGTTATCGTGGACTGGTTGCCCTGGCATCATGTCGCCGGCGCATCGGTGCTTCGCTCGACGCTGCTGCAAGGAGGAACGCTCTACGTCGATGACGGAAAGCCGGTGCCTGGACTGTTTGACGAAACGATCCGCAACCTGCGCGAGATCCCGGTTGCTTACTTCAACAACGTGCCGCTTGGCTATGCCATGCTGGTTGAAGCCATGGAGCATGACGAAGTGCTGCGCCGCACCTTCTTCAGCAAGATGCGGCTGATGCTTTATGGTGGCGCAGGACTGCCGCAGCATGTCTTCGACAGGTTGCAGGAGTTTGCGGTCGCAGAGACCGGCCACCGCATCCACATGACCACCGGCTATGGCATGACCGAGACGGTGACCGGCTGCATGGTGATCCATTTCCCTACCGAACAGGTTGGTATTGGTCTGCCGACGCCAGCACTGGAAGTGAAGCTGGTCCCAAAAGACGCCCGTTTTGAAGTAAGGCTGCGGGGACCGAATGTGATGCGCGGCTATCTCGACGAGCCGGAGAGGAACGCCGAAGCATTCGACGACGAGGGCTATTACCGCACCGGTGATCTCGCTGTGTTTCACGATGCCGACCAGCCCGAAGCGGGACTGGTGTTCGCCGGACGGCAGGCAGAGGAATTCAAGCTGTCGAATGGCACATGGGTTTACGGTGGTCAGCTGCGTGAAGTCCTGCTCAAGGCCCTGGCTCCGCTGGTTACCGAACTTGTGCTTTGTGATGATAGCCGCGAGTTTCTGACGTTGATGGGCTGGCCTGCAGCTGAAGTTTCGGACAGTCTGCTCGAAGACATCGTCATCAGGCTGCGTGAGTTCAACCGCAGCCAACAGGGTGGATCGGCAACGATCCGCCGCGTTGCTCTGCTTGACCATCCGCCCAATGTGGATGCCCATGAGATTTCGGACAAGGGAACGATCAACCGGCGGGCGGTGATCGATCATCGCCATGAAATCGTCGAACGACTATACGCCGCGATTCCTGATGGCTGCATTGGCATAGTCTGAACAGCTTACGAGGAAATCTTTATGACAGTCATCAATCTGCTGGCGACCAATGCTGCGATTCTGGTCACTTGTTTCGCAGGGTTGTGGCTCATCAGCCTCAAGACCCGGGATGTTACGCCCGTCGATAGTTTCTGGGCGCTCGGTATGGTGGTCATGGCGCTGACCACATACGCACAAACCACCGGCACTCCGGATCGCAAACTGCTGCTGCTCGGTTTGTGCGCGGCCTGGGGGCTGCGTCTGGGCATCTACATGCTGCGCCGCTGGAGAAGTCACGGACCTGACCGTCGCTATCAGACAATGCTGGGCAAGGCCGAAACAGCAAAGGGTTGGAGCTTTGCGCAATCATCGCTGCGGATGGTCTATCTGGTTCAGGCACCGTTGCTGTTTATCGTCTGCTTGCCGGCGCAACTTGGTCAAATCGATGCATCGCCGCCGATTGGACCCATCGGGTTTTTCGGCGTTGCCGTGGCGGTGCTTGGGATCACCTTTGAATCGATTGGTGATTGGCAGTTGGCAAGATTCAAGGCGGATCCTGCTAACCAAGATCTGGTGATGGACCGCGGCCTGTGGCGCTTTACGCGGCACCCGAACTATTTTGGCGACGCCTGCAGCTGGTGGGGCCTTTACCTGATTGCCGCAGAGACTTCGACCGGCGTTTGGGCGCTACCTGGGCCGCTTTTGCTGACCTGGACGCTGACCAAATGGTCGGGCGCACCAACCATCGAAGGGCGGATGAAGCGCAAGAAGCCCGGCTACGACGATTATGTGCGCCGCACCTCCAGCTTTGTTCCGTGGTTTCCCAAGCGCGGCTAACGACCAAATACCCGCAACGCCTTGCTTTCCGCTGAATCGAGATATTCGTCGAGCCGTGTGATGACGCCATTTTCCATCCTGACAACGACGCAAGCGGACATTTTCCAAGGCGTACCATCGGGCAGCGTTGCCTCAAGCACATGCTGCTGCAGGAAGCCGTCCTGCAACGCTTCGCGGCGTAAAACACGGTAGTTGCGATCAGGCAGCTTGGCGATGAACCAATCGAGCACGGCCATGTTCTGATCGACGGTCTGCTCGATATTGTCGGTATTGTGCCACAGCTTGGCATCTGGGGCATAACAGGCGCGCACCGTCGCGACATCGCCGCTCTGGATGGCGCCGACAAACTTTGCAGCGAAGTCGAGGATTTCCTGTTCGGTCATGATCTGGCTTTCTTGATTGAATTTGATCGGTTGAGGTCGCGGCACTTTAGGTCAAGTTTGCTCGCCAAGCGGCCGGGGGATGGTAGGCAAACAAGCCAGGCGGTGCAGCGACAACATCGGGAATCGAGCGAATCGCCACTGCCACTGTTGCGTCTGACAAAGCGCGAGCTGGCGGCGCAGCTGGGTCGGCTTCGCTGATATCGAGGCGCATACTGACATTGGGACGTCCGGTGATGTCGATGCTCCAGTGGCCGGCATCGGTCGCACCGTGGAGCGCAAGATCGGCGGTCCACAGGATCGACAGGGACAACGCGACGCCGTTCGCCATTTCGGAGGTCCAGCGCCATTCGGTTGCAGCGACCGTACCGCGGGCAATCGGTCCGGCGGCTATTACCATGTCGGCGGGTGCGAGCGTCAATTGATGATTGGGCACGATTCTCTCAACCTTGGTCCCCATCGCATGCGCCGAAAAATGCAAAACCTCGCTGAATAACGTAGTGTAAAGCTTGGCAAGTGGCCCCGTTCGAATGTCGCCTTGCGCAGGATTGGTCCCCAGCCCCATCAGCCCGAAAACAAATTCCGGTGAAGCCATCGCTGATGCGTCGACAGTTTCGCGCACATCGATTTTCTGCAGATCTGCGCACAAGGCGGTTGCTGCGAGTGCGATCCGCTCGACGATCAGCCCAGGATTGACGCCTACACCTGCGAGCGTCGCTCCGCCGGCAAGGCAGGCTGCCTGCAATCGTCCGGCATAGTCTGCACCTTGCGCTGCGGGCCAGTGGAAACCAGCGGTGGAGACGACATTCTTTCCGGATTCGAGCAGCCGCACAACGTCATCGACCAATGCGTCATAAGGCAAGGTGATGCGAGGCATATGCATCACGATATTCGCGTCCGTTGCCAGAATTGCATCAATCTCAGTAGTCGCAAAAATGCCAGTTTCGGGCCGGCGCGCCAGTTGCCCGGCATCCGCCCCAGCCTTGCGAGCACCATAAACATAGACGCCAGCAAGTTCGAGGTCCGGATGGTCAATAATGCGCCGCAGCGACGACCGTCCCATCGAACCGGTTGCCCATTGAATGCACCGGATCATGCGTATTTTCTCCTGTTGGCTGCCTGCATATCCAACTTGGAGATGTGTGTCAGTTGTTTTATGAAAGTCACTTCCGAAGGTCTAAGTGGACCTATCTGGATGAAGCGAGCCTGTGTTCCTGACACCGAAACCGGGCCGCCGCTGGCTTGACATGATCGTCGATTGCTCGCATCGAATGATCGTATAAGTTCATTTATGCAAGTTTTGTGAAACCAGCAATTTGGTTTTAGAAAACGACCGAAACAAAGAGACTGATAGATGGCGCATTGGCTGAAACAGATTGCCGCCGGGATTTTGTTGGCTGGCGGCGCGATTGCCAATCAGGCGATAGCCACCCCGGCACCCGACTCAAACTCGCACCGCACTCAGGAGAAACTTATGACGGCTGACCCCAAAATTGTTGTTGTCCAAAACATGATCGACGCCTGGAATACGCGCAACTGGCAGCGCGTTGGCGACTTATTCACCGAGGACGGCATCCTTCATTCAATGATGATAGAGCCTGTCGTGGGCCGCAAAACCATCAGCGCCAGAATCTCGGCGATGGGCGCCGGGATTTCGTCAATCACCTTGCACATCCGCAACATTGGACGGGTTGGCGATGTTGTTGTCATCGAGCGCGTCGACGAATTCGTCTATAACGGCCACGCCGGGAAAGTCCCGGTCGTTGGTGTGCTTGTGGTTGAAGGTGATAAGATCAAGGAATGGCGAGAATACTATGATCGCGCCGAGCTGATCGCAGCCATGGGACTTCCTCCGGAGGCTCCCAGACCGGCTAACGCCCACTGATCCTGATGAGTTGTTTGCAGCAAGCAAGTGAGCAAACCGGCGATCGCGAAACCGCGAAACCGGCTGGCTATCGCCGCAGTGTTATCGTGACCGGTGCTGGCAAGGGGCTCGGCGCGGCATTTGCCTGTGCCTGGGCAAGTCGCGGTGCGCGTGTGCTCGTCAACAACCGTCATCTTGGGACTGGCCACGCATCAGCGGAGGTTCTGGCGCAACGTTTGCGCGGCGAAGGTGGCGAGGCGGTTGCGGACCTGCACGCGGTTGACGCCCCGGGAGCTGCGGCGGCAATTGTTGAAGCAGCGCTTGAGGCGTTCGGCCGACTCGACGTTCTGATCCTCAATGCCGGCATAACCGGCGCGGCAGCAAAGGTGATCGACCTCGATGATGCGATCATTCGCTCGGTGATGGAGATAAACTTTCACGCCAACACGGCGCTGGTTCGCGCTGCCCTGCCCCACCTCCTTGATGCACCCCAGCCACGTATTCTGTTCGTCTCATCGACCGCCGGGCTGCATGGGGTTCGCGGTCGGTCGGCCTATGCGGCATCGAAGGGGGCACTGAATGCCTATGCCCTGTCGCTGGCCGCAGAGCTGCGCCGGGCCCGCGTTGGAGTCAATGTGCTGATGCCCTATGCCGCAACAGCCATGACTGCGAGCGAATCCACCGTTGCCGATCCGCGCCTTGCATCCGATCAAGCCGCGCCTGCGGCGTTATGGCTGACCAGTGATGCCTGCACTGAAACCGGCGGCATCTGGATCGCCGGTGCGGGCTGGTTTCGCCGCGCCCAGGCGCTAGAATCGATCGGGCTGGGAAATCCTGCGGCCACGCCCGAATGGTGCGCTGAAAACGCAAAAGCAATATCTGATATGGCTGGGGCACACAGCTATCCTGACGCCGAGGCGGCATTTGCTGACCTATATGCCAGCGCCACCATCAGCAGTAAGCCACGAGGAAGTGAGACATGAAAATCGAAGGTTGCGTTGCCTTGGTGACCGGCGGAAATCGCGGGATAGGCGAAGGCTTTGTTGATGAGTTGCTCGAACAGGGTGCCGCTCGCGTTTACATTGCCTCGCGCATGATCGCCGATGCGGAGGCTGCGGCTGCGCGCGATCCCCAGCGGCTTGTAGCGATCCAGCTTGATGTGACCCGCGAGGATCAGGTCGCAGCTGCTGCGGCGCGATGCACTGACGTAAACCTGCTTATAAATAACGCCGGCTCCTTTGGCATGACCACGCTGATGTCGGCGCCAGACTTAGGCGCATTACGCGCCGAGATTGAGACCAACTATATCGGTATGGTATCCATGGTGCGGGCCTTCGCGCCAACGCTCAAAGCCAACGGCGGGGGGGGCGTTGTCAACGTATTGTCGGCCGGCGGCATCGTCGCGGTGCCGGTGATGGGAGGTTACAGCCCGTCCAAATTTGCCGCGCGCGCCGCATCCACTTGTCTGCGTGCCGAACTAGCCCTGCAGGGCACGCATGTCGCGGCACTAATCGTCGGCTCGGTCGATACGCGGATGGCGGACCATATCAAGGGCCGGATCAAGGCAAGTCCGCGCGATATTGCTCGGGCCGGGCTGGTTGCTGTGCGCCACAAGATCGACGAGCATGATACCGACCCCCATGCGGTAGAAGTTCGCGCCTTTACCGCGCGTGATCCACATGGCCTGGCGGTATCGATGGCTAAAGCTGTTTGGCCTGAATAAAAGCCGATTTCAGTGAATTGCAATTGGGCTGCGCCTGCTTCGCAAGCTAACTGAAATCAGATGGCTGGCCTTGAGATCATCTCTTTCAACTCGTCGGTCAGCGGCGCGCCATCCTTCATTTCGGAGCTGATCCGGCCATCATAATATTCGCGCCATTCGCTAACCAGTTTGCCCTGAAATACGAAGACGCCGGCATAGGGGATCACGATGTGATTTCCCGACTTGGTCCAGAACTCATCGACGCCTTCGACGAATATCCGGTCATGCAATTCGGCAGAATCGAACATCCGCCAGGCGCTGGTCTTGATCACCGGCGCCATCGTCTGCAGCACGGTCCGCATCGCAGCTTTGCCCTTCACGGCGGGCCTGTAGCCGCTGGTGTTTCGCCAGACGATGTCATCAGTCACATGCGCTAGCACAGCTTCAACATCGTGGTTATGCCAGCCCTCGATAATCGCTTTCAATACCTTGAGCATATTGCCCCTCCTTTGTTTGCCAGCGATCGCCGGGCTAGCGCTGACCAAAATTGCTACTCCTGCCGCAGCAATTACAGCACGGCGGGTCGTTGCTGAGGTCGGCTTGCTCATGGCTCTGTTCCTTGCAGCCTGATACGTGCCCGCCGGGGAGCATCGCCCCCGGCGTCGCTTGCATCAGAACTTCGCGCTTAGTTCCAGACCATAGGTCCGCGGCGGCGCGTAGGATGACATCTCATCGTGGAAGAACACGATGATGTTGGTCCGGTAGAGCTTGTTGGTCAGGTTCTTGCCGAACGCGGAGAGGCTCCAGTTCTTGTCAGGCATGTTAAGCGTCACGCGCCCGTCAAGCGTCCCATAAGCCTCCTCCCAAGTTGTATTCTCGGGTGCCCAAGGCATTCTGCCCTGATAGCGATAGGCCAGCCTGAGGGTCAGGGCGTCTTCCCACTTGCCCGAGCCAACCGATACTTCGGCCCCCACAGCGAACTGGAACTTGGGTGTGCGCTGAAGTTCCTTGCCCGTGTTGTTCACCCCGGCAAAGGTGAAGCTGTCATAGGTGGCATCCAGATAGGTGCCGCTGATCCAGGCACGGAACTGCTTGGACGGCGCTATCTGCAAATCGGATTCAATGCCCTTGATGGTCGCACTGGCCGCGTTGCTGATGATATTGCACAGGCATGAAGCCAAGGTCTGTTGAACTTGCAGATTCTTGTATTTCATCATGAACAGTGCGGAATTCCAACGGATCGTCCGATCGAAAAGCTCCGCCTTGTAGCCAACTTCATAGTTCGTAACGTTTTCGGGCTCGTATGCAGTATTGGCTGCGACAGCCTTGGACGCATTGTTCTGAAAACCGCCGCCCTTGAAACCGCGCGAGATTGTCGCATAGGCCATCATGGCGTCATTGGGCGTCCAGCTCAAAGTAGCTTGCGGTGTCCACGCTGACCACGATTTTCCATAGGGAGTGTTGAAGTTAATCGTCAGCGGGGTAAGCGGCGCAAGGTCGACCGGATTGTAACGGTCACCGGTTGCAACGATGATACCTTGCTGGTTACCGTTCTTGCTATCGTGGGTATAGCGCAGGCCGGCGTCCAGTTTCAGCGTGTCTGTCAGCTTGTAGCCAAGCTGAGCAAATGCGGCGTAATCCTCGTTACGTCCGGCATCAATCCAGTGTGACTCACCACTGAGTGTTGGCAAGACCAGTGATTCACCCCAGAAGCGATTGCGTTGGGTAACGTTGCTCTTCAGATAGAAGGCCCCAATGATCCAGCTTAGCTTGCTGGCATTGTCGGTGGATTGCAGGCGGACTTCCTGGGTGAAAAAATTGCCCGTTTCACGGAAATTGACCGGTTCTGCAAAGAGCAGACTGGAGCCAACGCTGGCCAGTTCGGCCGGCGTCAGATTGAAGCCATTGTCGGGCCCAAGGCCGGTCTGATCATAGAGCGTGTAGGACTTGTTGTTGCGATAGCCGGTGGCGCTCGAAAGCTTCATCGATTGCCCCAGCTCCTGCTCCAGCTTCAAAATGAAGCTATAATTGTCGCGGGTCGCGCGCTGCGGCGATGCTGCAGCGTCACCCAGAAATTTGGGCCAGACCGGATAGCTCTCGCGCGGACCAAGGGTTCTGCCAAGACGCGCGCTGATGAGCGCGCGCGTACCTGACCAGATTGTCGGCCCGGCGGGGCTGGTCGGGCTGACCACCCCAACCCGATTAACACCATCATCACTTGTTTGCGAATAGTCAGCAATGAACAATGCGTTGAAGCCAGATCCCGCTGGTTCATATGCCAGTTGGACGCGAGCCTGGGTCGAGTCCAGATTTTCCAGATCGACATTATGGAGCAGATCCCGGGCATAACCGGAATGTTTGATCGCCTGGAACGAAATGCGGCCGGAAAAATCCTCTGAGATCGCACCGTTGACGAATCCAGTGAATTGCCGAAGGCTATAATTACCGATCGAGACGGTAGCCGCTCCTGAATTTTCCTGGGTCGGCTTGTTGCTGATGACATTCACGGCACCGCCGGCAACGTTCTTGCCCAGCAACACGCCCTGCGGCCCTCGGACAACTTCGATCCGGGCCACATCGTAGAAGGCAGTGTTCAGAATGCCTGAGCGGGCCACATAGACGTCATCAACGAAGGTTGAAACGGACTGATCGGCCGTCGGCCCGGTCAGGCGGGTATTCACAACGCCGCGGATATTGATCTCGTTGGCTTGCGGTGAGTTCGCCGTGAAAGAGATACCCGTCATGGTTTGGGCAAGGTCGGTAATCGACGTTACGCGATCCTTTGCCAGCGTCGCGCCGGTAACCGCCGAAATTGCCAGAGGTGCGTCCTGAACATTTTCGGCGCGCTTTTGAGCGGTCACGACAATAGCTTCGAGGTTTGACTCCTCGGTCTGGCTTGTCTGGGCCTGAGCAACAGCGGGCGACGCAAGGCCGATGCCAAGCAAGGCCAGCGTGGATGATGCCTGCAGGAATTTCATTTTCATAACCCTCTCCCCAGAAGATGCGATCCGATCAAACCGTCGAATCACTTGCATAGTCAAACTCTAGAACCCTTCTATGATCCAAAAGTCTGGTTGTGCAAGTGATTATTCTGGTGCGCATTGCTTGGCAAGAGCCACGGGGAGCGATGGTTTAAGTCGGGACTGGCGTCGGGTAAGCCAAGAGACCAACACTTGCGAAGTTAGTCTGGTTATGCAAGCAAGATGCGCCCTGAGTGAATTTTTGCACACAAGCAATGATTCCAGGCAATTTTTTCAATTCACAAGAGGTCCAGAAATGGCGATTCCCAAAATCCTGCAGGGCCTGGCGAAAACATTAAAGTTCTACGTCCGTTTCACGCCATCGTTTACTCGGATCGGTTATGCGGCCAGACTTCTCCCTTTCAGGCCAACTTCGGGAGATTTTATCGGGCAACGGTGGCTGATTACTGGGGCGACCGGTGGCATCGGCAGGGCTGCCGCGCTGTTGGCGGCTCGAAAAGGGGCGCAGGTATTCGCAGTTGGCCGAAACCTTGACGCCCTTGGGTCACTGGCCGCCGAAGGAGCGGGGCTGAAGGGGACGATAGTTCCGGTCGAGTGTGATCTGTCATCGGTAGCGGCGATAGAAAAAATGGCCCGAAGCTGGACAATATCAAATGAAATCAATATTCTTGTCAACTGCGTCGGAATTCTGAACCGCGCTTACTCTGCGACGCAAGAAGGCTTTGAAACGACCTACACCACCAACCTGCTGGGCCATTTCCATCTTACTGAAACCTTGGCCCAAGTCGGTTGCCTGGCGAAAGGCGCGACGATTATCAATGTGACCTCAGGCGGGATGTTCAACGCGCCACTCAATCTGCCAATGATCGATCAGGGTGAAAAAGGCTTCAACGGCTTTGCCGCCTATGCCTCGCACAAGCGAGCTCAGGTTGCGCTGACTGACTACTGGCGCGAGAAGTTTCGTAACCTGGATATCCGTGCTTATGTGATCCATCCCGGATGGGCAGATACAGCCGGTGTTCAATCGTCGCTGCCGACGTTCCGGAAGATCCTGAGGCCGATCCTTCGCGATGCGAATCAGGCGGCTGACACCATAATCTGGCTGGCTGCCACAAGGCCCAAGGCGATTGAGGACCGCGTCTGGTTCGACCGTAAGCAGCGCACTACGCATGCCTATGCCCACACCCGGCAGCCGCAGACAACTGTCACCGCATTGATCGCTCGCCTCGACGAAGATCGAGCGCGGGCGTTGGCAAGTAGCCAGCGGGGAACTTCATGAGCCGCGCGGCCGTCGACAAATGAAGGTCTCATACCGGAAGCAACCGATGATGCACGCTCCTGCAACCGCCATGTCGGCATCGCCCAAGGCTTCGAACTGGCCACGCCCATTGCGCGCCTGGACCAGCGTCCTTGTCCTGATGGTCGCCTACGCCACTGCCTTTGTCGATCGCCAGATCATCACCTTGCTAGTGGAGCCCATAAGTCAGGATCTCGGCATCACTGACACTGAATTCAGTCTGCTCAGCGGCCTTGCCTTCACGCTCTTCTATACAGTTATGGGGATACCACTTGCGTGGGCCGCCGACCGTTGGTCGCGGCGCAACCTGATAATGTGGGGGATCGGAGTCTGGAGCGCGATGACGGCAGCCTGCGGAATGGCCAACAGTTTTCTGACGCTTTTCCTGGCCCGGATCGGCGTGGGCATTGGCGAAGCCGGCCTGTCGCCAGCGGCCTATTCGCTGATCGCCGACAGCTTCCCTCCGGCAGGTCGTGCACGCGCCATGGGCGTCTATTCAATAGGTGCGATAGCCGGGGTTGGTCTGGCGCTGATCATTGGCGGGGCGGTTGTCCAGTGGGCGATCTCCGCACCACCCATCACATTGCCACTGATCGGTACTCTCAAGAGCTGGCAATTGGCGTTCCTGATCGTCAGTCTGCCCGGACCGGTGCTGATCCTCGCCATGAGCGCGCTTCGCGAACCTAAGCGCCACGAAGTGTTGCGCGACGAGGACGAACCTTCTGAACTCTTGCTTCCATTCCTGCGCAAGCAATGGATTGTCTTGTCGCTACTGGCGGCTGGATATTCGCTTCTTGGCCTCGCCCTTGCTGCGTACCTTGTGTGGACGCCGGCTTTCCTGATCCGCGCTTATGGTTGGGAGATTGGACGGGTGGGTCTCGTTTTCGGTTCAATCTTGCTTGTATGCAGCTCCGGAGGAGTTCTGGCCGGTGGCTGGTTGACCGACCGCTTGACGAAGGCTGGGCGCAAAGACGGAATCTTAAGGGTGGCAATCATCGGCGGCGCCATCTGCTATCCGTTTGCAGTAGCGGTACCATTTGCACCAAGTGGCGCGATTGCGACGGTATTGCTGGCTTTGGCATGCAGCGCATTCGGCTTATTCCAAGGCCTTCCGGCAGCGACGTTTCTATCAATCACACCAAACCGGCTGCGCGCCAGGGTGCTGGCGCTCTATTTTCTAATAGGCAACATTATCGCCTTTACGATCGGTCCCACGGCTGTGGCGCTTATCAGTGATCATTGGCTGAAGGACCCAGCCAAGATCGGCATCGCAGTCGCGATCGTATCAGCGTTAGCGATTCCACTTGGAATTGTAGCGCTCGCTGCGGCGCGCAAGCCATACATACATCTCGTCGAAGGGCACTTTCAGAGCGAATGCACCATTCGGTGACGTTGCGTAATTGATGTAGCCATCCTCCTGGTTGGTACGGAGTTGCCGCGAGGGCGCTCCAAACGAGGAGGATGACCGATGACGATGTATGCAGGATTGGACGTATCTGACAAGACCACGCACATCTGCGTGACCGACGGTGAAGGCGCGGTGATCCGCCGCGATGTGGTGGCGAGCGATCCCGATGTTCTGGCCAAGTGGCTGACGCGGCACAGTCCCGGCCTGGTGCGGGTGGTGCTGGAGACCGGGCCGCTTTCGACCTACCTCTATCACGGGCTGATCGAGCGCGGTGCGCCGGTGATCTGTATCTGCGCGCGGCACGCCAAGAAGGCGCTGTCGGCGCGGGTCAACAAAAGCGATGTGAACGATGCCGAGAGCCTGGCCCAGCTGTGCCGCACGGGTTGGTTCAAGCAGGTCCATATGAAGGCGGGGGCCACCCATATCGACCGGGCGGCGCTCAAGATCAGGGCGCAGCTGATCACCTCGCGGGGTGCCTTTGCCAACCAGCTGCGGGGCATGCTCAAGCTGTTCGGCCTGCGCATGGGCAGCGTGACAACACCGGGCAAGCGCAGGGAGCGGCTCGCTGCGTTGTTCACCCAGCGGCCCGATCTCAAATCCGTGTTCATGCCGCTGGTCGAGTGCATCGAGGCGCTGGAGGCACAGCTCGCCAAATCAGCAAAGCTGCTCGACACGCGCGCGGCCAGCGATCCGATCTGCGTGCGCCTGATGACCGCGCCAGGCGTCGGCCCGGTGATCGCCTTGACCTACAAGGCGAGCATCGAAGACCCGGGGCGCTTTGCGCGCAGCAGCGATGCCGGGGCTTACGCCGGTCTGGTCCCGCGCCGTAATCAGTCGGGCGAGCGGGACTATAAGGGCCATATCACCAAAGCTGGCGATGCCATGCTGAGATCGGCGCTTTATGAGGCGGCGAACAGCGTGCTGGTCCGCCTCAAGCGGCCCTGCGCGCTGCAAGCCTGGGGCCAGAAGCTTGCCGCAACCAAAGGACCCAAGCGCGCCAAGGTTGCCGTCGCCCGAAAGCTCGCCGCGCTGCTGCACAGACTTTGGCAATCGGAAACCGAGTTCTGCTGGAACTGACCCGGCAGCAAAGGACCGAAAGCCAAAACCGGGCGATCTCGTTGCACCTGTAGCGGCTTCAACCGCGTCGGTGACACAGAGACGTCCATCCATAACCGCCTGACCGCAATCATGAAGGCTCGAACCCCCAAAGGCTCCAAAGCCGTTCGCAGACCTCGAAGACAACCGTTGGTGATCGGGCAAACAGAAAGATGAAAGGAAAAGAGGATGTGGCAATCAATTAGACAAC
>JANOKC010000172.1:0-3039 GCA_031419035.1 Novosphingobium sp. | reverse complement strand
GTCGAGCGAAGAGTAGCGCGTCGTCCCGACTTGACCGGGGACGACGGTAGGCCAATCTTAACCGTTAGCGTTGGCATTGCCGTAATGCTGCGGGGCGCATTAGCGTGGAATGCGCTTTCTTCCTTCCATACTGATGTTGTTGTTGGCCACGATCGCGAGTCCGCTCGTAGCTGCTGAGACTGTCTATGAGACGATCGAAGTCGTTCCGGTAGAGCAAGGCAGTGAGCGCTTTGTCCAGGCTGTCCTTCCCGCGCCAATTCCCATTGGGATCGCGTCATATGGTCCGTTCCGCGTGCTGGACGCATCGCGCGCAGCACTGGTCGACGTGACCAATCAGGCCGCGCCCGGGCAATTTTCCGCCATGCTGCGCGACTATCCAGGCATTTCCATGCTGGAGATGATCGACTGCCCCGGTACCGAAGATGATCGCGCCAATCTGCGGCTGGGCCGGATGATCCACGCCAGGGGTATCGCCACCTATGTTCCGGCAGGCGGCTCGGTCCGTTCGGGCGGGGTCGAGCTATTTCTGGCCGGAGCGCGCAGGATTGCCGATCCAGGCGCTGAATTTGCGGTCCACTCATGGGCTGATGAAGATGGCCTCGAACCGACCGACTATGCCGCCGATGCTCCTGAAAACCGTGCCTATCTTGATTACTACCGCGAGATGGGGATGAGCCTCTCTCAGGCAGCTGGCTTCTATGCCATGACCAATTCGGTTCCCAATGCTGATGCAAAATGGCTCGGGGCGGAGGATATGGGCCGCTGGGTGATGCTGGATTAGGCCCGAATCCCTTGACTCTGGTTCGCGGCTTCAGTAACGGGCCGCTCTTGCAGAACGGTCGCCTCTGAAGGCGGCCATTTTTATTCGAATTTGAGGTTTTTCGCGATGAAGCGCACCTTCCAGCCCAGCAATCTCGTGCGCGCCCGTCGTCACGGCTTCCGCACTCGCTCGGCAACTCCCGGCGGTCGCAAGATTCTGGCCGCTCGCCGTGCGCGCGGTCGCAAGAAGCTGTCGGCCTGAGCCAGAGCGCTCCCCCGCGCCTCGCTATCTTGACGAGGCGTTCTGATTTCCTAGCTGCCAATCGGGGACTGCGCATCGCGCGTCCTGGATTTGTGCTGCTCGCCCGCCCCAATGAGACTGAGCAGATGCGCTTTGGCATCACAGTCACCAAGCGAATTGGCAATGCCGTAGTCCGCAACCGGATGAAGCGGCGTTTCCGGGAATTGCTGCGCGATCTTCTCCCCCAACATGGCTTGACTGCCACCGATCACGTGCTGATCGGCCGTGAAGGCGGGGTCGAGCGGGACTTTGGCCTGCTGCGCACCGAGCTTATTGCCGCACTCACCCGCGCTGCCCAAGGCAAGGGCGATCCACCGCGCAGACCCTTGGCGAAACTCAAGTGAAGCAAATCATCATCTGGATCGCGCGCGGCTGGCAGCTTGGCCCTTCACGCATCCTTCCGCCATCTTGCCGCTATGCCCCGTCATGCTCACAATATGCGATTGAGGCGGCCGAAAAATACGGCGCGATTAAGGGTGGCTGGTTGGCAATGAAGCGGCTATTGCGCTGCCACCCTTGGGGGGGGCACGGGTATGATCCGGTGCCTTGAAACGCCCCGCCTTGATCTGAACTGCCAAACCTCCATCTATTGACGAACCGAAAACAGGGAATCCTTCGTGGACAGCCACAACCAGCGTAACCTTATTCTTGCCGTCCTGCTTACGGGACTGGTGTTGTTCGGCTGGGATGCGGGGATCCGTTATTTCTATCCAAATGCAGACAAGCCCCCCGTTACCGCCACCGCGCCCGTATCCGGTGCGCCCACCGCGGCGGTCAAGCCAACCCGCGATGGCGGGCTGACCAACCCGGCGGATGTCGCGCTGGAGGCCAAGGACCTAAAGACCGTCCTTACGTCTGGCGGTCGCGTGGCGATTGCCGCGCCGGGCCTGTCGGGCTCGATCAATCTGACTGGCGGGGTGCTGGATGACCTCACCACCAACCGTCATACCGCGACCGAGAAGAAGAGCGACGGCCCGGCGCGGATCTTCTCCCCCGCAGGAACCCCCGCGCAGCAGTATGCCCAGTTCGGCTGGGTTGCCACCGAAGGCTCTGGCGGCATCGCCCTGCCCAATGTCAACACGGTGTGGACTGCTCCAGTAGCAGCAAAGCTGACCTCGCAAACCCCGGTGACGCTGAACTGGACCAACCCGACCGGGCAGATTTTCGCGATCCGCTATGCGATCGATCAGGACTATCTGATCACCGCGACCCAGACGGTTGCCAATCCCGGTGCCGTGCCGGTGGTGGTGCGCACCTTCGCGCTGATCAGCCGCACCGACAAGACCGCGAGCATGGATACGTACAACGTTCATGCTGGCCCGTTCGGCGCGTTTGATGAGGCAGTAAATTTTAAAATCGACTACAACTGCGATAGTTCTTTTTTCTTTTCGTCCTGCACAGGCCTTCGAGAGCAGGGTCTCATTCAAAACCCGAACAAGGCCAATTGGATCGGGTTTACCGATATCTACTGGATGACCACGCTGATCCCCGACAAGTCACCGACCAGCAGCGATTTCCGCAGCCTGGGTAAAGGCATTTACCGGGCGGATCTGGTCTATGAACCGGCCACCATTGCGCCGGGCCAGCAGCTGACACGCACCACTCGGCTGTTTGCCGGGGCGAAGGAAAGCACCGTCCTCGATCGCTACGAGGACAGCGGCATCGCCAACTTTAGCCTCGCGATTGACTGGGGCTGGTTCCGCTGGTTTGAAAAGCCGATCTTCATGCTGTTGAAAGCGCTATTTGATCTTGCCGACAATTTCGGTGTGGCGATCATCCTGCTGACGATCATCGTGCGCGGGATCATGTTCCCGATTGCCCAGCGCCAGTTCGCCAGTATGGCCCAGATGCGCGCGATCCAGCCCAAGATGAAGGCGCTGCAGGACCGCTACAAGGACGACAAGCCAAAGCTCCAGCAGGAAACGATGGCGCTCTACAAGACCGAGGGCGTCAATCCGCTGGCGGGTTGCCTGCCGATC
>JANOKC010000171.1:0-1609 GCA_031419035.1 Novosphingobium sp. | reverse complement strand
CGTGGAGGAAACCCACGTCTCGCTGTTCGACGGCTCAAACTGCGGAATTTCGGTCAAGGGCAAGCGGGCGTGCGGGGTGCAGTATCACCCCGAGGCGTCGCCGGGGCCGCAGGACAGCTTCTATCTGTTCGAGCGGTTTGTGAGGATGTTGGGGTGATGCACTTACGCTTGATTGTCGCATCAGTAGTGGTTTCTTTAATCGCTTCGGCAAGGCCCGCCTCGGCGGAAACGCCTATCGCGATCACCTATGTGAGATTGTTGCACGTTGAAGGTTGGGAGCTTTTATGCGGGGGCGGCGAGCAGAATGTCGGTAATTGCTCGGCGAAAAGAATGCTTGGTAACGCAACCATCAAGATCGATTTTGACAGGACTAAAGTTGCCGTCTCGACCGGTGGAGCGTGCGTCGGCTTGGATAAGACTGAGCGAGTGAAAGTCGGCCCGTCCAGCGACGGACCAGTCAGCCTTTCGCAGGCGATCCACCGCACGACAATCTCGGCAATCCGATCACTCCCAAAAAAATGCAAGGTGCCGAACTTGCCTGGCCTCGACGCCTCTATTGAGCAACTCGGCGCAGTTCTTGCTGATTTGGATGACTAGGATCGACCATGCCCAAACGCACTGACATCTCCTCGATCCTCGTTATCGGCGCCGGGCCGATCATCATCGGTCAGGCTTGCGAGTTCGATTATTCGGGCACGCAGGCGATCAAGGCGCTGAAGGAGGAGGGCTACCGGGTCGTGCTCGTCAACTCCAATCCCGCGACGATCATGACCGATCCCGAGTTTGCCGATGCCACCTATATCGAGCCGATCACGCCCGAAGTGGTCGCCAAGATCATCGAGAAGGAACGCCCTGACGCGGTGTTGCCGACGATGGGCGGGCAGACCGCGCTCAACACCGCGCTGGCGCTATTCAACGATGGCACGCTGGCAAAATACGGCTGCATCATGATTGGCGCCGATGCCGAGGCGATCGACAAGGCCGAGGACCGGATCAAATTCCGCGATGCGATGGACAAGATCGGGCTCGAATCCGCCCGCTCCGGGATCGCCCATAATGTTGACGAGGCGTTTGCGGTGCTTGAACGCACCGGGCTGCCCTCGATCATCCGACCCAGCTTCACCCTTGGCGGCACCGGCGGCGGGGTTGCCTATAACAAGGCCGAGTTTGAGGCGATTGTCCGCGGCGGGATTGATGCCTCGCCCACCAATGAGGTGCTTATCGAGGAATCGCTGCTCGGGTGGAAAGAGTTCGAGATGGAGGTCGTGCGCGACCGCGCCGACAATTGCATCATTATCTGCGCGATCGAAAATGTCGATCCGATGGGGGTCCACACCGGCGATTCGATCACCGTCGCCCCGGCGCTGACGCTGACCGACAAGGAATACCAGATCATGCGCAACGCATCGATCGCGGTATTGCGCGAAATTGGCGTAGAAACAGGTGGTTCCAACGTACAGTTCGCAGTTAACCCTAAAGACGGCCGGCTGATCGTAATCGAGATGAACCCGCGCGTCTCGCGCTCATCCGCGCTCGCCTCCAAGGCTACCGGCTTCCCGATCGCCCGCGTCGCGGCCAAGCTGGCCGTCGGCTACACGCTCGACGAGTT
>JANOKC010000170.1:0-13647 GCA_031419035.1 Novosphingobium sp. | reverse complement strand
GCCGGACCGTCGAAATCATCCCGCAAGCCAATCGCTGAACCCATGATCGCGCCCTCCAAAGCACAACCTCATAGATTCAGACTTTCAGCCGCTTGGGAATCCCCTCGCGTGAGTCACCCACAACGCAGTTTGGTATAACTTCGCTCAATCCACCGCCACAAACCGCCCAGCATCCCGATCTTTCCTCACCTTCAGCCCGTCAAACACCTGCCCGCTCATCGCGATGTAAACCCCCGGCGGAGCGCATTGCGCGGCGGCTACGGCCATGCCGAGGTTGAAGGCCGCGTCGCTGGTGGCGAAGCGCGCCGGGCTTAGCGCGCCAGTGAGAACGATGGTCTTGTCCGCAATCCCTGCCAGCGCCCTTGCAGTGTCGGTCATGGTATCGGTGCCGTGGGTGATGACGATCCGGGCTTCGGGCGCTTGGGCGCAAGCGAGCGCAATTTGCGCGCGGTCCTTATCAGTCAGCTCTAGGCTGTCCTTGCGGCAGACTTCCTTGATCCGGAATGGCAGCGCCACGCGGGCCTCCTTAAGCAGTTCAGGGATCCCGCTGTCGGCGATCTGGTATTCGCTCAGCGCGTCGAAGTAATTCTTGTCGATCGTGCCGCCAGTGGTGAGGATCAAGAGGGGCAGTTGGCTCAGGGCCGGAACTCCACCCCGGTCATCGCCTCTGACCTGGCCCATAATGCCGCCGCCAGCGCATCATTCAGCACATGCGGATGGACCCCCTGATAGGGCGGGTTGCCCTCCACCCAGGGTTCGGCGATGTTGCAATTGGCGCAATAGACACCGCCCATCCCGTCCAGCAGCGGTGAGAGCGCGCACCAGACGCTGGTTGAAGCGCCCTGCTCGGTGGTTTTGAACATCGGGTTGAGGTTGCCGTCAGCATCATACCAGCCCATCGCCATTTGTTCTTCCATCGTCAGATGGCGCTGCAATGGGGTGCGGATCCCGCCCGGATCGACCGAAAAGGCGCGCACGCCGTGCGGTGACCCCAGCTGATCGAGCCGCAAGGCGAACAGAGCATTGGCCGATTTGGCCTGACCATAGGCGGTCCATTTGTCATATTCGCGATCCGCGAAACTGATGTCGCCCAGATCCAGGCCATTGCGGGCATGGCCGGATGAAGACAGCGCCACCACCCGTGCTTTTCCGGCCTTGAGCAATGGCCACAGCCGTGCAGTCAGCTGGAAATGGCCCAAATGATTGGTGGCGAACTGGCTTTCGAAGTCGCGCGCGTCGAGCGCTTTGGGGCAGGCCATGATCGCAGCGTTGTTGATCAGGATTGCAAGCGCGTCTGTTTCGGTAGCGACCAGCGCCGCGAAATGATCGATCGAGGCGGGATCGGCCAGATCGAGCGGCAGGATCAGCACTTCACCTACCACATCGGCAAGATCGCCTGCTGCAACCTCAGGCCGCCGCGCGCCGACGATTACCTTGGCGCCCGCCCCGGCAAGCGCCCGCACTGTCTCAAGCCCCAGCCCGGAATAGCCGCCAGTGACCAGCGCAACCTTTCCCGAAAGATCAATCCCCGCCGCAACTTCGCCAGCAGTGGAGCGATAGCCAAACGGCGAGGCGAGCGGGATTTGCGGTGTGGTCATGCGTCGTTCCTGTTCGGGATTAGGCGTTAGGGTTCAGGCCGTGCGGCTGCGGCCCATTGCACCGCTGGCCCACAGTGTCAGCCAGATCAGCAGCGGCTGCGCGGCAAGCCGGGGGATGTGATAGCCAAGCCCTGCTCCGCCATCGGCACTTGCCAGATCATTTAGCAGATGCTGGAAATTGGCGGGCCAGACGCATAGCGCATAAAGCGCCAGCCCCCAGCCGGCAGCGCGGCGTAGTTCAGGTTTGCGCCATTGGGCGATGCCAACTGCGCCGAGCAGCTCTGCCACTCCGGTAAGGGCAACGACCGCTGCGGGAAATGGCACCCATGCCGGTGTGATCAACAGGAACGGCGTGGGCGCGATCAAATGCATCACGCCGGCAAAGCCATAGAACAGGGCTAGCACCACGCAGGCAATCGTTTGGGCACGGCTCATGCGCGCAAGCCTTGCCCAATCCTGTCTTCAGCGCAAGCGCCTAGTTGGCTTTGGCGATCCGGCGATAGGGGACGAAATCATTGAGACTGACAAAACCGCGATAGAAGTGCCCGCCCCTATCATGCATGCTGACCATATCGAGCCGGCAAAGCTGGCTGCCGGTCAGTTTTACGACCATCACATCATCATCATCAAGCACATCAGGATTGGCCGGGCGGTTCACATAGATCACGCTGCCTGCGTCATAGACCAGTGCGGTCTTGTCGAGAATCTGCATGTTGCGGGTTGACCAGGTGCTGATGCAGCTGGTTGGCTTGCCAGCTTCACGGCCTTCGAGCATCTTTTCAAGCTGCTGTTCGGGCGTCAGCTTGTCACGGGCCTGAAGCGCAGGGCCAGTCAGCAGTGCGGCAGTGGCAGCGAAGGCGAGGGCAATTTTGCGCATGATCATTCTCCTGTTCGGGCAAGCTGGCCCTGCAATGCTGAACCAAGGCTGACTAAACTAACCTGTCCCGCCCACAGTCAGCCCGGCAACCAGCAGGGTTGGCTGGCCGACGCCTGCAGGAACGCTTTGGCCGCCCTTGCCGCAGATGCCAACGCCCTCGTCCAGCGCCATGTCATTGCCGATGCCCAGCACTTTGGTCAGTACGCTGGGGCCATCACCGATCAGCGTTGCCCCCTTGATCGGCGCACCCAGCTTGCCGTTCTCGACCAGATAGGCCTCGGTGCAGGAAAACACGAATTTGCCCGAGACAATATCAACCTGCCCGCCGCCAAAGCTTTTGGCGAAAATGCCGTTCTTGACGCGGCTAAGCAGCTCGGCGGGATCATCCTTGCCGCCGCGCATGAAAGTGTTGGTCATCCGCGGCATCGGCGCATGGGCATAGCTTTCGCGCCGCCCGTTGCCGGTGGGAGCGACTCCCATCAGCCGCGCATTAAGCCGGTCGTGGATATAGCCCTTGAGGATCCCATCCTCGATCAGCACGTTTTCCTGGGTGGGCGTGCCCTCATCATCGATTGAGAGCGAGCCGCGGCGGCCCAAAAGCGTGCCATCATCAACCACAGTAACCCCCGGCGCGCCTACGCGCTCGCCAATCCGGCCCGAAAAGGCGCTGGTGCCCTTGCGGTTGAAATCGCCTTCAAGCCCGTGGCCCACCGCCTTATGCAGCAGCACGCCGGGCCAACCGGGACCAAGCAGCACGGTCATCTCGCCAGCTGGCGCGGCGACGCTTTCCAGATTGGTCAGCGCCTGCGCCAAAGCCTCGTCGATCGCGCGGTTCCAGCTGGCTGGTTCAAACAGCTTGTCATACAGCCAGCGCCCGCCCATCCCGAAGCTGCCGGTTTCGCGGCGGCCGTCACTCTCGGCCACGATCCCGACATTGAGCCGGACCAGCGGGCGGACATCATGCGCGACAAAGCCATCGGCGCGGACGATCTCGACCACTGACCAGCTGGCTGACAGGCTGGCACTGACCTGCGCAACGCGTGGATCGCGGGCCCGGGCGGCGGCGTTGATCGTTTCCAGCAGCGCAACCTTTTCGGCGAATGGCACGGCATCTAGCGGCGAGGCATCGGTATAGAGGTGGCGGTTGTTCTGCCGGGGCGGCGGTGCGGGCTGGGCGGTGGCCGGATCGAGCAGGCTAAGTGTTTCGCCCGCACGGCGGATCGCGGCGGCGGAAATCTCGTTGGCATGGGCAAAGCCGGTCATCTCGCCCGATACGCCGCGCAGGCCGAATCCGGCGTCACGCGAATAATCGGCCATTTTGAGGCGGCCATCGTCAAAGGCGAACGTTTCGCTGGCGATGAACTGGAGATAAAGCTCGCCATCGTCGCAATTCGCCAGTGTTTCGCGGGCCAACGCTTGCGCCTGCGCCGGATCGAGCTGGCCAGTGCGGTAGAGCAGCGAACGGGTGTCAGTGGTTGTCATGCCTCCGATATAGGGCACGGAATCGAAAGCGCCAGAGTTAGGCCTCAGGCGGCTGCCTGATCCGCCGCTCCGCCGATCAGCACGAATCGCCGGTCGCAATAGCCGCAATCGGCATAGCCTTTTTCGTCGATTTCCAGCCAGACACGCGGATGGCCCAGCGCAGCTCCGCCCTTGATAGCGGCGGCGCCATCACAGGAAACGCGAGTGGAAGCAGTGCGGGTGGTTTCGGGCGGCTGGTTCATGGCGGGACACTAGCAATTCGTCACACGCTTTTCTAGTCCATCGGTCCAGCCTGCCATTTTTGGCCTATTGATAATTGGCCGTGACTGTGAAGGTTCCTGCGTACGGGCCAGGCACCTGATTGGCATTAACACGCAGGGTACCGCCAACCTGAAAATTGAAAATGCCGGTGTTCGAATCGATCCGGTAGCGTTGGTTGCCGGCCCCGTTGCCGTTTCCATTCGGCTGAAAAACCAGGTCAGGCGCGGTATCGATTGTCATGGCGTTCATTATCATCGTCTGGCCCGGCCCGGTCAGGTTGGTTGAGGTCGAAACCGAAAGGCGAACGATAAAGTTGCGTCGGCCCATCCCTGCGAAATTAGCCGCCAGGCACCCGCCGATGTGGATGATTGCGCCGGTCGTTGTGCAGGCGTTGTTGGCCGGATTGAGAATTACGGTCCCGGCTGTGGTCTGCGGGACGATGCTACCAAAATCGAGGTCGTTGATCTTGACCAGACTGGCAGGGGTCACCACCGTGACATGAGCAGGAGTTGAGGCGGGGGCGCTTGATCCAGATTGGGCCAGCGCGGCAGGCGCGATCATCAGCGCAGCCAAGGCGCAGATCAGCCCGGCGCAAGCGGTGCGCCAGCCACGCCGCAGCGTATCGTTGCTGAAAGAAATCCCCCAATTCATTAAAACTGCCTTAGGCCAACCTTGTGAAGGCACCTTGCAGAAGTATGGTTAATAACGCTTAAGGATGGCGATTAACCGCAGGCTGTGGGGGGCTTTACGGGCGGGCTATGATGCCGCAATGGAAAGCGCATGGAAACGCCTGCAGCCATTTCGATCCGTAATCTCACCAAGCAGTACGCTGCCGCTGGAAACAGCCCGGGCAAGCTGGCGCTGGGCGGGGTGAGTTTTGATGTGCCGCAGGGGCAGATTTTCGGGCTGCTTGGCCCCAATGGTGCGGGCAAATCGACGCTGATCAACATCCTCGCCGGGCTGGTGATAAAAACTTCCGGTAGCGCGGAAATCTGGGGTTTCGATATCGACAAGGACAGCCGCAACGCCAAGCGCGCGATCGGGATTGTTCCGCAGGAGATCGTGTTCGATCCGTTTTTCACCCCGTTTGAAGTGCTGGAAAATCAGGCCGGGCTTTATGGTGTGTCGAAGGCCGCACGGCGCAGTCTGGAGCTTCTCGCAGAGGTGCATCTGTCCAACAAGGCGAATGCCTATGCTCGCACGCTGTCTGGCGGGATGAAACGCCGCCTGCTGATCGCCAAGGCGATGGTCCATTCGCCGCCAGTGCTGGTGCTGGACGAGCCGACCGCAGGCGTCGATGTTGAACTGCGCCGGCTGCTGTGGGAGCTGGTGGGCGAGCTTAACGCCGAAGGGGTGACCGTGGTCCTGACCACCCACTACCTCGAAGAGGCCGAGCAGCTGTGCGACCGGATCGCGATTATCAATCACGGCCAGCTGATCGCCAACAAGCCGACCCGCGAACTGGTGGAAATGGCCCGCGAAAAAGTGGTGGTGCTGACGCTGGACCGCGATGTTGCTGTGCTGCCAACCAGCCCGGTCTTCGTCAAATGCGTGGGGACTGGCGAACGGGAGGTCGAGATCACCTATGACAAGGACCGGACCAACGCGGGCGAGGTAATGGCGGCGGTGCAGGCAGAGGGATTTGCGATCATCGATGTTACCACCCGTGAGGCAGATTTGGAGGATGTGTTCGTCTCGCTGACCAGTGCCTCCAAGGTCGCCGCGTGAACCATGATGTCATCGTCGTCGGCTCGGGCGCGGCGGGGCTGACGGCGGCGCTGGCGCTGGCCGAGCAGGTCACGGTGCTGGTGCTCGCCAAGGGTTCGCTGACCGGCGGCTCGACCGCCTGGGCGCAGGGCGGGATCGCGGCGGTACTGGATGCGGGCGACACGTTCGAGGAGCATATCCGCGATACGATGGTGGCAGGCGCGGGCCTCAATCGGCTGGAGACGGTCGAATTCGTGATCGAACGCGCGCCCCACGCGATTGACCGGCTGGTGCAGCTGGGGGTGCCGTTCAACGCCGAGGGCGAGGATTTGCACCTGACCCGCGAGGGCGGGCATTCGCACCGCCGGATCGTCCATGTGAATGACGCGACCGGCTGGGCGGTGCAGGAGGCGCTGTTGCGGGCAGCCGAAGCCCATCCCAATATCACTCTGCTGCCGGGGCAGGCCTGCATCGATCTGATCACCGGACAGCATGAAGAGCGTTATTCAGGCTCGGGCCGGGTTTGGGGCGTCTATGCGCTGGATGAAGCGAGCGGCAAGGTGCTGGTCCACACCGCCCGCGCTACGGTGCTGGCCACGGGCGGGGCTGGCCGGGTTTATCAATTCTCTACCGCACCGCGCGGTGCGACCGGAGACGGGATCGCAATGGCCTGGCGGGCCGGCGCGCGGGTTGGCAATATGGAGATGATGCAGTTCCACCCGACCTGCCTGTATAATCTCGAGGTCAAAAATTTCCTAATTACCGAGGCGGTTCGGGGCGAGGGCGGGCATCTGCTCAACCCCAAAACCGGGCATCGCTACATGCCCGATTATGACGAACGGGCAGAACTTGCCCCACGCGATGTGGTTGCCCGCGCCAATGACGCCGAGATCAAGCGCGACGGGCTCGATTACGTCCACCTTGATATTAGCCACAAAGACCCGGAGTTTGTGAAGAGCCATTTTCCCAACATCTATGAAAAGCTGCTGGGGCTGGGCATCGATATGACCAAGGGGCCGATCCCGGTTGTGCCTGCGCAGCATTACACCTGCGGCGGGATCATCATCGATCTGACCGGGCGCACCGATCTGCCGGGGCTTTATGCGGCTGGCGAATGCACCGAAAGCGGGCTCCACGGGGCCAACCGCCTTGCCTCCAACAGCTTGCTCGAATGCTTTGTGTTCGGCGAAGCGGCGGCGGCGGACATCCTGGCGCGCTGGAGTGAGTTTGACGCCCCTCCGCCGGTCCGGGCGTGGGATGAGAGCCGGGTTACGGATTCGGACGAAGAGGTGATCATCCAGCAGAACTGGGCCGAAATCCGCCGCTTCATGTGGAACTACGTCGGGATCGTCCGCACCACAAAGCGGCTGGAGCGCGCCGCCCACCGGATTCGTTTGCTCAATACCGAGGTTGAGGATTACTACGGCCACTTCCGCGTTTCGACCGATCTGATCGAGCTGCGCAATCTGCTGCAAAGCGCCGAACTGATTGTGCGTTCCGCGCTGGAGCGCAAGGAAAGCCGGGGGCTGCATTACATCCTCGATTATCCCAAGACGCTGAAGCTGGCGAAAGACACGGTGCTGGTGCCTTAGTGGAAGACTCGCATCGTCCCCCGGTTCCGTCATGCTGAACTAATGACGGTAGTTCAGTAATATGTTGATATTGCTTTGTAAATATCGACATAAATTGCCTGTGCAGGAACTGTGTAGAATAAATTAGGGTTCTGTGCAGTTTCATGTCGTATAATCGTGCGTTAGCATGTGCCAGCGAGGGCCGCGTTTGTCCATCATTCCATGATTTGTGGCCAGCGTCATCGAACGCCGTAAATTATGGCACGTCGTTCAAATGCCTCTCGCGAGCCTTCCAATATCCCGCACGCTGCTTCTCTCGTTGCCGGCTCATCGATTGATCCGCGCTCCATGATCGTGGCTTTTTCGTGAGTTGCCTTAAGGACAACGATCTGTTCAGCGTCGCCAAGCACCGCGATATTGGCGTTGTGCGTAACAACGATTACCTGACGACGTTCTTTGGCTGCGCGAATAACGGGAACCAAGGTTTTGTATATGAACTCACTGTCCAAATTGTCTTCGGGCTGATCAACGATTAGCGGAGACCGGCTTTCGCTGGTAAGCATTAGAGCAAGCAGCACGGACTGTTGTTGGCCAAGCGACAATCGCTTGAAATCGCGCGGCACGAACTGGCTTGAACCGTCCGGACCTTCAATCCTTTTGGTGACACTGAGCCGTGGCATATCGTGAACCGCAACAGTCTCGAGCTGTGCAAGCAGATCATCTGCTCTGAGCCGTTCGAGAAGAACCTCGGCTTCGCTTTGGTTGAAAATGGGCAGGTTGGTTTCATTTTTTAGTGCAAGAATGCCACGGACGTCCTTGCGGTAGACGCAGTCAAGAAGCACAGGCATGGTCAATTTTCGGATGAGTGCCTGAGCTTTCAACTGGGCCAAGGTTTTCCAACCCATCACGTCAATGACTAAGCGCTCACCGTCAGGGCAGAGACTGTTCTCTTCATACTTAAGCGTCACGAAAAGATCAGACAGCGTTCCTTTGAGCGCGGCGGAAGCTCGCACGGCAAATGCGGTTCGCCCTGCCACCACTTTTCGCCGAGCTGCCCAGCGCCGCTTAAGCAATTCCGCGTGGCTCGCTTGTAGTCGAGCAAGTTCGGGCACCCAAGTTCGAGAATTTTTCAAACTCTCCGTAACGCGCGCCTCTGCAGCGACCAAATTTTGAATGAAAGGCATGTCCAGTCTGATACCATGGGCAAGCAGCTCCTGCTTTTTGGTTTCGACTGCTGTCGCAGTGTGTGCTTCTTTGGCTTTCCAGCTGGCAATCTGGGCGCGAACAGCTGCCGTATATGTCACCGTGAGCTGTTTGAGCGCGGTCGTGGAACCAGACACTTGGGTTTTATAGGCTTCCGTATCCGCGAGTATTGCCGTCACCTCCGGCGCGCCAACTTCGATCGATGCCACTGAAACGGAATCTCGGATGGCATCGGTAATCAAGACCAGCGCATCCATTGTGATGGCCGATTGTAACTTCAATAGTTCCGCCTCGACGGCATTGCGCGCTCGCTTCTCGCCTTCAAGTTGCTGCTGAAGCTTGATAATGTCCTCGCCCTTGTCCTGTTTGAGGCGTTCCACTTGGCCCTGCTTGAGCGCGAGTTCCTTTTCCAGTTCGGGAATTTTGATGACAATTCCTTTGGCTTCCTGGATTTTGGGAACCAACTCATTGAGTTGACGGCGTAGACCGTCTTCCTCAGCAATATTCTGCTCTACAGAGAGCAGTCGGTCGAGAAAAACGAGCAAGGTCATTGGATCTTCTTGAACCCGCTTGCTGATTTCGTTCGTCTCTCCCTGTCGATAAGTTTCGACCGGGAACGAAGTCGATCCGAGAAAAGGGTCATCCAGATTTTCTATGGCCGAGCCTTTGCCACGCCCAAGGACATGTAGCGCTTGGGTTTCGTCGCGATACGCCAAAGTCATCATGTCTGGCCAGACGTCGCTGTCGATCACTGACCCGGGAGGCGGTGGCCCATAGTTACCCAAAAGGCGGACGCCTTCAAATGCGGTCGACTTACCGCTGCCACGTCCGCCAATGATACAGGTCAAGTTGGGGCTAAAGTGAATCGCTTGGCCGTCAAGAAATCCGCCCGAGAAATGAACACCAGCGATTATAGGCACCGTAGTCGGCACCTCATCCTCGATACGAACGCGCGTATCGGCCTCGGCGAGAGCAATTTTTAGTCCTTCAAAAGACGGTGCTTCCATCTTGTACCGGGTAATCCGCTGATTCCGCTGCGAATTGCGACCAACAGCGTTCAGCGTATGGGCATCGCTGTTAAGGATACGCGCCAAAAACTGTTGCGATCCGAGTCTTAATTCGACAATTCGTTTTGCCGAGGCGCTTCGACGATCAGCATCCGAGTCTGTGTCACGGTATAGAATCGGGCAATCAGCTTTGCTAACTTCAAATCCCAGCAAGGCGCGGTGAGTTAAAATATCCAGTTTTGCTGGAGTGTATCGCGGCAAATTTGCCTCGAAAGCACCCGCAAGATCAATGTGAGCAAGGATGCCGAAGCCGCCTTCACCCTCCAAAATGTTCAGACATTCGGCCATTCCGGTCTGGCACCGACTTTCGTTGGTGCGTCGCCCAGCGATCGATAGACGATTGAAGAAGCGCGCCATGGCATCAACATTTGGTGCATAACACAACAAATGACCTTCGGGTGTAGAAAGCTCAACCCCTGGCACCACGAAGATGTTCTTTGCTTCGCCCAATGCGACAGCAGAAGCCACATTTTCTATCTCGTTATGATCGGCGATTGAGATGATTTGGAGATTTTCCGAAACGGCCATGTCAATAATATTCGCTGGCGTTGCATTCGTGTCCGTCACGTCGTGCGACGCACCAAATGAATGAATATGGAGGTCACCTCGAAAAAACGAAGCGCCACAACTTAATGACGAGATAGCCTCGATATCCATATTCCCCCCTTTTTCGGACGCTAATCCCCTTTGGTATCAACACACACTGCTTACATTAATAAGTGCTATCAATGCGACCATGTTTTTGGGCCACACTCTCAGCAGCTCATCGGCTTCGCCCCGGCGCGTCGCGCTCAGCGCCTTGCTGCTGAGCCTTGAATCGTTTGTCCATTTCCTCGTTCAAAATAGCTACTATCCGCGCGTGACGAAGGCGCTGGGCGTTGGTCGCATCTTCCGCAACAACCGCCCGCTGCCGGAGTATCGCTTCGATCTCGGCGGCGCTCAAGGATTGCAAGTCTTTGAGCATCCTGAATTCTGACGAGGGAAAGCGCATTACCCATTCAAGCTGCCACCGCTCGATCATGGCGTCCATGACATTCGCGTTGATGATGTCGTCGGGCAAGGCATTGGTCGGCTTGCTGGCGTAGTAAGTGCGCGTGGCGATTTCGGCGATGGTGGCAAGCGCCTCATTGGTAACGTCATCCTGCGCGGCCATCCGCGTCTCGATTCCGTCAATGCGCGCGGCAAGCGTCGCCACCCCTTCGGCAATATCGGTCAGCAACCCCAAAAGTGGATCATCCTGCGTGTCGCTCATCGTCCTGGCCCTCCTCGGTCGCGGTCTTGGTCACGTTCTTTGGCCTTTGACCGGTCACGATCCCGCTCATCGTCTTTTCGCACCTGCTTGCCCAGTTCGGCCATGCGCGCGCGGAGTCGGTTTGCAGCGGTGTCGGTGCCTCCATGATGCCCCGGTTCCTTATCGGCTGTGCGCGCCGCGTCAGGCGCTGCTGACGGCTCACGCCCCAGCGCCTTGTCGAGACGGCCCCGCAAGGCCGCAATCCGGTCAGGATCGGCGATCAGCCCCCGTGCCTTGGCGACCATATCACGGGCGATCTCGCCAAACCGGAACTCGCGCCGCTCGGCAAAAGCGCGCACCGGGGCGTCGGGGAGCGGATAGTCGCCCGCCATGTCCTTCGACCGTTCACGCGATAGCGTGCGGACAAGTTTGCTCTGATCGTCAAAATCATCGCGGCCATAATGAACCTGCACCCCGTCACGGTGGCGGGTAAGGCCAACATAGGCCGAATGCCGGTCCATCCCCGGCGTTGCCAGTATGTGCGCCTGATCGACCGTCACCCCCTGCGACTTGTGGAAGGTGGCGGCATAGCCGTGATCGATATGGGCATAGTCCTTGAGGTCAAACGCCACGCTGCGCCCGTCGTCGGTGCGGACGGCCATATGTCCGGGCGAGACGGCCTCAATCGTGCCAAGCGTCCCGTTCTTCACTCCCATACCGCGCTCGTTGCGCAGGAACATCATCCGGTCGCCGCTGGCAAAGTCGCGGCTACCGCGTTCAGTTTTCACGTCCACGTCTGCGCCTAGCTCGCCGTGATCGCGCAGCTTCTCGCGCGCAGCTACATTGAGGTCGCGCACCTCGGCATTGGTGTGGGTGAGGATGATCCGGCTTTTGCTTGGGTCACTATTGCGCGCACGATCCCAGCCCTCAACTAGCTCGGCGCGAGCATCCTCGCGTGTCTCGGCGCTGTGAACCATGCCGTTCTCACCATAGGCATGGATGGCCTCGCGCGTGCGGCCCGTCGCCAGCGCACGGGTTGCATCGCGCTGCCAGTCGTCGCGCTGCCGCCTGATCTCGGTGATCTCGACCGCGCCATACGCTTCGGCGAGCGAACGGAATGCTGCGCCTGCTTCAATGGCCAGCAACTGCTCGGGATCGCCGACCAGCACAACCTTCGCGCCCGCATCGCGCGCCGCTGACAACACCCGCTCCATCTGACGCGTTCCGGTCAAGCCCGCCTCGTCGATGACCAGCACATCGCGTTCGCCGAGTAGCTCGCGGCCCTGTTTCCACTGATATTCGTGGGCAGCGATTGTCCGGGACTTGATCCCTGAACTGCTTTCCAGATTTTCAGCGGCGATACCCGATAGGGATGCACCGCGAACATTATAGCCTTCACGTTCCCAAGCATCGCGCGCGACACCGAGCATCGCCGACTTGCCGCTCCCGGCATAACCAACGACCGAGGCAAGGTCGCGCTGGCCGGTGATGTGATCGAAGGCATCGCGCTGCTCACCCGACAAGACCATCCCGCGCTCGGCTGCACCATAAAGCGCAGCATGGCGATGCCGGTCGGCAACACCGTGGCGCTCGCTGGTCGCCAACATTGACGCGGAAAACCCAAGCCGCTCCTCGACCGCAATCATATCTGCGCTGGTAAATCGCTCCTGATCCTTGCCGTCCTTGCCTAGCGCGACAAGCTCAGGCGAGCCGCGCACCGAGGCCATGACGGAATCGAACTGGTCTTTGCCGTCGCTGTGCCGGAACGCGAACTGGGCAAGATCGCGCGTTGTGAACGTCGCTTGGGAATGGGTGATGGCATTCAAAGCTATGGCCGGATCGGCGATGATCTTGTCGCCATTCTCGCGCGCGATCCGCATATGATCGTCGGCGCGCTCGGCGTCTTCGCCGTTCATTTCACGGCGGCTTCCCGCCGCACCAATCTTGTGCTGCGGCTCAAGCGGGATGCCTTGGGCTTCCAATGTCCGGTGATCGACACGCGCCTCAAGGCCAAGCTCGGCCATGCGGGTGTTCACATGATCGGCCCAGCTCACACGCCATTCCTGCAACAGCTCCTTGCTATTCCAGTCGCGTTCCTTCTGACCAAAGCCGTCCGGCCCTACTTCGCGCATCGACAACATGACGTGGGCATGAGGCTTGGGACTGCCATCGGCGGCCTTGTCCCAATGCACGTTGAGGTCGGCTATCATGCCGCGCGCCACAAATTCGCGGGCCACGAAATCGCGTGCCAGCGCGATGCCGTCAGCCTCGTTCATCTCCCGTGGAATCGCAAATTCGACATCACGGGCAAGCTGTGCGTCCTTGCGAACCTCGCCTGCTTCAACAGCATTCCAAAGGGTCTCGCGGTCTGCCAGTCGTTCGGGCGCTCGTTGCGGCAACATGATCTCAGAATGAACCACACCGGCCTTGTTGGTGAAGTCATGGTCGCGGCCGAGGCGGTCGTCGGTTAGCCGTTCGGCGGCACGATAGGCAGCCGATGCAACCGCGCTCGAACCATTGGCACGACTGACAACTTTGGCAGAGAAATGGTAGATCGCCATAACACTGCAAAGTCTCTCACTTTCAAGCGACGTTGGCAACAACGTATAAGCGCGCACTCAAAACTGTCTTCGCCATTTTTGGCGTGACT
>JANOKC010000169.1:0-1709 GCA_031419035.1 Novosphingobium sp. | reverse complement strand
CAACGATAATCTGGCGATACTATCAGCCGAAGCGCCGATGAATTCGCCGCTGATGACCGATGGCGCTGCCTTCATCCAGTTGGAAGAGGAATTCCGTCAGGCGTTTGAAATGACGCTGATCGATATGCCGCGCAACATGCTTATCAACTTTCCGCAATTGCTGTCGGATGTGAACGTGGTGCTGCTGGTGACCGAGATGACGCTTGCCTCTGCGCGAGATGCAATCCGCATCCTCTCGTGGCTCAAGTCCAATGCGTCGCATGTCCAGCCGATCATCGTGGCCAACAAGGTTCAGGCCGGCGGCGGCGAGATCAGCAAGTCGGATTTCGAAGCCTCAATCGAACGCAAGATCGGCTTCTCCATTCCTTATGACTTCAAGGCTGCGTCGAATGCCGCCAAGCTTGGCCAGACCTTCGCCGACGCAAACCGCTCGTCAAAGGCGGGAAGCGCTATTCGCGATATAGCCAAGGCGGTGCTGGGTGTCGGAGATGGCGAACCAACGGACCAGGCGGTCAAGCCCAAGAGCTCGTTGTTGGGCAAGATCGACCTCAAGTCGATGCTTTCCAAGAAAACGCGGGCACCTGCCAAGGTCGATTGAGGAATTGTTGCAGGCGCCCGCGTTAGAGTGGCCCTGCTCAAGCTAGGAAAGGCGTAAAGAGCTAATGAACATAGTGCAGCTCTTGCTGATTGCCGTGGGCCTCATGTCATTCATGGTGCTTGGCTATCTGGCCTTTTCGGGGCCTAATTCCGCCAAGGAAGGCGCGCGCCGGCTGGAGGCCTTGGTCTATCGGCATTCCGACAGCACCAAGGACAAGGTCGAAGCCCAGCTGAAAAAGGCTGTGGCAGCACGCAAGCCCAAGATGCACCATATCGCGGGTTCTGAATCGCGCGCTGCCGCGCTTGCGCTGCGGCTGCACCGGACCGGCAAAGGCTGGACAATTTCCCAGTACCTCTATGCCTCTCTCGGGCTTGCCCTGACAGTCACTGTGATCATTTACCTGAAATCCGGCGCGGTATTGCTGTCGCTGGGGATCGGATTGCTGTTCGGTGCCGGCATTCCGCACATGCTGGTCGGCTATTTCGTTGGCAAGCGCGGCGGTGCTTTCACAACCAAATTTCCCGATGCCATCGAACTGCTGGTTCGTGGTCTGCGCTCTGGCCTTCCGGTCACCGAAACGCTTGGCGTTGTTGCCAGCGAAGTTCCCGGCCCTGTAGGCGAGGAGTTCAAGCTGGTAACCGAGCGCATCCGCATCGGCCGGACCATGGAAGAAGCGCTGCAGGAAACCGCAGACCGCCTTAACACGCCGGAATTCAGCTTCTTCGTCATCACTCTGGCGATCCAGCGTGAGACCGGCGGCAATCTGGCCGAAACACTTTCCAACCTGGCCGACGTGCTGCGCAAACGCGCGCAAATGAAGCTCAAGATCAGGGCAATGAGTTCTGAATCCAAGGCATCAGCCTATATCGTCGGCGCGTTGCCCTTTATGGTTTTCACCATGATCTGGTGGATCAATCCCAAATATCTCGCCGGCTTCTTTACCGACGAGCGCCTGATCGTCACCGGCCTAGGCGGGCTGACGTGGATGGGCATCGGTGCCTTCATCATGGCCAAAATGGTCAGCTTCGAGATCTGAGCGAGGAATAGTCAGAGCCATGCTTAACACCCCGCCCGGACCAACACTCCTAGGTATCGACGTCATTTGGGTCGG
>JANOKC010000168.1:0-13661 GCA_031419035.1 Novosphingobium sp. | reverse complement strand
GTTTTGCCCATGCGGATCGCCAGCAGGATCTGGCCGATGCAATTGTTGATCTTGTGCGCGCCGGTGTGGTTCAGCTCGTCGCGTTTGAACCAGACCTGCGCGCCTTTTCCTGGCGGGGCAGTTTTGGCCAGTTCTTCCGTCAGCCGCGGCGCGAAATAGAGCGGGCTGGGGCGGCCAACATAATGCTCCAGCAAATCGTCAAACTCGGCCTTGAACGCCGGATCAAGCTTGGCGCGATCATACTCCCGCTCAAGTTCCAGAATCAGTGGCATCAGCGTTTCGGCGACATAACGCCCGCCAAACTGGCCAAAATGGCCGCGCTCATCGGGCTGGGTGCGGAAGCTGTTTGGGGTTGGGGTTGCAGTGGTCATAGCGGATTCGCGCTTGGCAGAGCGATCTCGCACTGTCCAGCCTTAGGCTTGGCCTGATGCTGCCATTGCCACTGATCGCGCCAGACCAACGGCTCATCGGACATCTGTTGCTGCAATGCAACACGACTCTTGTCACAGAGTCTTGCTGAATGATTTGTTCACCCGCTGGTAAGATTCAGAAAGCCAAAAGCGCCTCGTTCTCGCGTTAGAGGACTGATATATAAGGAGTTTTTATGCGTAAGGTTCTTCTCGCACTCGCAGCCTCGGTTGCAGTTGCATCACCAGCTCTCGCCAACGAAGGTCGCGTCGAAGCGCGCGGCGGCGTGATCTGGTCGGGCGGCTCGAGCGAAGCTACCGCAGGCGTGGCCGCCGGATATGACTATGATCTTGGCACCAGCGGTTTCTTTGGTGCTGAAGTTTCGGCTGACAAGGTGCTGGTTTCGGGCAGCGACGCTTATTTCGGGCTGACTGCGCGTGGCGGCATCAAGGCCGGTGCGAACGGCAAGCTGTTCGTCGCTGGCGGCTATACTGTCGGTGAAGGCGAAGATGTGCCCCACCTTGGCGCTGGTTATGAGCACAAGCTGGGCAGCAGCGTCTATCTGAAGGGTGAATATCGCCACTTCTTTAGCGATTTCAGCGATGGTGATGCGGTTTCGGCCGGAATCGGCATCAAGTTCTAAGTTGCACCAGCAGACTAACTATCGAAGGGCGGTCCGGTAACGGGCCGCCCTTTTCGTTATATCGAATGCGCGGCGGCGCAGAAGGCCGCGATCTTTTCAGCATCTTTGACCCCCGGCGCGCTTTCAACGCCCGAGGAGGCATCGACCAGCGGAGTGCCAGTCAGCCGGATAGCTTCGGCGACATTGCCCGGATTTAGTCCACCCGCAAGGCCCCAGGCGCATCCGCCTTTCCAGCCCGCCACCAGCGCCCAGTCAAACGCCAGTCCCATCCCACCGGGCAGCGATCCCTTGGGAGTCTTCGCGTCAAACAGGATCAAATCGGCGGTATCAGTATAGGCATCAGCGCGCAGCACATCGGCGCGGCTGGCCACCGGCAGCGCCTTCCAAACTGGCAAGCCAAATCGTGCCTTGAGCTGCGCCACCCGTGCCGGGCTCTCGTCGCCATGCAATTGCAGCACATCAAGCCGAGACGCAGCCACCGCATCGCCCAGAAGGGCATCAGTGGGATCAACGAACAGCCCGACCCGTAAAGTGTGGCCAGCTGCCCGCGCGCTCAATTCCGCTGCATCGGGCAGCTCCAAATGTCGCGGCGAGGGCGGGTAAAAGACAAAGCCGACATAGCTTGCCCGCGCCTTGATCGCGGCTTCAAGCGCGCCTGGCGTTGATATTCCGCAGATCTTGATGGTGGGGACGGGCATGGCAAACGCGTTAGAGAAGGCATACTCCCCAGTCAAACCGTCACCCCTGCGCAGGCAGGGGCCTATCCAAAATCAAACCCAAACGCAGCGTCGCATCAGCGCGGCGAGGTGTGATAGGCTCCTGCCTGCGCAGGGGTGACGGACTGGGAGGTCAAGGCGCCAGTTCGAACAACACCGTCACACTGGAAGTCATCGAAACCTCGCCTGCCGCCACCGGGGTTGGAGCGGCGGACATATCGGCCATGGCGGCGCGCGCATACATCACCTGCGGCTGCGGAGCATACCCGCCGCTTTCACTGATGGTCAGAATCCGCACGACCTTGAGGCCAGCGGCCTTGGCATAGAGGGTTGCCCGCGCGCGCGCCTTCTTCATCGCCTCAGTCCGCGCTTCATCTGTCGCGGCATCAGCATCGTCCATCTGAAAGCTGGGGCCATTGATCTGATTGGCCCCGGCTGTGACCAAAGTATCGAGCACCCGCCCGAACTGGGCCAGATTGCGCTGACGGACATTGACCGTGTTGTTCACCTGATAGCCGATAATCTTTGGCTGAGCGGGCTCAATCGCTCCATTTGGCATCTGGCGTTGCTGCTCATAAACCGGATTGAGATTGAGATTGCTGGTCTGGATGTCGCGGTCAGCTATGCCCGCTTTCTTGAGCGCGGCGACGACCTTGTTCATATCAGCGGAATTTGCTGCCAGCGCCTCGCTCGCGGTCTTGCCCTGGCTGGTTACCCCGGCATTGAATACCGCCAGATCGGGCGTCTTGTTTGAGCGTCCTTCTGCCGATAGCGATAACAGCGTGTTGCCAGCCGCAACGACCGGTCCAGACGATCCGTCATGCGCCTGAGCGGCAAACGGTATGGCAAGGGCAGCAAGTGCAAGGGCAAGAGTAAGGCTCTTCATCGACGGTCTCCTTCAATTCATCGCGCCGCTTTGTCGTGCGCTGGCTGTCGCTCGGCTGAATGGCCTATAGCGTCGCCTCAATCGCGCGCGCTGCAGCGACGGGATCTTCGGCGCGGCTGATGGGGCGGCCGATCACCAATACGCTTGCGCCGCCGTTGCGTGCTTCACTTGGAGTGACAATTCTTTTCTGATCGCCAGCGGAGCCAGCGATGGGGCGCTTTTGATCGCCAGCTTTCCCATCGGACAGCCGCAGGCCGGGGACCACGAAAAAGCCGTTCTTCCATTGGCGGTGCACGGCTGCAACTTCCTGGCCCGAGCAGACAATCCCGTCGAGGCCGGATTTTTCCGCGAGTTCCGCCAGCCGCATAACGTGATCGTGGGGGGTGCCAATGATTCCGGTGCGGGCCATGTCATTCTCGTCAAGGCTGGTCAGCAGGGTAACTCCCACCACCTTGCAATGTTCCCCCGCCGCTGCCTTGGCATCCTCCATCATGGCGCGGCCCCCGCTGGCATGGACGGTGACAATCGCCGGCTCCAGCACATGGATCGCCTGCATCGCGGCGGCCACAGTGTTGGGAATATCGTGGAGCTTGAGATCAAGGAAGATCGGCAGGCCGATTTTGGCAATCTCATGCACCCCGTGGTGGCCATGGGCATTGAAGAATTCGAGGCCCAGTTTCAATCCGCCAACATGACCTTTGACTTTTTGGGCAAGGGCTTCGGCGGCGTCCAGGCGGGGAACGTCGAGTGCAAGATAGATCGGATTGGTGTGCATATCAGGCTGTTGGCGTGTCCGTTGAATTGGCTTCAAGTTGGGTGGTTGTGGCCACCATGGCCGGAGGCGGAGGCGCGGTGGATGTAGCGCGAACGGTGTTTTCCAGCGTGTTGATCCGCCGGGTCAGCCGCCACCGCCCAGCTTTGTGAAGCAACCACATCGGCAACATTCCCAGCAGGAAGGAAATCAAGACGATGAACCCTACCGGCCAGTTGAAGTGCAGATAGCCTGCCTCCAGCGGCCAGATATTCACCGGGGCCGGGGTCCAGTTGATGGCAATGAATGCCACCATCGCGATTGTGATGAGCACCCAAGTGATCGTCCGGATGATCTGCATGCGCCGCCGCCCTTCTCTTCCTTAAGCAGTTGAGTGGATGCTAGGCGGGAATAGCTTGGAAGGGAAGGGCAGCATTCACGTCGTCCCGGACTTGATCCGGGACCGCTGGCCTTGTCATTCCGCCCTCGCGTTGATGCGGCCAGCGGTCCCCGGTCAAGCCGGGGACGACGCTATTCCCCAAACACCCGGGCAAAAATCCGGTCGACCTGCGCGAAATGATATTCCAGCCCGAAGCTCGCCTCAAGCTGCTGGGCTGGAACGGCGGCGGAGACTTCCGGATCGGCCTTGAGCAGCTCGAGCAGCGACAACGCCCCGTCGCTCTCCCACACTTTCATCGCATTGCGCTGGACCAGCCGGTAGCTGTCCTCGCGGCTGATCCCGGCCTGCGTCAGCGCCAGCAGCACCCGCTGCGAATGGACCAGCCCGCCCATCCGGTCGAGGTTCTTTTGCATCCGTTCCGGATAAATCAACAGCTTGTCGATCACGCCCGTCAGCCGCCCCAGTGCGAAATCCAGCGTGATCGTCGCGTCAGGACCAATGTAGCGTTCAACCGAAGAATGCGAAATATCACGCTCGTGCCACAGCGCGACATTTTCCAGCGCCGGGACCACGGCGGCGCGGACCATCCGGGCCAGGCCGGTGAGGTTTTCGGTGAGGATCGGGTTGCGCTTGTGCGGCATGGCGGACGAGCCTTTCTGGCCCGGTGCGAAATATTCTTCCGCCTCCAGCACTTCGGTGCGCTGCAGGTGGCGAATCTCGGTCGCCAGCCGCTCGATCGAACTGGCGATCACGCCCAGTGTGGCAAAATACATCGCGTGGCGATCACGCGGGATCACCTGGGTTGAAACTGGCTCCACCGTAAGGCCCAGCTTTTCGGCGACGTATTCCTCTACCGCTGGATCGATGTTGGCGAAGGTGCCAACCGCACCCGAAATGGCGCAAGTCGCAATCTCGGCCCGCGCATTGACCAGCCGCACCTTGCAGCGGGCAAACTCGGCGTGGGCTTGGGCCAGCTTGAGGCCAAACGTGGTCGGCTCGGCATGAATGCCGTGGCTGCGGCCGATGGTGGGGGTGTGCTTGTGTTCGATTGCCCGGCGCTTGATAGCCTCCAGCAGCGCATCGAGATCTTCCAGCAGAATGTCGCTGGCTTTGACCAGCTGAACACTCAGCGTGGTGTCGAGCACATCGCTACTGGTCATGCCCTGATGCATGAAGCGTGCCTCATCACCGACTTGTTCGGCCACCCAGGTCAGGAAAGCGATCACATCATGTTTGGTAACGGCCTCGATCGCATCGATCGCAGGGACATCGATCTTGGGCCCCGTCGCCCACCAATCCCACAGCGCCTTGCCTGCACTGGGAGGAACCACTCCAAGCTGACCAAGCTTATCGGTGGCATGAGCCTCAATCTCGAACCAGATCGCCAGCCGCGCCTCCGGCTCCCAGATCGCAGCCATCGCGGGGCGGGAATAGCGGGGGATCATGTTCGACTCCGAAATTTGAGTATGCTGGAGCCGCTAGGGGGCGGGGGCAGGGAAATCAACCCGGCCAGGCAAATGCCTGTGCCGTCTCCCCCGTGACTGCGCCGCTCGCGTCAAATCGCCGCTCAACGATCTGCCCCCGGCCGACGAGATCTATTGTGACTACGGTCGAACACCGGGTCCCGTAAACCGGGCGGCGGATGAAGACGGGGGTTAGCGCTGCTTCATCGGCAATTTCGGACGGCTGATCAGGGCCAACACCAATCGGCTCGATCTGTTCATTGCGCAGCGCAGCAAACAGCGGCTCGATCACGGCATCCTCGCTAACCAGCCAGTCGGTCAGCGCGGCTTTGAGTTGCAGCGTCTTGGGCCAAGGCTCGTCCAGCGCGCCGTTCGAAAAGCCGTAAATGCTGTGGGTAAGGGCAGTTCGGATTTCCTCGGGGCGGTTGGAGAGGAAGGTCGCGCACTTGGAATCCGCAAGGATCAGGTTGAACGGGTTGAATACTTCAAGCGAGGCGGTGGCGGGATCGGCATATTGGCCGGTGCCGCTGAGGAGATCGGTGACGAGCGCTCCGCGTGAGGCTTTGGCTGGATCAGGCAGTCCAAACCCGCGCAGATTGGTGACGAGGGCGAATCGCCCTGCCGTAACTCCCAACCATGTCCCGCCTGATTGCAGATCACGCCCGGCGATAATGCCATTTGCCCACTCAGTGAGAGGCGCAGCGGGGCGGCCATGGTATTCATCCCGGTTGCCAATTGCGACCAGCTGCCAATCGCGGTGTGCGTTCCATGCGACGGCAGCGACACACATCTCAAATCAACCCCTTGGCCTTCAAGCTCACGTGCCCCTCGCGCCCGATGATCACATGATCATGCACAGTGATCCCCAGCAGCCGCCCGGCTTCGGCTATTTTGTTGGTAATCTGAATATCGGCGCGGCTGGGTTCGGGAGAGCCGCTGGGGTGGTTGTGAACCAGGATCAGCGCGGTCGAGCCCAGATCGAGTGCGCGGCGGATCACTTCGCGCGGATGGATCGCTGCCTCATCAATTGATCCATCGCCGACGTGTTCATCGTGGATCAGCATGTTCTGGGCGTTAAGATAAAGCACCCGCACCCGCTCCACCGTCAGATGTGCCATATCGATGGTGAGGTAATCGATCAGCGCCTGCCAACTGCCCAGAACCGGCTTTTCCCGAACCGCTTGCCGCGCCAAGCGGCGGCTGGCCAGCGCCACGATCTTAAGTGCCGCAGCGCTGGTCTCGCCCATCCCGGGGTGCTGGGCTAGCGCGCGAGGATCGGCGTTGAGCGCCCCTGCAAGGCTGCCAAAGCGCGCCAGCAAGCTGCGAGCCAGCGGCTTTACATCGCGGCGCGGGATCGCGGTCATCAGCAGATATTCGACCACCTCGTGATCGGCCAGCGCCTCGGCCCCGCCATCTAGCATCCGGGCACGCAGCCTGGCGCGATGGCCGCTGGCGTCATTGGCTGCGTTGTTCGGCTTTGTTTGCCCTTCCGCCAACTGGAACTTCCCTCCGGTTCATCTGTTTGAACTTGCACCGCATTGCCTTTCGCGGGCCAAACGCGCAAGTGTGAGGATTATGCCCGACAGCGAACAGGATATGCCGGACCTGGAACCGGATGCCGCTGCAGATGCTGGCGTGAAACCGCGCGTCAAGCGGTATTGGCGGATCGCGACTGTGCTGCTGTTCATCGTGGCGCTGATCCCTAGCGGACTGTGGCTGGCGCGTGAGCGATTGGCGGACCGGATTTTCGCCGGACAGATCACCTCGCTTGGCCTTCCAGCGACATACGAGATTGAATCAATAGGCGCTGCGGAGCAGGTCCTGAATAATATCGTCATTGGCGATCCAATCCGGCCCGATCTTACCATAGAGCGCGCGGTGATCGAGATTGAGCCCGCGCTGGGTGTGCCGGTTGTGAGCAAGATCACGCTAATCAGTCCCCGGCTTTATGGCAGCTACAGGGGCGGCAAAGTAAGCTTCGGAAGCCTCGACAAACTGCTGTTCACCGGCAGCAAGGAGAAGTTCCGGATGCCGCAGCTGAGCCTCGCACTGATCGATGGCCGCGCGCGGATTGAAAGCGATTACGGTCCAGTCGGAATCAAGGCTGAAGGGCAGGGCGCCTTGCGAAGTGGCTTTGCCGGGACACTTGCGGCGGTTGCACCCAAGCTTGACGGAGCAGGCTGCAGTGGCCGAGGCGCCAGCATTTTTGGCAAGGTCAGCATCGCGGCTGAGCAACCCCGATTTATTGGTCCGCTGCGGCTGGCACAGCTCGATTGCGTCAAGCAAGGGCTGGCGCTGAGCAAGGCGGCGCTGCAAATCGACACAAAGTTCGATTCTGCATTGGACGGAATGGATGGCAAGGCGGTTCTTTCGAGCGGAGAGCTGGATTGGCAGGGCCGCACCGCCAGAACACTGGACGGAGACAGCAGTTTCAGCCTTCGCAGTGGAAAGTTCACCGCGCGCTACAATTTGCGCGGCGCGGCGATCCAAAGTGCCGAGCTGAGCGCAGCGACGCTTAGTCTTGAAGGTGTGGTACGCGCAGCAGACGGCTTTGCCCGGACCGAAAGCGAGGGAACGCTGAACGGTGACGGGGTGAGATTGGGCAACGGACTGGATTCCGCATTATTGGCAGCGCAGCGCTCGTCGTCGGGGACTTTCGCAGCGCCGATGTTCGGGACGGTGCGCAACGCGTTGTTACGCGAAGGCCGCAATAGCAAATTGGCTGCAAGTTTTATCCTGCGACAAACTGCCGATGCGATCAATCTTATGATCCCGCGCGGAGAATTGCGCGGCGGCAGTGGGCAGGTGCTGCTTGCCGTGTCGCGCCTTAGCCTTGCCGGAATGGGCGAAGGAAAATCGTACTTTTCGGGCAATTTCACCACTGGAGGAGCGGGCTTGCCGCAAATCTTGGGCCGGGTCGAGCGCGGCCCGCGTGGCTCTGCCACTGCCCGGCTGACCATGGCCGAATATCGTTCCGGAGGGGGGCTGCTGGCGATCCCACAGCTCACCGTCGCTCAGCTTGGCAATGGCGCGCTCGGCTTTTCAGGCTCGGCCCGGATGAGCGGTATTCTGCCCGGCGGATCCGCCAAAAATCTTGTGATTCCCCTCGATGGCAATTGGTCCTCCGTTTCAGGGCTGGCCGCTTGGCGAGGCTGCGTGCCGGTGAAGTTCGATGCCCTGACCTACGCCAATCTGACGCTGGAGAAGCGCGGCCTTACCCTCTGCCCTGGCCGCGAAAGGGCGATACTTCGCTCTGACAGCCGAGGCACCAGGTTTGCTGCCGGGGTTCCGGCGCTCAATCTTGCGGGGCTACTGGGCACTACCCCGATCCGCATAGCCAGCGGGCCGGTCGGCTTCGCCATTCCCGGCGCACTCGCGGCCAAACGCCTCGACATATCGCTTGGCCCCGTTGCCAATGCAGCGAGCTTTCGGATCGAGGATCTCTCGGCCCAAATTGGCAATGACATCGCCGGGCGTTTTGCCGGTACCGACGTCAAGTTGGCTGGCGTGCCGCTCAACATACTCGATGCGGGAGGTGCGTGGCGCTATGCCGATGGGAAGCTGACGATCGGCGAAGGTGTTTTCCGGCTGGAAGACCGCCAAATCGATGCCAGGTTCCGGCCGTTGATCGCGCGCGACGGGACGCTGACTCTCGCCGACAACCGAATTGTGGCGAATGCCATAATGCGTGAACCAACCAGTGACCGCGAGATAACCAGCGTGGTTATTGGCCATGATCTTGGCGCAGGTGAAGGCCACACTGATCTGGCCGTAAGTGGCGTGCAGTTCGATCAGCGGCTCCAGCCAGATACGTTGACCCGGCTTGCGCTGGGCGTGATCGCCAATGCCAAGGGTGTGGTGTATGGCAGCGGGAGGATCGACTGGTCGCCAGACCGGGTGACCAGCTTCGGCCGCTTTACTACCGATAATCTGGATTTCGCGGCAGCTTTCGGCCCAGTCAAAGGCACTTCGGGCACAGTGGTGTTCACCGATCTGCTCGGTCTGGTTACGGCGCCTGACCAGCGGCTTGCGATCACCTCGATCAACCCGGGGATAGAAGTCAATGACGGAAAGCTCTCGTTCGCGCTAAAACCGGACGGGGTGCTTGATATCAATGCCGCAAGCTGGCCGTTCCTTGATGGCAAGCTAACCCTTGCGCCAACCCGCATGGTGCTCGGCGCGGCAGAAGTGAGGCGCTTTGTGCTGACGGTCGAAGGGATGAATGCCGCCAAGTTTGTACAGCGGATGGAGCTAAGCAATATCTCGGCGACCGGTGTTTTCGACGGCACTTTGCCGCTTGTATTTGACGAGAACGGCGGGCGGATCGATGGCGGATATCTCACCTCACGTGCGCCAGGCGGCAATGTCTCCTATGTCGGAGAGCTAAGCTACAAAGACCTTGGCTCTTTTGCCAATTTTGCCTTCGACGCGCTTAAATCGCTCGATTACCGGCAAATGCGGATTGCCTTGGATGGCTCACTGGAAGGTGAGATCGTGACCAGGATAAAATTTGACGGCGTAAAGCAGGGAGCAGGGGCGAAGCGCAATTTCGCCACCCGCCAACTTTCCAATTTGCCGATCCAGTTCAATGTCAATCTGCGTGCGCCATTTTTCCAACTGATCGGTTCGTTCCGCTCGCTATATGATTCGCGCTATGTCGCCGATCCTCGTGCGCTTGGGCTGATCGACAAAGATGGCCGCCCGATAAAGCCTGCACCACCCATTCAGCCCCCAGTCAGTGAGAAAAAGCCATGACGCAGCTTGAATTGACCAACCGCGCCAGTGCTGCGAGAACTGCAATCATGCAGGGACAGTCGTACAGGAAACTGAGGTCGGGCCAGATTGCCGCAAGGCGACTGGTGATGGTGATAGGCGGCGCTTTGGCGCTCGGCGGGTGCATTTCAGTCAATGCGCCGGATAAGCCGATCGTGATCGAGCTTAATATCAACATCAAGCAGGAGGTGATCTATCGTCTCGCGGCGGATGCCGGGAACACGATCGAGAGCAATCCTGAAATTTTTTGAAGTCTGGAGTTGATGATGAGTATTTCGTTCCGCAACAGTGCAGCGCTGATGAGCGTGCTGGCCGTATTGGCCGCGCCGCTCGCCGCGCAGCAGCGTGACCCTGCCTATGCCGCAGCCCGCGCCGCCGGACAGGTGGGCGAGAAGACCGACGGTTATCTCGGCTTCCCGGTCGCGCCTAGCCAAGCGGTCCGCGCGATGGCGGACGATATCAACATCAAGCGCAAGGCGGTTTATGCGGCAAAGGCGCAGGCGCAGGCAGCGACGGTGGAGGAATATGCCTTTACCTCGGGCTGCCTTGCGATCGCGCGCACCATAGCGGGGGAGAAGTATCAAGGCGCCGATGGCACCTGGCGGACCCGCGCCGGCGAGCCGCCGTTGCGCGATAGCCGCTGCCCGCCAGCTGCCTGATTCGATCCATATTGCGGCAGCGCAGCATTGCACCCGGTTGACACTATGGCCCCCCTTTCCTAAGGGGTTCGCGCCTTGGCGGGGAAACCCGTTTCTTGGCGGTTTTCCTAATGAAGCGGACGAATCGACATCGCAGCGAACGACCCCGTTCAAGACCCGGCAGGTGTGCAAGACCCGCGGCTTACGTCACTCGACGAAAAGCTCGCCAAGGTACGGCACGCCGAGAAGGTCAGGACCGGAGTTTCGCCAGGCAATCTTGGAATGACGGGCAAAGGCTCGTCACAAGGAAACCGGGTCCTTTCCACGCTAATCGGGTTTCCGCTGGGCAGTGCCCTGATCGGCTGGCTTATCGACCGCCAGCTGGACAGCAGCCCCAAGGCGTTGCTCGTCATGCTGTTCCTTGGAATAGTTGCGGCGGGCAGGGAAATTTGGCGAATTTCAAAGGAACGCCCGGAATAATCCGGAAGCTCTTTTGGTTTGAGTTTATAGGGGTTTACCGGTGGCGGCTGAAGCCAAGATCGATCCAATGCACCAGTTCGAGATCCACCCGATCGGTGGCGGCGAACTAACAGGCTCGGCGTTGCAGTTCACCAACAGTGCGCTGTGGATGCTGATTGTGCTGGGCGCTATCTATCTGTTCATGATTGGCGGGATGAAGCGCTCGCTGATCCCCGGCCGGTGGCAGGTTGCGGTAGAAGGCTTGACCGGCTTTATCAGCGGCATGGTCTCAGCCAACATCGGCACCGAAGGCAAGAAATACATGCCCTGGGTGTTCACGATCTTCACCTTCATCCTGTTTGCCAATCTGATGGGCATGATGCCGTTCGGGCTGGTCCCGGCAGCGCATCCCTTCACGGTGACAAGCCAGTTCACAGTAACTGGCGTGTTGGCGATCATCAGCTTTTCGATTGTGATCATCGTCGGGCTTTGGAAGCATGGTTTCCACTTCTTCTCGCTGTTTGTGCCGCATGGCACGCCCTTCGTGCTCAAGCTGCTGATCGTCCCGATTGAGTTTGTCTCATTCCTGGTGCGCCCGTTCAGCCTGATGCTGCGATTGTTCATCGCGATGTTTGCCGGGCACATTCTGGTGGACGTGTTCGGCAACTTCATCGTTCAGGGCATCAATGCGGGCGGGTTCGGCTATGCAATATCGGCACTGTGCTTTGTGTTCATCATCGGGGTGAGCGCGATGGAATTGCTGGTTTGCGCCATTCAGGCCTATGTTTTTGCCCTGCTGACCTCGCTTTACATCAAGGATGCAGTGCACCTGCATTGAGATAAATTTCGACGCATTACCCAAGAATTTCGAAACAGGAGTTAATCATGGATCTCGCTTCAGCAAAAGTTATCGGTGCCGGTCTGGCTGCAATCGGCGTTGGCGTTGCTGCCACCGGTGTGGGCAATGTGTTCGGCTCATTCCTTCAGGGCGCACTGCGCAATCCGGCTGCGGCTGATGGCCAGCAGGGCCGTCTGTTCATCGGCTTTGCGGCTGCCGAATTGCTCGGCCTGATGTCGTTCGCGCTGGCGATGATCATCCTTTACGCCGTTTGATTTTGGAACTTTGCGCCTCGCACTCCGGTCTGTCCGGGGGCGGGGTGCCAGTTCAAGGGTGACTGATGCCTCAACTCAACCAACTCATGCTCGCCTATGCGTCGCAGTGGTTCTGGCTGCTGCTGGTGCTGGTAGTCATTTATTTTGTGATCGGCCGGGGCATGGTCCCCAAGATCGAAGCGACGGTTGATGCGCGCAATAGCCAGATCGCGAATGATCTGGCTGCGGCACACCGCGCGCGCGCTGTGGCTGACGAGGCTGAGACCGCGCTGCAAACCCGTTTGACCGCGATGCGCGGTGATGCGCAGGCAATCACTGCTGCGGCCAAGGTCAAGTCCGCTGGCGACGCGGAAAAGCGCTTGGTCAAAGCGGATGCGGCGATTGCGGTGCGGCTTACTGCCGCCGAAGAATCGCTCGCCAAGGCGCGCAATTCCGCCCTTGCCAGCATTGAGCAGGTCGCGGCTGAGGCAGCGCAGGACATTGTTGGCAAGGTCACCGGCTTGGAAGTTACAGCAAAGGATGCCTCTGGCGCAGTAAAGGCAGTGCTAGCTCATGGTTGAAAATTTTCTGGCCGCCGCTGCTGAAGCTGCTGAGGCGAGCGCCTGGGGTTTCGATCCGGGCGGCTGGGTTGCCTTGGCAATGGTTGCCGTGTTCCTGATCATGCTGCGGATGAAGGTTCCTGCGCTGATCGCGGGCGCGCTCGACAAGCAGATTGCCGGTATTCGCCAGCAGCTTGATGAAGCGGCCAATCTGCGCAAGGAAGCCGAAGCGCTCAAGGCTGAGTACGAGGCCAAGATGAAGGCATCGGATGACGAGGCTACCGCGCTCAAGGCGGCTGCATCACGCGAAGCCGATGAAATTATCAAGCAGGCCAAGGTGGATGCCACTGCGCTGATTTCGCGCCGTGAAAAGATGGCCGAAGAAAAGATTGGGTCCGCTGAGCGCAGGACCATCGAGGAATTGCGCGCAAAGGCCGCCGAACTCGCGACCGTCGCGGCGCGCGGCCTGATTGCCAAGAACCATACTGCCGCCGCCGATAAGGTGCTGGTTGATGAGGCTATTTCCGGGCTTTGAAGTTTACAGTTTCCAGCGGCGGCTGGTGACGGAAGACCCCCGCTTCGGCGGGGACTTTTTGTTTGTGTGCTGCGAGCTTGCGGTATAGCGCTTCGCCGGGGAGTGAGATCATGCGCAACATCGGGTTCGTATCCGGGCTACTCGCCGCAGTCGTAGCTGCTCCGGTGCTGGCGACAGAGGCCATCCCTGCTGGTCCGATCGAACTGTGGAACGGTTTCACTACCGCCAGTACTTCGGCCGAGATCAAGGCGTTCAAGGCCACGAAACCCAAAAAGCGGGTCGAGGTCTATCCCGGCTGCCTCGCTGAGATGACCTACCGCCGGATCAAGGATCAGCT
>JANOKC010000167.1:0-4651 GCA_031419035.1 Novosphingobium sp. | reverse complement strand
ATGGCAGTTCATGCACTGCGCCGTGGGGATCGCGCGGGTGAAGACATGCTGCAACGGATGCCCGCTTTCCTTGACCATTTCAGTGCCGACAGCGGCAGGTTTGGCATCATGGTGATCGCCGAGCAACCCGCCATGGGCAGGGACCATCTTTTCGGCTATCGTTGGATCCTGTGTGATGGTCTGCCCATCGCGGCCAAACGGCGCATAGATCAGGCTGTGGCGCGGCTCGCGGTCATTGGCATAGATCACATGGCAGCCGGTGCAACCCGAGCCGCGATAATCACCGGGCTGGTCGTTGGTCCCCATAAACCACATGTAGGGATCGTTGAGCCGGGTCTTGTGGATATTGAGCACCGGGATTGCCACCCTAAGTCCAGTGCCGGGGCCGCGATTGGACTGTTTGAGATCGGGCCGACCCGGTTCATCCATGCGCTGGCTGATGCCACTGGGGTTGGGCAGGCCGATCTCCGGGAATTGGGTGCCGATCGTGCGCCCGCCGCGTTCAAACACGCGGAAAATGTCGCCCGGCGGGATCACCTGCCAGCGGGGTAGGGGGTATAATTCTGCCAGCGCCCCGCGCGCTTTTTGCCGTTCGGTCAGCTTGCCCGGAGTGACGCCGGGCGAGACAACTTTTGCAGGCAAGCCATCACGTGTGTAGGCCTCGCCAAAGATGTAATTCTTGTAGGGAACGATGCCGTTATTATAGGCCGCGCCGCCAAACAGCATTGCGCCAGAGGCCATCAAAGATCGTTCCGCTGCCTCAATCACCCGCAGATGACACGCCCCGCAAGCCTCGCGCGCGACGCGGTAATCGCCGGGATTGACGAAGCGGACAAACTCTGGCGCTTCACGGTTGAGCAGGGTGTAGCCGCGTTTGGGATTAGCCGAGGAGGGATAATCCCACGCTTTGGGATAGCGCGGCAATACATGCGCTTTTTCGCGCGCGGCGACATATTCCGTGGCATCACGACTTAGCGCCGGATTGCCCATCACGTTCGCGTCGCCGCCATGACAATCGGTGCAACCCAGCCGCACTGCCGGGGTGACATGCATCGATGGTGCATCGGTCTTGAGGTGGCAGCTATAGCAGCCCGATGATTTGGCATCGACCTGCGCCACGCTTTGCTTGGGCGGGGCTGGCGGCGCGGTAACATAGCTGCGCGTCACCGGCCTTTCTTCCTCGCTCGCGCGGGTCTGACTGGCTGGCAGGATCACCAGCAGGCCGAGCATCAACAGCAGGAACCGGGCAAGGCGCATCAATAGCTCACGATAGCATTGGCAAGGATCGAATAGTAATTGCGATGTCCATTCACACTATCAAACAGGTCCCGAAAGCCGCTGCCGCTGACCAGTGTTGCGGCGGTCAGCCGCAGGACGATGTTCTGGGTCGCCTTGGGCCGGAAAGTTGCAGCGGCTGACAAGTCCCAGCCAATGCTGCGGCTGATGCTGCCTTCATTGCGCAGCGTCTGCAAGACGGTTGTGTTCTGGAACCACAGGTGATTGGCGTTGGCCGAAACGCGCAGCTGGGGCAGCAGATCGAAATCCCCGCCCACCCCTAGCAGAATCGTGCCGGGATTGTTGAAGTTCGATTGCCCCTGTTCCTTGGACGAGCGCAGCGAATTCAATATGCCGTTGCGGCCATTGATCGAAACCGCGCGGCCGCCGCCAGCAAAGGGAATGGTCTGGCGGATCCAGTAGCTGGTGTCGGCTCCTGCAAAGATTGGATTCTCGTTGATCGCGTCGAACCCGGTTTCCTTGCCATCATAGGGATTGTTGTCACCACTGGCATAGAGGCCCGACAGGCGAAAGCGCATCCAGTCCTTGTCATAGCTAAGTTCCGCCGCGCTGAAAAACGCGCGAATATTGGCGGGCCGGTCAGTGAAGAAGCTGTTCCGGTCCTTGCCAATCGCGGCATAGGTTGAAGTGGTGAGGTTTACCCGCCCGATCCGCCCATCGGCGCTATAGCCTAGATAGACCACATCATAATCGCGCCCGCGCAATGTGCCGAGCAAGGCGGGGCGCACCGGAAAGCCGTTGTCATCGATCTTGATCGAATTGCCTTCGCGGTTGCGATTATAGACCGCGCTGATCTGGCTGCTCAGGCCCGAAATCAGGAAATCCTGCCGATACAGGTTGGCGATGAACACGAAATCATCGCGCGGGCTCTCAGTCAGATTGTTGAGGCCGCTGTTGGTATCTTTTTCCAGCCGCCAGAAAGCCGCCAGATTATACTGGATGCGGTTGTTGTCGCGGTTCCCGAACAGACGGATGCCCAGCTGATCGTCGTTGAACAAAAAGCCGCGAAAATCATTCTGGAACGGCTGGATTCCGACGCGGATCGAATCAAAGTCATAGCGCTCTGAGATATTGCGCAGATGGTAATCGACGAAGGCTTCCTGCACGGCGAGGAAGTTGTCGGTGCGGGTGGTGCCCTTGCTTGGCTCGACGAACAGCACACGCCGCTCCGGCACACGAACGTGGTTGACATTGAGCGCCAGTGTCAGCCGGTATTCGATGTCGGGCGGTTTGAACGCGGTGCTGCCCTTGATCAGCGAGGCGCTGGCAATAAAGGTCTGAGAAAAGACGTAGCTGGCGTTCTTGCCGAACACGTCAAGACTTTGCGGCTGCGCGGTGGTCTGGACGCCAACCGGGATCGGAAATGTGCGGGGCTCAAGCAGTGTGTCGCTGGTCAGGCTGGCGTTGAAGAACCAGTCATCCCCTTTTATCGGCAACCAAGGCACCTTGGCGCGGTTGATCGGGCGGTCACCCTTAAGGGTGTTCTGATTGTAAGGATCCCACCAGTGTTCCTTGACCACACCCAGCGTCTCGATCAGCCGCCAGCGATCGGGGATCGGGAACTGATCTGTTGGAAAAGCCTCGGGCGGGGGTGCGCGAACGGCACCGGGGTTATCCTGAGTTACCTGATCGGGGAGATCTGGGTTGTAGCCGGGTATACGACGACCTTCGATGATGCCGGGGTCAATTTCGGGCGGCGCGACTTCTACTTCGGGCGGCGGCGTTGGAACCTCCGCCGGGGAGGCTTGCAGCAGCAAGGCAGGGATTAGCAACGGAGACATAGCCGCTACAGTCCCTGGCAGACGTTTTGATCGGAGGTGCCGATGAACGGAGCGAAGGGGCAACTGATGTAACGGAGCCGCACTGAAGCGCTCCCGACCGGGACCAGTATATTGTCAGAGCGGATCGCCAGCGGGGCATTACCAAGGCCCGGCAGCGTCTTTGCGGCATTGTTGACTCCCAGGAAGCCGATCATGTCATCCTGATCAATTCCGTCACCCGACACACCAATCGCGCCCACCAGAACATTCCCGCGATAGATCGGCACCGAGCCGGGAAAAATCTGCAAGCCGTTCTGCAACCGGCTTTGTCCAGCCACGACATCAGGAAGGAAGGTGCAGCGAGCTTGCGTATCTGTTCCGGAAGCGCCGCTTGCGAAATTGAGGTGTTGGACCAGATTGGTGAGTACCAGCGCTGATTGCAGGCCGGTTGAGAAGAGGTTGAATTGCGAAATCGGGCGGGAAAGTGACCCGTTCGGCTGGTTTACTTGCCCATCGGGAAAATAGGGCCGGGCGAGGTTGCCAATGGCCCGGTCCGAGAAAGCGAAATTGCCATTGAGCGCGCTCGGGTCATTCAAAAGCGTTCGTGTGGCTGCGACGAAACTGCGCACATCGGCGCTGGGGTCAGCCAGCAGATTTGCCCCGGCCTGCGCGTTTGAGAAGAATGCCGCCGAGCGAGCCTTTTGCAAGCTAACATCAATTCCGAACAGCGGCGCATCGGGGGATCGCACCAGCCCCAGCACGACCCCGCGCGAATCGACCAAGGAGATCGAGACCTGCGCGCGGCTATCCAGCGGCTGACGGATCTGGGCGCGGGCCTGGCTCATCACCGAAAAGGCTTCGGTCAGGATGTTCCGCGCTTCGGGGGCGGTAAGCGGAGTGGCAACATCAACAGCATCAGTTCCTGCTCGAATTGGGAAGCGCACGGTGCCAGCGCCGTCGCTGAGCACAAAGGCGTCGGGATTTGCGAACTCGGTAGTAGTTGCATCCCGGACCCCCGAAGCCTCGGTGCCATAGGCCGTACCAGCCAGAATTCCGGGCGTGTAATAGCCGATCAGCGGCACCAGTGTTCCCAGTGAGGGTTCGGTCGTCGCATAGCTTGCTCCCGTTAGCGGAGTCAGGCTGATGTAATCGGCATCGGAATAACGCAGTTGCGTGCCATCGACATAGATCATATTGGCGCGGATTCCAGGCGGTGCCTCGAAGCCCGCCGTTCCCGCCAGCGCAATCCGCTCGTCCGCATTGCTATCAAGGTCCAGAACGTTGGGATCAAAGCCATAGCCACCATCCGCCAATACTCCAACGCCGCCAACCAATACCCCGTTCTTGTAAAGCGGGAAGCCGCCCGGATCAGCCGCGAGGCCCAGCGGCGAACGCTTTGGCCCGATTAACGCGTTGATGCCAAACCGCGCCGACAAATCTGAACAGGGAAGCTGGCTGAACTGGACCCCGAACAATGGCCCGCTTTCAAGGCCCACTGTTGATGGCGCGGGCGGGAAATGCTGCTGGACGATCATGCTGGCAGTGCGCGAGGAAAAGGCATTGCCGCCGCTGGAAAGATAGGCCCCGGTGATTGC
>JANOKC010000166.1:0-3896 GCA_031419035.1 Novosphingobium sp. | reverse complement strand
TCTCGACCATCGCCACGCTCGCGCCCGAGCGCCGGGGCGAGGTTGCAGCGCTCGGTATCAAGAGTTGGCTCGCCGGCAACATGGCCTCGCTGATGACCGGGGCGGTAATCGGCCTGGTCACCTGGGCCTGAGCCGCACCGATGTTCGACGCCCGCCTGCGCCCGCTGATCGACCCGCCGCTGAACGCGGTGGGGCGCGCGCTGGCCCGCTGGGGAATCGGCGCCAATGCGGTGACGCTGGCCGGGCTGGTCCCGGCGGTGGGGGCAGGCCTCGCCATCGCCCACCAGCACTATTTGCTCGCCCTTGCCCTGATTGTCCTCAACCGCCTGCTTGACGGGCTCGACGGCGCGGTCGCTCGGGCGAACGGGATCAGCGATTGGGGCGGCTACCTCGACACGCTGGCTGACTTTGCCTTTTACGTTGCAGTGCCGCTCGGCTTCGGTTTCGTCGCCACAGCAAATACCGCGCCCGCCATGGTCCTGATCGCCAGCTTCACACTGACCGGCATCAGTTTCCTTGCCTTTGCCGCCATCGCCGCCACGCGCGGAAATCAAACCACGGCCCACGGCACCAAGAGCTTCTTCTATTCGACCGGCATTGCCGAGGGGGCCGAGACCATCGCAGTCTTCGCCACGATGTGCCTATGGCCCGCGCAGTTTGCGGCGATCGCCTATGCCTATGCCGCGCTGTGCCTGCTCACCGTGGTCCAGCGCAGCTTGATGGCGCGCCGCTCCTTTGGATCGCAGCCAGGCCATGATTGACGCGCTCGACCTGAACGAAGCCGCATTGCGGAGCGGCTTCTTTGTAGGGATCTTCGCGCTCATGGCCAGCTGGGAGGCGCTTGCCCCGATGCGCCAGCGCGGCGTTTCGCGGAGCTTGCGCTGGAGCAACAACCTGGCGCTGGTCGCGCTCGACTCCGTCATCGTGCGCTTGGTCTTTCCAGTGACCGCAGTGAGCTTCGCCGCTCTGGCGGCTGAGCGGGACTGGGGATTGATCAACCTCCTGGGCCTGCCGTTCTGGCCCGCGTTGATTGTGTCGCTGCTGCTGCTCGACCTGATTATCTATCTTCAGCACCGGCTGTTTCACGCTGTGCCGCTGCTGTGGCGGCTGCACCGGGTCCATCATGCCGACACCGAATTCGACGTCACCACCGCGCTGCGCTTTCACCCGCTCGAGATGCTGGTGTCGATGGGAATTAAGCTGGCGGCGATTGCGGCACTCGGCGCTCCGGCGCAGGCGGTTCTGGTCTTCGAAGTGGTGCTCAACGGCGCGGCCATGTTCAACCACGCCAACGTCGCTCTGCCACCGAAGGTCGAGCGCATGCTGCGGCTGGTCGTCGTCACCCCGGACATGCACCGGATCCACCATTCGACACAGACCGAGGAGATGAACCGCAATTTCGGCTTCAACCTGGCGTGGTGGGACCGGCTGTTGGGCAGCTATTGCCCTAGGCCGAAGCAGGACCAGCGCGCGATGCCCATCGGCCTCGACCAATTTCGCACGCGCCGCGACCTGTGGCTCGATCGGATACTGCTACAGCCCTTGCGTGGTAAGCCCTAGCGCTCCGCGCCCAGCCTCGGCGCGTTCTGCAAGCAAACGAATTGGAGCGGGTAAGACTCGAACTCCAAGCTCCGCTTCACTGATGGCTGCCTTTGGATGAAAGCTGACCATCTGGCTTGCCCCACTGTCGGCCGTTCACGGTCTCCCAGAGCCCACTGAACGGGGGGCGGCTTTCAGGGTGCTTCGATCAGGCGCTTACCGTCGGCTCCGTTAGCGTGAACGGTCGTGCAAGTAAGTCACTTTGGGATCGCGTTACCCAACCAAGCGCTCTGGATGATGCGCAAGATAAGCGATTTGTTCCGGATTGAACGGGCCGACGCCGTCAACATCGTTCAACCCCCAATCAGTCCAAACGTTGGAAGGCAGCCGCGTCGGTTTAAGGATGGTCCCATCTTCCTCATAACAGAGGCGCCTTTGATCAAAGGCGATCAATGTGCGGTGAAAGCAAGAGGCCATTGCACCCGTCGAGCTTCTCCTGATCGGTGCAATCGCGCCAGGGCTTGATGTAACTTGCGATTCGGAAGCGAGGATCGGTCACACCGGTTAAGCTTGCCTAATTGAAGCGTTACTGATTGAAATCACGGGTCGCACGCGAACAACGGCGACTCATCCGGAGAGGAAAGCAATGCGCGTGTTCATCAATTGCGTGTCGATGGCAGTGGCCCTCAGCGTTGCCCTGCCTGTAGAAGCAGGCGCTCCGCCTCCCGCTGCGCCCTCAATGGTGTCCGAGAACGAAGTCTACGAAATCGGTCGGGAGGCGTTTTTCTACCTTCACCCTCTTGTTCTGATGGACCTGACGCGCCGGGTGCAAACCACTGCTGCCTCGAAAAGTGAGCCAGGCGGCGCGGTGCCGGTCAACACCTTCAAGCACCTGCAAGCGTTCCCGAATGGCGACTTTCGCGAAATCGTCAAGCCCAATTTCGACACGCTTTATTCTATGGCGTGGCTAGACGTTTCGAAGGGTCCGGTCGTGCTTACGGTGCCTCCCGGGATCGACCGATATTTCCTGCTCCCGATGATGGACATGTGGACAAACGTTTTCGCGGTGCCGGGAACCCGCACCCTTGGTGCGCAGGGTGGAAAATTCTCGGTAGTGCCGCCTGGTTGGAAAGGTCGCCTGCCTGCTGGCGTCGAACGCATCGATGCTCCGACCAGCGTCGTCTGGCTGATTGGACGAACCCAGACCAATGGGGCTGCAGACTATGCGCATGTTAGGGCGATTCAGCAAGGCTATCGGCTTAAGCCGCTGCAGCCATCGAGTCCCGCCATGCTTAGCACCGATACGGCGCTTGATCGGACTACACCGCCCGCCCGACAGATGGCCACGATGAGGGGTGCCGAATTCTTCCGGTATGCTCTCGCGCTGCTCTCGCGTTACCCGGCCCGCATCGATGACCAACCGATGATTGCGCGAATGGCTCGCATAGGACTGCGCGCCGGCAGCGATCTTTCGGATATTTCACCGGCAAAATCCGATGCGCTCGACCGCGCGGCACGCGATGGCTTCGCGTCGCTCGCCGACAACATGCAGAAGCAGCCAACCCTCAATACTTGGCGCTTCGGATTGACGCATCAGGGGTCATATGGCGGCGACTACCGCTACCGCGCCTATATTGCGCAGTATGGCCTTGGCGCGGTGAGGCCGGAGGACGCAATCTACCCAAGCGTTTTCACTGACAGCGACGGCAAGCCGCTGGACGGCTCAAGTCGTTATGTAATTCACTTCAATAAGGAACAGCTCCCGCCTGCTCGCGCATTCTGGTCGATCACCGGTTATGACCGCGAGGGCTTTACGACTCCCAACGTATTGAAGCGTTACGCGATCGGCGACCGGGACATGCTGAAGTTCAACGCGGACGGCTCGCTCGACCTGTGGATTCAGGCGCAAGATCCGGGTGGGAATAAGACGGCAAACTGGCTGCCTGTAGCCGCTCAGGGCAATTTCAATCTCACCATGAGGCTGTACTCGCCGAAAACGGATGCCATTGAAGCTCGTTGGGTACCCCCTGCAGTGACGCCCGCGCATTGATCCATGACTCGCAACTGCTGAAAGCTTCCTAGAATCTCGCGTAGGCCCACTGCCTAAGCCTCGTCACCGAGTTGCTTGTGCGAAAAGAAGAAGCGCAAAGCCTAATCGGCGGCATGAACGAATGGTGGGTTTCGACGACTGGCTCGAGGACAGGGAACGGCAGCTGTGTCAGCGAAGGCTGACGCACGCTTTGTTTGACGCTATTGGCACTCGATGCACGAGCCTCACCGCATGGCCGATACTACCCATGCCGGCCAGATGGGCCCGGTTCTTTATAGTTTCCGACGCTGCCCTTACGCGATGCGGG
>JANOKC010000165.1:0-32086 GCA_031419035.1 Novosphingobium sp. | reverse complement strand
TCTGGAGCCAATAGCAGATCGAGTCGCGCTGCGGCCTCGCCTTCACGTGGTTGGTCAAACCGCATTCCGTTGATTTGGCATCGATCCGCGCCAAGTCGGCCGCAAGCAGCTGCGTGTTGTTGCTGGACGTCTGAGATTGCCTTGGCGGGCAGGGTGAAGGCATAGTTGTAGGCGAAGGCGACACCGGGTGCTGCCGCGCTTACATCGGGCAAGTCGCTAGATGCGGCATCAGCGGCGGATATGCTCTCGGAGGTTGGTTGGTTTCGCGCTGCTGTGTTGTCTTGGGATGATTGCTCGGAACAACCAGACAGGGCCAGTAGGCCAATTGACAGTGACATCATGTATTTTGGGTGATTGGGACGCATTTTCGCTCTCCCGCGATGCAGACAAGACGACTGCGAGGATAAGTCTACTAAAATTATAGAGATTAGCAATAGCCAATCAAATCCGAACGCTTGAAGTGCCCAAAAACTAGCTACTCAAGCATCAATCATCCCGAGATCAATTTCGCTCGCGTGGTTCTGGATGAACATGAACCGTTGTGCCGGATCGCGGCCCATCAGGCGGTCGACCAGATCCTTGACTGCGGCGCGGCCTTCGTATTCGGGGGGCAGGGTGATCCGCAGTAATCCGCGTGTGGCGGGGCTCATGGTGGTTTCGCGCAACTGGCCGGGGTTCATTTCACCCAGCCCCTTGAACCGTCCGACTTCAACCTTTTTGCCCTTGAACTGGCCCGCTTCCAGCTCGATCCTATGGGCCTCATCCTTGGCATAGGCGCTCTCCTTGCCGCAGGTCAGGCGGTAGAGCGGGGGCTGGGCGAGATACAGATGCCCGCGCCGGACAACTTCGGGCATTTCCTGGAAGAAAAAGGTCATTAGCAGCGTGGCGATATGCGCGCCATCGACATCGGCGTCGGTCATGATGATGATCCGGTCGTAGCGCAGATTGTCCGGGTTGCAGTCTTTGCGCATCCCGCAGCCCATTGCCAGCGCGAGGTCGGCGATTTCGCTGTTGGCGCGGATCTTGTCCATGGTGGCGGATGCAACATTGAGGATCTTGCCGCGGATCGGCAGGATCGCCTGGGTCTTGCGATCACGTGCCTGTTTGGCGCTGCCGCCGGCGCTATCGCCTTCGACGATGAACAGCTCAGTCTCTGCGCTGCCTTCGCCGGTGCAATCGGTGAGCTTGCCGGGCAGGCGCAGCCGCTTCGCGCTAGTTGCGGTCTTGCGCTTGATCTCGCGCTCGGCCTTGCGCCGCAGCCGTTCATCCATTCGCTCGAGCACATGGGAGAGCAGGGCCTTGCCGCGTTCCATATTGTCCGACAGGAAATGATCGAAATGATCGCGTACAGCGTTCTCGACATATCGCGCGGCCTCGGGGCTGGTCAGCCGGTCTTTGGTCTGGCTTTGAAACTGTGGGTCGCGGATAAAGATCGAGAGCATGATCTCGCTGCCGGTGACAATGTCTTCAGGTGCAACATCCTTGGCCTTTTTCTGGCCCACCAGATCGGCAAAGGCCCGGATACCCTTGACCAGCGCGGCGCGGATGCCCTGTTCGTGGGTGCCTCCATCGGGGGTGGGGATGGTGTTGCAATACCAGCTGTAGGCGCCGTCCGACCACAGCGGCCATGCGATCGCCCATTCGGCGCGGCCCATGTCATCTGGAAAATCCTGCGATCCGGCAAAGAATTTGGTGGTGACGCATTCGCGCTCCCCTAGCTGTTCAGTCAAATGATCGCCAAGCCCGCCGGGGAACTGGAACACTGCCTCGGCAGGGGCATCCTCGCTGGCAAGACTGGCAGCGCATTTCCAGCGAATCTCAACGCCGGCAAACAGATAAGCCTTGGACCGGGCGAGCTTGAATAGCCGGGCGGGTTTAAACTTTGCCTCTACACCGAAGATTTCGGTGTCCGGGATAAAGGTCACGGTGGTGCCGCGCCGGTTGGGAGTGCTGCCCAGAGATTTGAGCGGCCCGGTGGCATGGCCCTTTGAGAATTCCTGCGCGTGAAGTTCCTTGTTCCGCGCCACTTCTACCCGGGTCAGGCTGGACAGCGCATTGACCACGCTGATGCCAACCCCGTGCAAGCCGCCGCTGGTGGCATAGACCTTGCCCGAAAACTTGCCGCCTGAGTGCAGCGTGGTCATGATCACTTCCAGCGCGGACTTGCCGGGATATTTGGGATGCTCATCGACCGGGATACCGCGACCATTGTCGCTGATGGTCAGACGATTACCTTCCTCCAGCGTAACCTCGATCCGCGTCGCATGGCCTGCAACCGCCTCGTCCATCGCATTGTCGAGCACTTCAGCGGCAAGGTGATGAAGCGCGCGCTCGTCAATTCCGCCGATGTACATACCCGGGCGGCGGCGGACGGGTTCTAACCCTTCCAGTACTTCTATAGCGCTGCCGTCATAGCTTTCGCCAGTGCTGGCGGGAAGTTTATCGAACAGATCATCGGACATGGCCGCGCTATAGAAGGCGCGGAGTCAGCCATGCAAGCCGGGGCAGGGGGTTATCGTCAGGCTACGTCATCCCGGCCGCGATCCGGAGGCAGAAGCCGATCAATCCGCAAATCGCGCAGGGGCTGCGCTTACCACTATTACAGCCGCCGCTCGCGCCTCACGCACTTCCAGTGCCCGCTCAACCACGCCATTGGCGCCAAACCGAAACGGTCCGTCAAGGCCAAGGAACCCGCCGCGATCTGCCAGCTTGGCGGCAGGGAAGCTTGTCCCCGGTTTCCAATCGCGCGCAACCCGGATGGTCAGCAACACGCTGTCATAGCCGAGCGTCGAGATCCGGTGTGGTGCATTGCCGAACCGGGCTTTGTAACTATCCGCAAACTGCCGGAATCGCGAGTCAGATACAGCCGAAAACCAAGCCCCGCGCAGCGCCGGGCTGCTAGCGATAGTGCTCTCCCCGCTCCACAACTCCGTTCCCAGCAGCCGCGGCAAGGCAGCGCCCGCAGATTTGAGCTGGGCAGCACCCAAAGCCGCAAACCGTCCGCCGTCGGCAATCAAAACCGCGTCAATTCCAGCCTTGGCACGCAGCCGACGGGCGGCGCTGACGATTGAGGTGTTGCTGCGCTCATAGGTTTCGCTGGCTACCATGGTTCCGCCGCTGGTCCGCACCGCGCTGCCAAAGGCCGCGCTGGCTCGCTGACCGTAGTCGCCGCCGGGAGCCAGAACGGCAAAGCGCCGTGCGCCCTTTTCCCAGGCATAGCTGACCGTCCGGGTGATCGAACTAACCGGCACTGTTCCCAGAATAAACACATCGCGTGCGGCAACCGCACTATCTGCGACATAGGCAATGAGCGGCACTTTTGCAGCGCGAGCGACTGTTGCGACTGATGCAACCTCGTCCGCCTGAATCGGACCGAGAATCAGTTTGTTGCCATCTGCCACAGCCTTGGCAGCAGCGGCAGCTGGCCCGGCAGCGGTGTCATAAGTGGTGATCCGCAAGTTCTGTGCATTGGTATCGAGCAGGGCCATAGTTGTTGCATTGGCAATGGATTGACCAACTTCGGCGTTCGGCCCGCTCATTGGCACTAGCAAGGCAACACGGTGACGTTTGGCGTCCTGAGGCAGTGTGTCACTAGGCTGCTCAATGGGGGGCGGGGTATCTGGCGCGCCCTTGGGAATGACCTTGCAACCTGCCAACAGAACCAGTGTCCCCAGCAGCAAAATGCTGCGCCGATTCATCTGCGTCTCGAACATTACTTGCCGCTCCCCTTGTGGCTGGTCCATGAGGATATTCATGGACATGCCGCTTTCACCTGGACTCTACATCGTCGCGACGCCGATTGGCAATCTCGGCGATATTACCCTGCGCGCGGCCGAGGTACTCCGTGGCGTGGCTGCGGTGGCCTGCGAGGATACGCGGGTAACTGGCAAACTGCTCCATCACCTAGGCTTAAAAAGGCGCATGATCCGCTATGATGATCATGCCAGCGAAGAGACGCGTGCATTCATTCTTTCGCTGGCGGCAGAATCGCCCGTTGCCCTGGTCAGCGATGCTGGAACGCCGCTGATTTCCGATCCGGGTTACAGACTGGTTCGCTTAGCCCGCGACACCGGTGTTGCGGTGACCAGCCTGCCAGGAGCCAGCGCAGTCATTGTTGCCTTGACCCTGTCCGGCCTGCCCAGCGACCGTTTCATGTTCGCAGGCTTCCTTCCGGGCAAGGACAAGGCCCGCCGCGACATGCTGGCTGAGCTGTCGTCAGTTCCGGCGACCCTGGCCTTCTATGACACGGCCCCGCGCCTTGGCGCTACGCTGGCCGCGATTGGCGAGCTACTGCCGGGCCGTGAGGTGGCGGTAGCGCGCGAGCTGACCAAGAGATTCGAAGAATGTCGCAGCGGCTCACCAGGAGAACTTGCCGCGCATTACACCACCAATCCGCCGCGCGGCGAGATTGTGTTGGTGGTTGGCCCTCCGCTGGCTGCCCCACCCGAAACTCATGATGTCGATGCGCTGCTGCTGGCTGAGCTGGCGGGCTCCAAGGCATCGCAGGCAGCCGGGGCGGTCGCCAAACGTACCGGGCTTGATCGCAAGGCGCTTTATGCGCGGGCGATGGAACTCAAGTGAAGGATCGCAAGCGCCGCGAAGAGCTAGGCCGTCGGGGTGAGGCGCTGGGAGCATGGTATTTGCGGCTCAAGGGCTGGCGCGTCCTTGCCAGGCGGGTCAAGACCCCGCGCGGCGAGATTGATCTGATCGTGCGCCGCGGGCGAACAGTTGCATTTGTTGAGGTGAAGTGGCGGCAGCGGGCGGATGATCTTGATCACGCAATCGATGCGTACCGGCTGCGCCGGGTCGTTTTGGCCTCCGAAGCGGTCGCTGCACGGTTCGCACGGGCCAATGATTTGCAACGGATCGACGTGCTGCTCCTTGCGCCGGGTCGCTGGCCACGCCACATCGTCAACGCTTCGCAGTTTTAAGTGGAACAGAATTTAGCATGACCCTTCGCGTCGCCGTTCAGATGGATCCGCTGGAAAGCATCAATATCGCCGGAGATTCAAGCTTTGCGTTGATGCTTTCTGCGCAGGCACGGGCGCACAAGGTCTGGCATTATGACGTGCGGACGCTGGCATGGGACGAGGGCCGGATCACTGCCTGGGCCTCAGAGGTCACGGTCCAGCGCGTAGTTGGCGATCATTTCACCAAAGGGCCGCTTCAGAAAATCGACCTCGCCAAGGATATCGACGTCGTTCTGATGCGGCAGGATCCGCCGTTCGATCTGGGCTATATAAGCGCTACCCATATCCTTGAGCGGCTCGATGGCACCACTCTGGTGGTCAATGATCCCGCCAGTGTCCGCAATGCGCCCGAAAAAGTGCTGGTGCTGGATTATGCACGCTACATGCCGCCGACGATGGTGGCGCGTCAGATCGAAGACGTTCGCGCTTTTCAGCAACGCTATGGCAGCGACATCGTGGTCAAGCCGCTTCATGGCAATGGCGGCAAGGCAGTGTTCCGGGTGCCTGCCGATGGCAGCAACCTTGGTGCGCTGGTTGAACTGTTCGGGCAAGTTTGGCCCGAGCCATTCATGGTCCAGCAGTTCCTCCCCTCGGTCGCCGATGGCGACAAGCGGATCGTGCTGATCGACGGTGAGTTTGCCGGTGCGATCAACCGCAAGCCGGGCGAGGGCGAGTTCCGCTCAAACCTGGCAGTTGGCGGATATGCCGAGGCAACCACGCTGACCGATGCCGAAGAGGAAATTTGCGCAGTGCTTGGGCCTGAGCTCAAGCGTCGAGGCCTCGTATTTGTCGGGATTGATGTGATCGGTGGAAAATATCTGACCGAAATCAACGTCACTTCGCCAACCGGAATCCTCGCGATCGACAAGTTCAATGGCACTGATACGCCCGCCCTTATCTGGGATGCGATAGAACGACGCCAAGCAGCGCTCTGATCGATTATGGACGATTGGATTATACGGCTCATTGAACAGGGCGGCTATTGGGGCATCGCAGCCCTGATGATCATCGAGAACATTTTCCCGCCAATCCCCAGTGAGGTAATTATGGGGGTAGGCGGAATCGCGGTATCGCGCGGAACGATGAGCTTCTGGCCGCTTTTGGCCGCGGGCACCATCGGCTCGACCATCGGCAATTACGCCTGGTTCCTCGTCGGCGATCGATACGGCTATCTGCGCTTGAAGCCGCTGGTGGACCGTTGGGGCCGCTGGCTGACAATGGAATGGCGGGATGTTGAACGCGCAACCGCGTTCTTCCTGCGGCATGGGCCGTGGATCGTCTTTGCATTACGCTTTTCACCCTTCCTGCGGACGATGATCTCGCTCCCAGCTGGGCTCGCGCACATGCCGCACTGGAAGTTTTTGACATTTACCTTCGCCGGAGCGGCAGTTTGGAACACCGTCTTGATTTTTGGCGGGCACTGGCTGGCCGACTATCTGAAGGATATGGACCATCTGATTGGGCCGGGGATAGTTGCAATGGTCGGGCTGGCGGTGCTAGCCTATATGTGGCGCGTCGTCCGTTGGAAACCGAGGGACTGAAGACCTCGTCGTTCTGGACTTGATCCGGGACGGCTGGCCTGATCATTCCGCCCTCGCGTCCATGAGGCCAGCGGTCCCCGGTCAAGCCGGGGACGACGCACTACTGCTCCCTTGGATGGGCGTTGCGATAAACATCCAGCAAAGTCGCCGCATCGACCTTGGTATAGATCTGCGTCGAGCTCAGGCTGGCATGACCGAGCAGTTCCTGCAGGCTGCGCAAATCTGCCCCAGCCCCTAGCAAATGCGTTGCAAAACTGTGGCGCAGCGCGTGGGGTGTGGCGCTGGCGGGAAGGCCTAGGACAATCCGGGCGCGGGCCACCGCCTTCTGGATCATGCCTTGCGAAAGCACGCCGCCGCGCTGCCCGCGAAACAGCGGATCATCGCGGCTCATTGGCCATGGGTTCTTGGCGAGATAGTCACCTACCGCAGCCCGCACGACTGGCAACAGCGGCACGGCGCGCTGCTTGCCGCCTTTGCCGTTGACTACCAGCACTTCGCCAAGCGGCAGGTCCGCGCCGGTCAGCGACAAGGCCTCGGCGATCCGCAGTCCGGCACCGTAGAGCAGCAGGAGCACCGCCCGGTCGCGCGCGCCGATCCATTCGGCGCTGGCCTCGTCTTCGACCATGGCGGCAATATTGACCGCCTCGTCGGGAGTGACCGGGCGCGGAAGGCCTTTCTTGATCCGGGGACCACGCATCCGGGGGGCGGAAGGGTCGGAATGTCCGGCCTGGCTGCGCGCGAAGCTAATGAAGGACTTGAGCGCCGAAAGCTCGCGCGCGGCCGAGGCATTACCCAGCCCTTCGGCGCGTCGCCGCGCCAGCTGCGCGCGCAAGGTTCCGGCATCGATCCGGGCAAGCGCAGCCCAATCATCCATCTCTGGCGCATCCAGCAATCGCGCCGCTGTGGCGAGATAGGCGCGGACCGTATGTGGCGAGCGACGCAGGCCCTGCGCAAGGTAGGATTGCCAGGCCTCAAGCAGTTGGGCCTTGCTCACGCGACCAGTTCCGCGGGCACCAGCTCTCCCAATATGGCGTCGAGCACCGGCATTCCTTGTCCGGTCACACCAATCCGCGCGCCATCGCTCCAGACCAAACCGAGACTCGCATAGAACGCCAGCTTGGCCCGATCGCACAGGCTGTTCTGACTTAGGGCAAACCGCGCGCCAAGGGCAGCCAGATCAACCCCTTCGCGCAGCCGCAGCCCCATCAGCAACGCTTCCGAGGCTTGTTCGCGCGGGCCGAGTGAGCGGATTTCCGCAATCCCATCCCCGTCGCGCTCTATCGCGGCCAGCCAATTCTCCGGCTTCTTGTGCCGCACCGTTGCCAGTCCGCCGCGCCTGCCATGAGCGCCGGGACCAATTCCGCAATAATCAGCATAGCGCCAATAGGTCAGATTGTGACGGCTCTCCTCGCATGGGCGGGCGTGATTGCTCACCTCATAGGCGGAAAGACCTGCGGCAGAGGACAAATCGCGGGTCAGGCCAAACAGATCGCCCGCCGGATCATCGGCCAGCGGCACGAAGGCATTCTCACGCACCAGCGTAGCGAACTTCGTGCCCGGCTCAATTGTTAGCTGATAGAGCGAGAGATGCCCGGTGCCGAAACCAAGCGCGCGGGTCAGCTCGGCCTCCCATTGCGCGGGCGTCTGTTCGGGACGGGCGTAAATCAGATCAAAACTCGTGCGGGCAAAATGGCGCTGCGCCACGTCCAGCGCCGCGATCCCCTCGCTGGCGTTATGCAGTCGGCCCAGAAACTTCAGCGCCGCATCGTCCAGCGCTTGCAGTCCCAGCGAAACCCGGTTGACCCCGGCTGCGGCCAGATCAGCAAATTTTGCCGCTTCAACCGATGATGGATTGGCCTCCAGCGTAATCTCAATGTCTGGCGCAAAGCCCCACTGCTTCTCTGCTTCACCCAGCAATCGCGCCACAAGGGCAGGGGGCATCAGCGATGGAGTGCCTCCACCAAAGAAGATTGAATCCAGCGCCTCACCGCCTGCGACTTCCGCCTCCCGGGCCATGTCGGCCAGCAGTGATTGTTCCCATAGCGCATGGTCCACGCTGTCGCGGACATGGCTGTTGAAGTCACAATAGGGACATTTGGCGAGGCAGAAGGGCCAATGGATGTATAGTGCGCGGGCCATTTGCGCGGCTTAGCTGCCAAACTGCTCCGCCACCAGCTTGGCAAAGGCAGCGGCGCGGTGGCTTATGTGATGTTTTTCCTCCGGATCAAATTCGGCAAAGGTGCGGGTATCTCCAAGCGGCACGAACACGGGATCATAGCCAAAGCCCAAAGTACCGCGTGGTGGCCAGCATAGCGCGCCATCGACCCGGCCTTCATAGGTCGCGTATTCACCGTCCGGCCAAGCAATGGCGAGCGCGCAGGCAAACCAGCCCGAACGGTCCACTTGCGGTCCAAGCTCGCACAGCCGCCCCTCAACCTTGCCCATCGCCATGTACCAATCCCGGCCCGGCTTGCCCTCAAACCACTGCCGTTCAGCCCAATCGGCGGTATAAACGCCTGGCATATCGCCAAGCGCAGTCACGCACAGCCCGCTGTCATCGGCCAGCGCTGGAATGCCAGCGCTTTCCGCCGCCGCCCGCGCCTTGATCAGTGCGTTTTCCACGAAAGTCTTGCCGGTTTCCGGCGGTTCCGGCAGGCCCAGCGAGCCGGCCGAAATGCAATTCATCCCATAGGGGGCCAGCAGCGCGCCAATCTCCTTCAGCTTGCCGGCGTTGTGCGTGGCGATCACCAGCGTCCCGCCGCCAAGCTGGCGCGAACTCATGCGACCGCTTTGGCCTGCGCGGCAAAGATCAGATCAGTGCCGATCCGGGCGAGGCGGAGCAGGCGGAGCAGGGCTTCCTCATCATAGGTCGCACCTTCAGCAGTCGCCTGCACTTCGGCAATCTTACCGCCTTCGATCAGTACGAAATTGGCGTCGGCATCGGCATTGCTGTCCTCGTCATAATCGAGATCGAGCACCGCATTGCCTTTGAATATCCCGCAGCTGACGGCCGCGACCTTTTCGGTCAGCGGATCATCCTTGATCGCGCCAGAGGCCATCAGGCCTTGGACCGCCAGGCGCAGCGCCACCCAAGCGCCGCTGATTGCCGCGGTCCGCGTGCCACCATCAGCCTGAATCACATCGCAATCGAGCGTGATTTGCCGCTCACCCAGCTTTTTGAGGTCGGTCACGGCACGAAGGCTCCGCCCGATCAGCCGCTGGATTTCCTGGGTCCGACCGCTCTGCTTGCCCTTGGCCGCTTCACGCTGACCGCGCGTATGTGTGGCGCGCGGCAGCATCGAATATTCCGCCGTCACCCAGCCTTCACCTTTGCCGCGCAGCCATGGCGGCAGCCGCTCTTCAACCGAGGCGGTGACCAACACCTTGGTATTGCCAAAGGAAACCAGCACTGATCCCTCGGCGTGGATGGTAAAATTGGTCTCGAATGAGAGTGCGCGCATCTCGTCGGGTGCACGGCCAGAAGGTCGCATGAGAATTCCTTGGCTATCGGCCCGAACTCTGGGTTCCGGCGCTGAATATGGACCCAGGCCGTCTGCCCTGAGCTTGTCGAAGGGTCGTCCTTTACTTCTTCCAGAGCAGAAGAAAAGTGCAGTCCATCGACAAGCTCAGGATAGACGGTTTATCGCCATGCCGTTTCGATCTACACTGACCATCGATGCCCGGCCCCCCGATCACCGAACTGACGACCCGTGCGCGCGAGATTTTCCGTCTGGTGGTTGATGGCTATCTGGCCTCGGGTCAACCGGTGGGTTCAAAGACATTGGCGGGGGCAGGGGGGCTTAACCTTTCACCTGCCTCGATCCGTTCGGTCTTGCACGAGCTTGAACACCTCGGCCTGCTGGCTGCACCGCATACCAGCGCGGGGCGGCTGCCGACCGAGGTGGGCTTGCGGCTGTTTGTCGATGGTATGATGCAGGTGGCCGAACCAAGCGCGGCAGAGCGTGCAGCGATCGAGCGGCAAGTGTCACAACCCGGACCGATCGAGGCCGCGCTGGCCGCAACCAGTTCGATTCTGTCGGATCTTTCGGCCTGTGCCGGGCTGGTTCTGGTCCCGCGGCTTGAGCCGCGCTTGCAGCATCTCCAGCTGGTTTCGCTCTCACCTGGCCGCGCTCTGGCGGTGCTGGTGGATGTCGATGGCGGGGTGGAAAACCGCGTGGTCGAACTCCCGATTGGCCTGCCATCCGGGGTGCTGGAACAAGCGTCGAACTACATTTCCTCCCATCTGGGCGGGCGGACGCTGAGTGAGGCGGTCGGGGCGATGCGCGCCCAGATCGCCAGCGGGCGCAGTGCGCTGGATGCTGCGAGCCGCGATATGGTTGAGCGCGGCCTTGCGGTGTGGAGCGAGGATGCGGCGCGCCGCCCGGTTCTGATCGTGCGTGGACAGGCCAATCTGCTCGATGAAGGGACGCTCGGCGATATCGAGCGGGTTCGCTCCCTGCTCGATGATCTGGAAAACAAGCAGTCAGTCGCCGAACTGCTCGATTCGGCCCGCGAGGCACAGGCAACCCGGATTTTCATCGGCGCAGAGAACCGGCTTTTCGCGCTTTCCGGCTCCTCGGTGATCGCCTCGCCCTACCGCGACCGCGAGGGCAGGGTGGTCGGCGTGGTCGGAGTAATCGGGCCGACGCGGTTGAATTATGCGCGCGTCGTGCCCATGGTAGATTTCACCGCCCAAAGCCTGGGCAAACTCATCGGTTAGCTGGAATTTTTACGTCATGAACGAAGATACCAAACCGCAGGTAGATCCCGCGGTTGCCGCAGAATTGGAAGGTGTTCCCGAGGAACTGCTTGATGCCGGAGCAGGGGAACTTGTTCTTTTGCAGGAGCAACTGGAATCGGCCAAGCAGGATGTTCTTTACGCAAAAGCAGAAACACAGAATGTCCGCCGCCGTCTTGAAAAGGACATCGCCGATACCCGCGCCTATGCCGCAACCGGTTTTGCGCGGGATATTCTATCGGTTTCAGATAATCTTGCGCGGGCATTAGGGGCCATTCCTCAGGAACTGCGTGAGGATGAAAAGCTCAAGAACCTGGTCGCAGGCCTCGAAGCCACCGGCCGCGAGATCGACAAGGTGTTCGCAGCCCACGGCATCACCCGGATCGCCGCGATGGGCCTGCCGCTCGATCCCAACCAGCATCAAGCGATGATCGAAATTCCTTCCGCAGAGGCTGTTCCCGGCACCATCGTGCAGGAAATGCAGGCCGGCTATATGATCAAGGACCGACTGCTGCGCCCCGCGATGGTGGCGGTGGCGAAGAAGGGGGATTGATCCGCTTCAGTCCGGCAACCCTCTCGGTAAGTCTATCAACCTTTTGAATCAGGCTATTGATTTGTGCGATCGATAGCAGTCTGCCTGAAGGGTAGTCTGAACATGCATCCTGCGAATTGATAAAATAGCTCGCGACGTGCCCTTCAACACGGCAGGCACGCAAACGGCTATGGACAATATCGGCCCGAACCGGAAGAAGTGCTGCAATCTCATCAGCAATCTGGTCACGTTGTGAATGATTTGCTTTTGCAATCAACGTTGTTTTTTCGGCGGTTCTGAAGGTCTTTATTCGGTTTCCGAATGGCTCGTTTCCGGGCGAGATTCCACAAGAGCGCAGTATCTTTGAAATTGTCATTTCAAGATCAGCGAAGGAGTCGAGCAAATCATTCCGCGCTAACGCCATATCAAATTTGTCGACGCTCGCTTGCTCGATTATCTTACCTTGTTCCATCGCTAATGATATCGCATCAGTGAGCAAACAACTGGTTAATCTAGGGTTGGATTAACACTCAACCTTTCGCCCCCGGGAAATCCACCAACCCATCATAAACCCGCTTGTCCGCCACCCCGGCAACCGCCCAGCCACTCCGCAGCATGAACGCATGCCGCACGATCTCGGCCTGCTGCTCCAGCCCGTAACGCTCAAGGCTCCAGCCCGGTTTCAGGCTGTAGATATAGCGGCAGAACGGGTGGCGGCGGAGGATCAGGTAGAATCGGCCGTGCTTCTGCGCCTGCCAGACATGGGTCATCTCATGGATGAAATGGCCTTGCAAATACGGCTCGGCTTGCGCGAAATCATCGCAATAGCTGGCGGATTGCGGGTGGAAGTGGAGATGGCCGCTGGGTGCCATGGTGGTGCTACGGGGCTGGAAGGGAAACCAGCGCTTGCGGCGTATGCGGACGGGTGCTGGATCAATCGCCGTGCCGAAAACTGATCGCACCAGCGCAATCTCGCCTTGGGTCAACGCCCGCTCGCCGCCAACCGGGCAGTAATGTGACGCCTCGATCAGTGCATGTCTCCATGATCCATCGGCACTTGTCCCGCTGCAAGGACTTCAAGTGGTGCGGAAAGTTTATCGCCATCAGCAAAGATCAGGGTGATTTCTGCCTTATTGCCCGCAGCGATGCTGGCATCCAAACCAAACACCATTATATGCTTGCCACCGCGCGCGAATTTTACGGTTTCACCGGCTTTAAGCGTGAGCGGTGCGATTGTGGCCATTGAACCGCCGGTTGTTTCGTGCATTTCGGATTTTTCCGCGCCTGCCACGCTAACCGCAGCCAGCGTCGCTGCCTCTCCGCTATTGGTCAGGGTGAAATAAGCGGCTCCCGGATTTCCCTTTACCGCCGGCATGCTCAGCTGGCCTGCAGATAGCGTCAAGCCGGGTTTGGCATCGGGATTGGCTTCGGCAGGGGCTGCTGCCTTTTGCTGACAACCGGCCAAGGCTAGCGCGAACATCAGGGCTAATGGAGTAAATTTCATACGAGGCTAGCCTTGTGTTTCAAGTGTGGACATCCCTTGCCGCTAATCCGCTCGCGCCCTTGTGCCAAGCAAAACCGCACCTATATCCGCCCCCAAGAACGTTAAATACCATAGAGCTGCACGATCCGTTTCGCCGCTAATCCGGGAAGCGCAGGCTGCGGTGTCACATATGATGCAAGGATTTGGTTAGAATGGCTAAAGTTATTGGTATCGACCTTGGAACAACCAACAGCTGCGTTGCTGTTATGGACGGCGGCAAGCCCAAGGTTATCGAAAATTCGGAAGGCGCGCGCACCACGCCTTCGATCGTTGCCTTCACCAAGGATGGTGAACGACTGATCGGACAACCGGCCAAGCGCCAGGCTGTAACCAATGGCGATAACACGATTTTTGCTGTGAAGCGTCTGATCGGCCGGCGCTTTGATGATCCGGTGACCAAGAAGGACACTGAGCTGGTCCCCTATCCGATCGTCAAGGGCAAGAATGGCGACGCGTGGGTCAAGGCTGGCGGCGAAGATTATTCGCCCAGCCAGATCAGCGCGTTCATCCTGCAAAAGATGAAGGAAACGGCGGAAAGCTATCTTGGCGAAACTGTTACCCAGGCGGTTATCACCGTTCCCGCCTATTTCAACGATGCGCAGCGCCAGGCAACCAAGGATGCCGGGCTGATTGCAGGACTTGAAGTGCTGCGGATCATCAACGAGCCGACTGCCGCTGCGCTTGCCTATGGGCTTGAGAAGAACGACGGCAAAACCATTGCCGTGTACGATCTTGGCGGCGGCACTTTCGACGTTTCGATTCTGGAAATCGGTGACGGCGTGTTTGAAGTGAAGTCCACCAATGGCGACACTTTCCTGGGCGGCGAAGATTTTGACACCCAGATTGTTGAGTATCTGGCCGAGCAGTTCAAAAAGAAGGAGAACATGGATCTCCGTTCGGACAAGCTCGCCCTCCAGCGGCTCAAGGAAGCTGCCGAAAAGGCCAAGATTGAGCTGTCGAGCGCCCAATCCACCGAAATCAACTTGCCCTTTATAACCGCCCGGATGGAGGGCGGCGCCACCACACCGCTGCATCTGGTCGAAGTCATCACCCGCGCCGATCTGGAAAAGATGGTCGCCAATCTGATCAAGCGCACGCTCGATCCTTGCAAGAAGGCGCTGGCCGATGCCGGGCTCAAGGCCGCGGACATCGATGAAGTGGTGCTGGTAGGCGGGATGACCCGGATGCCCAAGGTCCGCGAAGTGGTGAAGGACTTCTTCGGCAAGGAGCCGCACACCGGGGTCAACCCCGATGAGGTCGTCGCTATGGGCGCTGCCATTCAGGCGGGTGTCTTGCAGGGCGACGTCAAGGACGTGCTGCTGCTTGATGTGACCCCATTGTCGCTGGGGATCGAAACGCTGGGCGGCGTGTTCACCCGGATGATCGATCGCAACACAACGATCCCGACCAAGAAGAGCCAGGTTTACTCGACTGCTGATGATAATCAGCAGGCGGTGACGATCCGGGTTGCCCAGGGCGAGCGTGAAATGGCCGCAGACAATAAGATGCTTGGCCAGTTCGATCTGGTGGGCATTCCGCCCGCACGGCGCGGCGTGCCGCAGATCGAAGTGACTTTCGACATCGACGCTAACGGGATCGTCAACGTCAGCGCCAAGGACAAGGGCACCGGCAAGGAGCAGCAGATCCGTATTCAAGCCTCGGGCGGGCTTTCGGATTCGGACATCGACCAGATGGTCCGCGATGCCGAACAGTTCGCCGAAGAAGACAAAAAGCGCCGCGCTGAAGCTGAGGCTAAAAACAATGCCGACAGTCTGGTCCATGCGACCGAGCGCCAGCTGGAAGAAAATGGCGACAAGATCAGTGCTGAACTGAAAGCTGAGATCGAAGCCGCCATCGCCGAAGCCAAAACTGCGATTGAAAGCGGCGACGTTGAAGCGATGACCGCCAAAACCCAGGAACTCACTGACAAAGCGATGAAGATGGGCCAGGCGATCTACGAAAAAGAACAGGCCTCGGCCGCCTCGCCAAGCGGCGACGGCCCAGCTGAGGACGCTGAAGACGTGGTTGATGCCGAATTCTCGGAAGTCGATGAGAACAAGGGCTGATTTGGCAAATCCCCTCTCCGCTAAGGGAGGGGCTTGAGGGGCTTAGCCAATGTCAGTTGATGTTGATTTCTACGAACTGCTCGAAATTGAACGCACCGCCGATGATGCGACGATCAAATCGTCGTATCGCCGCCTCGCGATGCGTTTTCATCCAGACAAGAATCCCGGCTGCGCTGATTCCGAAGCCAAATTCAAGGCGATCAGCTCTGCTTACTCTTGCTTAAGCGACCCGCAAAAGCGCGCCGCTTATGACCGGTTCGGCCATGCTGCCTTTGAAAATGGCGGTATGGGTGGCAATGCCGGTGGTGGTGGTGGCGGATTCTCCGACCTTGGCGACATCTTTGAAACGATCTTTGGCAGCGCTTTCGGCGGCGGTGGGCGGCAACAGGCCCGGCGCGGCGCCGATCTGCGTTATGACATGGAAATTGGCCTGGATGAAGCATACCACGGCAAGACCGCTCAAGTAGAAATAGAAGTTTCTACAGGCTGTGAGCCTTGCGGCGGAAAGGGCGCGGAACCCGGCACTGGCACGCGGCGTTGCAACCTGTGCGGCGGCCATGGCCAAGTTCGTGCCCAACAGGGTTTCTTCACAGTCGAACGGACCTGTCCGACCTGTCAGGGCCGGGGCGAAGTAATTGAAAAGCCTTGCTCGGCTTGCCGCGGGGAAGGCCGGGTCGATCAGGCGCAAAAGCTGGACGTAGCCGTTCCCCCCGGGGTAGACACGGGCACCCGCATTCGCCTGTCGGGCAAGGGTGAGGCCGGGCCATTCGGCGCACCACCTGGCGATCTTTACATCTTCCTCCACATCCGCCGCCATGCGGTGTTTGAACGCGACGGGACGACCCTCATTACCCGCGCACCCATCACCTTCACCAGCGCTGCGCTGGGTGGTGAAATCGATATTCCAGGGCTTGATGGCCAAACGCACACGATCACAATCCCTGCCGGGATCCAGTCGGGCAAGCAACTGCGCAAGCGCGGGGCGGGCATGCCGGTGCTGCAAGGCCGTGGGCATGGCGATCTGGTGGTCGAAATCATGGTCGAAACCCCGACCAAGCTTTCGGCGCGCCAGAAGGAATTGCTCAAGGAATTGCAGGCTACCGAAACCGGCGATGAATGCCCCGAATCCAGGGGGTTTTTTGAACGGTTGAAGGAAGCCTTCAAGGTTTAAGTTTGGGGGTTCCGCGAAGGACATCGGCAGTATAGTTCTGCTTCGTCCCAACCGGAGGACTTCCAGATGCGTGCATTTGTCTCGTTTTTTCTGACCACTGCGGCCTTCGCGGTGCTTGGCAACCCTGCTTCGGCTCAATCGGGCGATTTCAGTAAAGTTGAGATCAAGGCAGAGGTGCTGGCACCCGGCGTTGCCGTGTTGTTTGGTGCGGGCGGGAACATCGGCGTGTCCTATGGTCCAGACGGCACCGTGTTAATCGACGATCAGTTTGCCCCACTGACGGACAAGATTGCAATTGCTGTGGCGAAGCTGGGGGCAACCCCGGTGCGTTACCTGGTCAATACGCATTGGCACGGCGATCATTCAGGCGGGAACGAGAATTTCGGCAGGGCCGGCGCGATCATCATGGCGCATGACAATGTCCGCGTGCGTTTGGCGCAAGGTGGCACATCCGGGGCAGGCACCTCTGGCGCACGCGACATACCCTCGGCATCATCGGTCGCGCTGCCTGTCGTCACCTACGATCAAGGGCTGAAGTTGCATCTGAATGGCGATGTAATCGAAGCGATATTCACGGGCGGCGGCCATACTGATGGAGATAGCGTGCTCTACTGGCGCAAAGCCAATGTGCTGCACACTGGCGATCTGATGATGAACGGGCTGGGCTTTCCCTTCATCGATGTCAGTTCGAATGGCAACGCTGTTCATCTTGTCGCCACCCTCGACAAAATGCTGATGATGGCCAATGCAACAACCAAGATTATTCCCGGCCACGGCCCGATAGCTACCCGCGCTGACTTGCAGGCTTGGCGCGATATGATCGCGGGTTCGGTGGAAACCGTGCGCAAGGCCCGCGCCAGCAAACAGACACTAACCAGCTTCCTTGCTGCAAATCCGTTCAAGACGATCGAAAAGCCTGGCGCATTTATTTCGGCAGATAAATTCGCCACGGCGATCTGGCAGAGCCTGGATGCCATGCCAAAAGGACATGGCCACAAACATTAAGCGCGCTCAACCTCGGCCCGGATATTTGGGACCAGCGCCGGATCAGCCATCAGGCGTCCTTCTTCTTCGGCAAGTATGGCAAGAAATGCCTCCTGCTTGATGTCTTGGAGCTCGCCCGCATCGAACACCGCGCCTGCAGGCAGGGCCGAGGCGACAAGATCGATCATCCGTTCTGCCCCATGCAGGCGGCCCCACAGATAATCGTTCTCTCGATACGCGCGGCTGAAGAAGGCGCCGAAATTGTAGAACTCCACTCCGCGCAAACAATCCTGCGCCCCGCCGCCGCGGATTGAATTGGCATCATCGGGCGAAATCCGGTCAACCTTGGCCGGCTCAAATTCGGATGATCCTTCACCGCGCAGCAGCGGCAGGGTGACGGTATCGTAATAGGGAAAGCCCAGAAAGCTGAGCAGTATCCGTCGGCGTAGCTCACGCGGGATTGCGGCCATTGCCTGGACCAGCATGGCATCGACGATCAGATCGGTCGCGGCTAGCTGGCGCTTGGCGGCTATGGCTTCGATCACCTGGGCCGGATCATCGAAAACGCGAGCAGCAATCGCACCGAAATCAGGCCCCAGTGCTGACGCTGGTTCGCGCTCAAAGTAAATTGCCATAGCCCGGTAAACCGCGTCGCGGGCATGCTCGCGCGCATTGGGAAACGCGTCATCAATATCCGCCCAATCGATTGACAACCGCCGCGCGAGCAACCGCAACCGGCGAATCCGGAAGCCCAGATCATGGTCACGGAAAAAGTCTATTGCCCGCTCACTCGCTCCCCCGCGCATCGCTGAAATGTGATCCAGTCCGGTCGATGCGAGGTGCGCCAATAGGTGATCGGCAATCGGATCTGACCCAGCCAACATCAAATCGGGCGCGCTGGCGTGGATTAACTCGGCCAGCGCATCAACAATTCCGGCAAATTTGACCTGCGCATAGCCATGATACGCATAACCGGATTTTTGAGCGGCTGCTTGCTGAGCTTTCGCGCGCCAACCGGTCAATCGGCCGGTCGTCGGACGATCAAAAAACAGCGTCCTCCCGAACAGCTTGCCGACTGCTTCCTCTACCTCAGGTCGAAGCGCTTCGATAATCACGCGCAAACCAGACAGATGGCGCGAATGGCGAGCGATTTGATCAAGATTGTCACGCACTGGTTGTTCGCGCGGGATTGATGAGAGCGAGCCAAAGATCACCGTGAAGAACCCCGGCGGACGCGGATCTCCGCGCGTCATTCCGCCAACCTCATCGGGCCTGGGATCAATATAGACGAACCGCCGATCAACTTCGCGGTGCGCTGGACGGTCGGCCAATACGCCCATCGCCTCGGCAAACGGCGCATTGACCAGCACCGATCCATCAATCAGCGCTACCCCATCTGTATCGCCACGCCTGGTGTGTTCAGGCATCACCCGGGTAACAAAGGCCTCACGACCGGTCCAAACCATGTCGCGCTCGGCCGCAAGCTGATCAATTTCGTGCAGCTGCAGCGCCGCAAAAGCCCCGGGGAAACTCGCGGTGGCGCGGGCAGCGAAGATCAACTCAAGCGGCGAGGCGAGCGTGGCGCCAGACTTTTCGGGAGTAACCGAACGAAACCCGATCGACAGCCGGTGTTCGCTCTCTTCGATCAGGGCCGGGCTATGAAGCCGCAGCACTTCCATATGACCTTTGAAATCAGTAGCGGTGACAAACAGATCGAGCGGGTGGCCAGGTGGGAGTAGAGGCGGTTCGCTGGGGCTGGTAGCCATTGCATCCAGCGCTTCGGCAAGCAGGCGTGAAAAGCCCAGCCCTGAAAACGGCGGCGCGAACCAGCGTGCGCGGATCAGCCGAGAGAGCTTGGCCCGCACCTCGGCCCTGGTTTCGGGGGCGACGCTGGCGGAAATGACGTTCCCCGCGCGGGTCAGCACATACCACACCAGCGGCATCGCCCAGAACTTTGCAAAGCGCGACCATGGCCTCGCCTTTGGATCAAGCAGAACATCCACGTCGGCGCGTTCCAGCCAGAGTTTGGTTAGTGGCTCGAGCGACTGCCCCGAGTGGATCGCCTGCGCCAGGAAAACCCCGTTGATCCCGCCAGCGCTGGCCCCTGCGATAATATCGGGCAGCACCTGCAACCGCAGACCGTGGTGCTGCTCTATCCGGTGGAGCAGCCCGACATAGACCCCTTGCGTACCCCCGCCACCTTCTTTGCGCGCCATGAAATTACGGCTCGCCCGGGCGAGATTCCAAAGCTCTTTGGTGACCCCGTGCATATAGACAGCAAGGCTGATTCCGCCGTAGCAGACGAGGGCAATGCGGAGTTCCTTTTGGCGCATTCCGCCTGCTTGGAGCAGCGCGGCGCAGTTGGCAATTGCGTTCTTGATCCGTTCTCGTTAGATCGTCGCCATGGCCAAACCGAAACGCCGTTATGTCTGTGCTGCTTGCGGCAGCATCGCGACCCGTTGGCAGGGACAATGTGCCGATTGCAGCGAATGGAACACGCTGGCTGAAGAGGCGCCGCAGACAGTGTTTTCATCGAAACACGACCTGTCTTCCGGGGGCCGCGCGATTGCGTTTGAGCCATTGGATGCACCAGGTGAATTGCTCCGCCGCCGCTCAACTGGGCTGGCTGAATTTGACCGCGCTCTGGGTGGGGGGCTGGTGCCTGGCTCGGCAATCCTGATGGGCGGAGACCCGGGCATCGGCAAATCGACGCTGCTGCTGCAATGTGCAGCTCTGGTCGCGCAAAGCGGCGGCGATGCGGTTTATATCAGCGGTGAGGAAGCCGCCGGGCAGGTCCGCCTTCGGGCTGACCGGTTGGGGCTTTCCGGAGCACCTATCCGGCTCGCCGCAGCAACTTCAGTCCGCGATATTGTTACTACGTTGAGCGGGATGAAACCGCCGACGCTGCTGGTGATCGATTCAATCCAGACCATGCATTCCGATCAGATCGAAGGCGCGCCCGGCACGGTCAGCCAAGTACGCGGCTCTGCGTTTGAATTGATCCGCTATGCCAAAGAAAACGGGGTGGCGTTGGTTCTGGTCGGTCATGTGACCAAGGACGGCAGCATCGCCGGCCCGCGCGTGCTGGAACATATGGTCGATGTGGTGATGAGCTTTGAGGGTGAGCGCAGCCACCAGTACCGGATCCTCCGCAGCCTCAAAAACCGGTTTGGCCCGGTTGATGAGATTGGCGTTTTCGCGATGGCAGGCGCTGGGCTGGAAGAAGTTGCAAACCCTTCAATGCTGTTTCTTTCGGGTCGGGATGAGACTGTTTCCGGCAGCGCCGTGTTTCCGGCGGTTGAGGGAACAAGGCCCGTGCTGGTCGAGATACAGGCACTGATTGTGCGGCTGGCGAGCGGGGCGACACCGCGCCGCGCTGTGGTTGGCTGGGACCATGTGCGGCTCGCCATGTTGCTGGCAGTGCTCGAAGCACGGTGCGGTCTGAACTTTTCATCCTGCGAAGTTTATCTCAACGTTGCAGGCGGCTACCGGTTGGCCGATCCGGCAGCAGATCTTGCAGTGGCCGCAGCATTGGTTTCCGCTTTGGCGGATCGCCCGCTCCCGGCAGACTCGGTGTGGTTCGGCGAAGTTTCGCTTGCCGGAGAGATTCGTGCTGTCGCCAATGCCCCGATCCGGGTCCGTGAAGCAGCCAAGCTGGGCTTTGGCCGGGCCTGTGGTCCGCCCGCAACCGGGCAGGATTTGAACTCAGTGCGCTATACAGGATTGTCCTTACTGCCAAATCTCGTTGACCGGATCATGGTCGAGGCCTAGCCTCATATCCGTTATGACAGGCTTTGACATTGGCGTACTTCTGCTCGTTGGCTTGGGCGCAATAACCGGCTTCATGCGGGGTTTTGTGCAAGAGGTTCTGGCGCTTGCCGCATGGGTGATCTCACTCTTCGCAATTCATTATCTCCACACTCCTGCGGCAGAGCTGCTTGCGCCCTATATCGGCACCTCATCGGGATCGGCGGTACTTGCTTTCGCGCTGCTGCTGCTGTTGCCCTATGCCATCGTGAAACTGCTCGCCAATTCCTTTGGAGAGGCCAGCCGGAACTCGGTGCTGGGCCCGATTGACCGCCTGCTTGGCTTTGGATTTGGTGCGCTGAAGGGAATGGTCATTGTCGTTGTTACCTTCTCGGTCCTGATGCTAGGCTTCGATGTCGCGTGGGGCTTTGGTGGAAGGCCTAACTGGATCACCCAGTCGCGCAGTTACCAACTCGTCGATGTCAGTAGCGAAGGGCTCGTCAAAATGATCGGCGAACGCCGCAAGGCCGCAAAGGCCGAAGCTGCAGCCAAGGGCAAGACCTAGCCAGTGGCATCGGCTACGGCGCTTTACACGCCGCAAGTTCTTGGCTTGGCGACCAGTCTGGCGCAATGGCCATGGGATCCCGCTCTGACGTTTCAAGGCGCGGGTCGCTCCCTAACCTGTGGCAGCACAATTACAGTCGGGCTTGATCTGGCAGCCGATGGTCAGATTGAGCGGATCGGATTGAAAGTGCATGCTTGCGCTATTGGCCAGGCCGCAGCCGCGATCTTTGCAAGCGGAGCGCTCGGCCGTGATCAAGCCGCTTTATCGCACCGTGAAAAAACTATTGAGCAGTGGCTGCAGGACGGGGCGTCGCTGCCGGACTGGCCGCAACTATCCCTGCTCGCAGCAGCACGCGATTATCCCGCTCGTCACGGTGCTTTCATGCTGCCGTGGAAGGCCGCGCTGGCAGCGCTTCCCTCAGGCCAAAACCCTCGCTAGAGCTTCGCCCGCGAACACTGGGGAAAATCAGGAATGACACAGGCAGTATCCGTGGCCGACCAAATACCAAATCAGACTGTAGAGCCTACCGCAAAAGAAATGCGACTGGTGATCGCGGCTTCATCGGCGGGCACGATTTTCGAATGGTATGATTTCTTCATTTACGGAACTCTGGGTGCGATCCTGTCGAAGACTTTCTTCCCGACCGGAAACCCTGCGCTGGAAATGTTGCTGTTCTGGCTGGTCTTCGCGGTCGGTTTTGGCTTTCGCCCTCTCGGCGCGGTGCTGTTCGGCTATCTGGGTGACAGGCTGGGGCGAAAATACACATTCCTTGTCACAGTTACCCTGATGGGAATTGCTACCGCAGGGGTTGGCATGATCCCTTCGGCGGCAAGCATTGGCCTGTGGGCGCCAGCCATCGTGATCTTCCTGCGGATCTTGCAGGGGCTTGCGCTGGGTGGCGAGTATGGCGGCGCCGCAATCTATGTTGCCGAGCATTCACCGTTCGAAAAGCGCGGCTTTTTCACAAGCTTTATCCAATCCAGCGTGGTCGGCGGTTTTGTGCTCAGCCTGGTTGTAGTGCTCGCCTGCAAGGCCTCGATGAGCACCGAGACCTGGAACGATTGGGGTTGGCGCGTGCCGTTCCTGCTGAGTATCGCACTACTCGCGATCTCGCTGTGGATGCGGATCAAGCTTTCGGAAAGCCCGGTGTTTCTGGCAATGAAAGAGGCGGGCGAAACCAGCAAGAATCCCTTCGTCGAAAGCTTCACCTATCCCGGTAACAAAACGCGCATCCTAGTTGCGCTGTTCGGGATCGGTGCCGGGCTGACCGTGATCTGGTATACCGCGATGTTCTCTGGGCTGAACTTCCTTAAATCTGCTATGCATATCGAAGACACTTACGCGGAGATTCTAGTCGGAATATCAGCGCTGATCGGAATGTCGTTCTACGTCTACTTTGGCAAACTTTCCGATCGGATCGGGCGCAAGAAGCCGATCGTGATCGGCTATGCGCTGACCTTGCTGCTGCTGTTCCCGACCTTTTGGATGATGGGTTCCGCCGCGCAGCCCGAAGGCGCGCGCGCTTCGATCGAATGGACCATTCGTGGACCCGATTGCGATTACAATCCGTTTGCTGCGGTCCAGGAAACCCAGTGCAGCAAGCTGATGGGTGATTTTGCCGGAGCCGGGATCGCCTACCAGCTTGAGAAATCCGACAAGCTGGAATTGTCGGCCGGCAGCAATCGCACTCTGGCTCTGGATGCGCTCGACTGGAATGATGGCAAGGCCCGCAAGGCACAGATCGAAGCCCAGCTGGGTGAAAAGCTGTTCAGCGTTACCAAGATCACGCCTTCATGGGGTCAATCCGCCATCATCATCGGCTCGCTGCTGCTGCTCATGGTGCTCTCTGCCGCAACTTATGGCCCGGTGGCAGCGCAACTTACCGAAATGTTTCCAGCCAAGGTGCGCTACAGTTCAATGTCGATCCCTTATCATATCGGCACGGGCTATTTTGGAGGGTTTCTGCCCTTTATCGCCAGCTACATCGTCGCCAAGACCGGCGATCCCTATTCGGGGTTGTGGTATACTTGGGTGGTCGTCCTGGTGGCCATGGTAGTAGCGTGGTGGGGCTTGCCGAACGGCAAGCCGCGAGATTTTGTTGACGATGTTGTTGATCCGGTACCAATTAGGGCCGCTTCTCGCCGGATTATGGGCGAAGATGCCACCTGAGCCGCCAGCTTCTGCTCTGCGCCTTAGGACCGACAAAGCCGCACTTGCCGGCAACTGGCGAGCACTGGACCGGCTTTCGGGTCAGGCGCGGGCCGGTGCAGCGGTAAAGGCCGATGCCTATGGGCTGGGCGCGGGTGCAGCAGTCCCGGTGCTGTGGGAAGCCGGCGCACGTGACTTTTTCGTCGCGCATTGGCTCGAAGTGCCAGATCTGCTTGGTTCGATCCCGCCATCCGCAATTTCTGTCTTGCATGGTCCTCTCAACGAGGCCGATGCGCGTTATGCGCGCGCCGTTGGGGCCAAGCCGGTGATCAATTCTCTCCATCAGGCGCAGCTGTGGCTGGCGGCTGGCGGCGGGCTTTGCGATCTGATGGTCGATAGCGGAATCAACCGCCTCGGCCTGCCGATGGGCGCGCTGGGCGACGAGCTGATTGCCCGGCTCGATATCGATCTGCTGATGTCGCACCTCGCCTGTGCCGATGAAGATGTCCCGCTCAATGAGATTCAGCGGCAACGCTGGGAGCAGGCCAAGGGCCAGGTTCCGCAACGCCGTAGCAGCCTTGCGAACAGCGCCGGGATCGCACTTGGCGCTGCCTATCATGGCGATCTGACGCGGCCAGGCCTTTCGCTCTATGGCGGGGTTCCTCGTTCGGAAATGGCAGGCGATTTACGTCAGGTTGCGCTGCCAGAAGCTGCGATCATGCAAATCCGCGAACTTCAGGCAGGCGATAGCGTGGGCTATAACTCCACTTTCACTGCCGCTGGTCAGTTGCGGGTAGGGGTGGTGAGCATTGGCTATGCTGATGGCTATCTTCGCTGCTGGTCGAGCAAAGGAATGCTCCATGCGGGCGGGCTGCCGCTGCCAGTTCTGGGCCGGGTCTCGATGGACATGACAGTCATCGATCTCTCAGCCGCACCGGAGTTGCAGGAAGGGGACTGGGTTTCACTCGATTATGCGCTGCCCGAAGCAGCTGCGGCAAGCGGCCTGTCCCAATATGAACTGCTTACGCTGCTAGGGCGACGATTCGGGCGCTAATCAGCGTTTTGCTGCGCAGCAAAGCGGTTGTTGCATTGCCGTTGCTGCGAGTGCTAACAAGACCCCAATCAACATATTCCGCAGGGGTTGGCAGATGAGCAGCAGTGAAACACGCGGTCAGGGCGATACCGTGATTATCAAGAAATACGCCAATCGCCGTCTCTACAATACCCAATCGTCAAGCTACATCACACTCGATCACTTGGCCAAGATGACCCGCGAGGGAACTGATTTCAAAGTGCTCGACGCCAAAACCGGGGCCGAGATCACTCACCAGATTCTGACCCAGATTATCATGGAAGAAGAATCCACCACGGGCGAGCAGATGCTGCCGGTGAACTTCCTGCGCCAGCTGATCTCGATGTATGGCAATTCGATGCAGTCGCTGGTCCCGCATTACCTTGAAGCGTCGATGGATAACTTTCGCACCAACCAGCAAAAGCTGCGTCAGGCGTTTGAAGACAGTCTGGGCAACAATCCGCTGGCGAAGCTTGCTCAGCAGAATCTCGCGATGTTCAAAGCTGCAGCTTCGGCATTCCTGCCCGGCGGGACCGAAGACAAGCGTGATGCAGTCGCCCAAAAGGACGAGATTGCTGCGCTACGGGCCCAGATGGCCGAGATGCAGAAGAAGCTCGACGCGCTGGGAAAATAACGTCGTCCCGGCCTTGAACCGGGACCGCTGGCCTCATCAACGCGAGGCTGGATATTGATGCCACCGATCCCCGCTTTCGCGGGGATGACGCAAGAGTGAATTGAATAACTAGCTATGTCTCAAATCCGCCACGCTCTGTCCGTCACCCGCGATTCTGATTTTGCCTTGTGGTACCAGGAGGTCATCGCTGAAGCCGAAATGGCCGAAGAATCGGGCGTGCGCGGCTGTATGGTGATCCGCCCGTGGGGCTATGGCATCTGGGAGCGAATTCAGGCGCTGATGGATGCGCGGATTAAGGCAGCGGGCGTCGACAACTGTTACTTCCCGCTGTTCATCCCGCTGAGTTACTTCGTCAAGGAAGCTGACCATGTTGAAGGCTTTGCCAAGGAAATGGCGGTCGTCACCCATCACCGCCTGATCGCGGACGGCAAGGGCGGGCTGGTTCCCGATCCCGAAGCCAAGCTGGAAGAGCCGCTGATCGTCCGGCCAACCTCCGAAACCGTGATCGGCCAGGCGATGAGTCGCTGGATTCAAAGCTGGCGCGATCTGCCGATGCTGACCAACCAGTGGGCCAATGTCGTCCGTTGGGAAATGCGCACGCGGATGTTCCTGCGGACCAGTGAATTCCTCTGGCAGGAAGGCCATACCGCTCACGCCAACAAGGGCGACGCAATGGAAGAAACGCTTCGTGCGCTGGAAATGTACCGGGCATTTTCCGAGGAATCGCTCGCCATGCCGGTGATCGCAGGAGAAAAGCCCGTGCATGAGCGCTTTCCCGGCGCGGTTGCGACCTATTCGATCGAAGCGATGATGCAGGATGGCAAGGCGCTGCAGGCCGGGACCTCGCATTACCTGGGCACTGGTTTCGCCGAGGCTGCGAACATCCGCTATCAGGACAAGGAAGGCAGCCAGGCGCTGTGCCATACCACCAGCTGGGGCGTTTCGACACGGCTGATCGGCGGCGTGATCATGACCCACGGCGATGATGACGGCCTGCGCGTGCCGCCTGCGATCGCCCCGCACCAGATCGTTATCCTGCCGATGCTGCGCGACGATGACGGCGATGCGGGGCTGCTGGCCTATTGCGCCGAAATCCGCAGCGCGCTGCTGGGGCAATTCGCGCTGGGCGAGCCGATCCGCGTGCTGCTCGACAAACGCGCTGGCAAGGCGACGCAAAAGCGTTGGGGCTGGGTCAAGAAGGGCGTTCCGCTGATCCTGGAGATTGGCGGACGCGACGCCGCTGGCGGCCAGGTTTCGGTGCTGCGCCGTGACCGGTTGTGGCGCGAGGATGCCAAGCCCAACTTTGTCGGGCAGGCGAGGGATGAGTTCCTCGCCGCCGCCGCCGGTGAGTTGGAAGCCGTACAGGCCTCACTCCATGCCCAAGCAACAGCGCGGCGCGACGCCAATATCACCACCGGAATTGACAGCATGGCCGCACTTGAAGCTTTCTACGCTGAGGATCAGCGCTATCCAGGCTGGGTCGCGCTAAATTGGTCGCGCCCTTCCGGCGACGTGCTGGAAGCAGTGGTCACCCGGCTCAAGGCGCTGAAGCTCACCGTTCGCAACACCCCGCTGGACGCTGAACCCGTCATTGGCACCTGCATCTTTACCGGCGAACCAGCGGTAGAGCGGATCTATGTCGCGCGGGCCTATTAGGCGCTGATGCCCCAAAAACCCAAAATCCAGCCCGGACTGCCCAGCGCAAAGCAGATCCTCGATTTCATCGCCAGCTCGCCAGCGGCTGCGGGAAAGCGCGAGATTGCGCGTGCGTTTGGCCTTAAGGGGCAGGAGAAGATCGCGCTCAAGGCGCTGCTCCGCGATATGACTGACGAGGGCCTGATCGATGGCGAAAAGCGGGCGTTCCATCGGATGGGCGGAGTGCCCAAGGTCACAGTGCTCCGCGTTATGGCGATCGAGGACGGCGAGGCTTTTGCTATCCCGGATAATTGGTCGCCAGATGATGCCTCCCCGCCGCCCCGGCTGCGTTTGATCGAAAAGGGTAGCGGCAGCGCGCTTAAGGCAGGCGATCGGGTGCTAGCCCGGACTGAAGCAGCCGGGGCCGGCTGGCGCGCCTTCCCGATGAAGAAACTTCCCGCCAGCGAAGAGCAACTGCTCGGCGTGGTCGAGATTGACGGGGTCGGCAAGGGCTGGCTGGCTCCGGTCGACAAGCGGGTGCGTAATGCCTCGCCGATAGTCGATCTGGGCGGAGCGGAAGCAGGCAATCTGGTTCTGGCGGAACCTGCCGGGCGCTCAAACCGTGTGGGCGTGAAAGTTACCGCGATCCTCGGCGACCCGCTGGCTCCGCGCGCCTTCAGCCTGATTGCAATTCACAAGCACGGCATTCCCAATGTCTTTGATGACGATACGCTGGAAGAGGCGGTGCTTGCGGCAAAACTGCCGCTGAGCGCAGATAAACGCGAGGATCTGCGTCACCTTCCGATCGTTGCGATTGATCCCAGCGATGCGCGCGATCACGACGATGCGATCTGGGCCGAGCCTAATGGAGCAGGCGGATTCCGCGCATTGGTCGCCATTGCCGATGTGTCGTTTTACGTCAGACCCGGTAGTCTGGTTGACCGTGAGGCGCGCAAACGCGGCAATTCTGTCTATTTTCCTGACCGCGTTGTGCCTATGTTGCCCGAAGTGCTTAGCGCGGACGTCTGCTCACTTCGCGCCGGAGAAGACCGCGCGGCAATGGCCTGCCATCTGGTAATCGACGCGCAGTGTCAGGTGACGTCGTGGCGCTTCACCCGCGCTATCGTCCGGATAGCCGAAGTGATTGCCTATGAGGATGCGCAGGCGCGGATTGACGAAGGTGCGGCTGGGGAAAGCTTGCTGAACCTCTGGGCCTGCTGGCGCGCACTGGCCGCAGCCCGTTATGCCCGCGATCCTCTCGACCTTGATCTGCCCGAGCGCCGGGTGATGCTCGATCAGCAAGGGCGGATTACCGAGATTGCCCAGCGCGAACGACTCGATGCGCACCGTGTGGTCGAGGATTTCATGATCTCGGCCAATGTCGCGGCGGCCAAGGCGCTGGAAAGCAAGCTTGCGCCGGTGGTTTACCGGATCCATGAACCGCCAAGCCGGGAAAAGCTGGTTGCGCTCAAGGATTACCTCGCCAGCTTTGAACGCAAGTTCGCGCTGGGCCAGGTGATCACTCCCAGCCTATTCAACCGGCTTCTCAAGGATGTGGTCGATGATGCTGAAAAGGCGCTGATTATGGAGGCGGTGTTGCGCAGCCAGACGCAGGCCTATTATGGCCCGAGCAACGCCGGACATTTCGGTTTGGCGCTGGCGAGCTACGCCCATTTCACCTCGCCAATTCGCCGCTATGCCGATCTCCTCGTCCACCGCGCGCTGGTCGATGCCTACCACCTTGAACAACCGGCGCCGCAAACTGCGCTTCCCGCGACCTCTGGCCTGTCGAGCCGCGACCGCGATGATCTGGGCAAGGTCAGTGAGGCCATCAGCGCGACCGAACGCCGTGCGATGATGGCCGAACGCGAAACCACCGATCGCTATGTCGCCGCCTGGCTGTCCGCCAGGGTGGGCGAGGTTTTTGCAACCCGGATCACGGGAGTCCAGAAGTTTGGCTTCTTCGCCACAATCATCGGGCTTGGCGGCGATGGGCTGGTTCCGGTCTCGACCCTTGGTGCTGAGCGGTTTGCCTACGACGAAAGCGCGCAGGTGCTGAAAGGCGAGGAAAGCGCCACCTCCTACGCGATGGGAATGATCCTCCGCTTGCGGCTGGCCGAGGCCAATCCGCTCACCGGTGCGCTCAAATTTGAGCTTGAGGAAGGTAGCAGCAGCCGGATCGAACCGCGCGGCCATCGGCGCTTGAACGCAACCACGAAGCCAAAAGGCAAGCACATGATCGGAAAACGCGGACGGCCAGGCAATATGCGGCATCAGAACCGGAAGAAGTGATCCCCGTCGTCCCCGGTCAAGCAGGGGACGACCATTAACTCATACCATCAGCTTAATCGCTCGATATCCGCATCGCTCATCCTGCCAGGAATGATATAAAGCGGGCACGGGAGCAGGCCTACTGACGAGCTAAAGTGTGTAACCAATGGTCCGGGGCCGCCTTCGGCAGCAGCTCCCAACACCAGCGCCGAAACTTCCGGATGTTCCGCAAGATACTCACGGATCACCTTCTCACCTTCGCCCTGACGGACCGAAATGACCGGCATATGTCCACTTTCACTCAATAAATGGCCTGCCGCGCTGGTCAGAAGCGTTTCGGCGCGGGCATGCGCCTCTTCTTCGATCGTTGCTTGTACGCCGCCAAAGGCGACGAATGGCTGGCGCGGAATCAGTGCCAGAAGATGCACCGCGCCCCCGGTGCGCGCAGCGCGGCTAGAGGCAAAGCGCAAAGCGACATTAGCCTCGTCAGTTTCGTCCATGATTACCAGATAGACGCGCATCGTCCGGACCCCTCCGCTAGCCAGCTATCCGCTGAAAACGTATTCTGCGCAAGAACCTTGCCCCGCGCCGCGATTTTGGCCAGAGAACGGCTGAACCGTAGCGTCGCCAAAGGACCGGACCCTTACCTATGCCGATCGAGATCAAGATGCCCGCGCTGTCACCCACTATGGAAGAGGGGACGCTGGCCAAATGGCTGGTCAAGGTGGGGGACAAAGTGGTTTCCGGTGACATCATGGCCGAGATCGAAACCGACAAGGCAACGATGGAATTCGAGGCGGTGGATGAGGGCGTTATTACGTCCATTTCGGTTGCCGAAGGTGCCGAGGGCGTCAAGGTCGGAACCGTTATCGCCACGCTGGCGGGCGAGGACGAGGATGCGAGCGCCAAGCCCGCGCCGAAGGCAAAGACTGAGCCAGCTCCCGTCGTCCCCGCGCAGGCGGGGACCGCTGGCCTCGTCGACGCGACACCTGTGTCCGGAGGCCAGCGGTCCACGACCGAGCCGGGGACGACGAATGATGACCGCGTCATTGCATCACCTCTCGCCAAGCGCATCGCAGCAGAGCGCGGGATTGATCTGACGGGCATCAAAGGCAGCGGACCGGGCGGGCGGATCGTCAAAGCGGATGTTGAACAGGCAAGGCCCATGGCAGCTGCTCCGGCAGTGGCCCCAGTCGCCGCGGCCCCAACACCGGACTTCGGCATTCCCTATGAGGCCGAAAAGCTCAACAACATCCGCAAGGTCATCGCCCGCCGCCTGACCGAGGCCAAGCAGACCATTCCGCACATCTACCTCACCGTCGATGTCCGGCTTGATGCACTGCTCAAGCTGCGCGCCGAGCTTAACAAGGCACTTGAATCACAGGGTGTAAAGCTCTCGGTCAATGACCTTTTGATAAAGGCACTAGGCAAGGCGCTGCTGCTGGTGCCCAAGTGCAATGTCAGCTTTGCCGGGGATGAGCTGCGCAAATATGCCCGCGCCGATATATCGGTAGCGGTGGCTGCGCCATCGGGCCTGATCACGCCGATCATCGTTGATGCCGGGAACAAGTCCGTTTCGCAAATCTCGAAGGAAATGAAGGCGCTGGCTGACAAGGCGCGTGAGGGCAAGTTGCAGCCGCATGAATATCAGGGCGGCACCGCCAGCCTCTCCAACCTCGGCATGTTCGGGATCAAGCAGTTCGATGCAGTGATCAATCCGCCGCAGGGCATGATCATGGCGGTCGGCGCGGGCGAAAAGCGGCCCTATGTGGTCGATGATGCGCTCGCCGTCGCCACGGTGATGAGCGCCACCGGCAGCTTCGATCACCGCGCGATCGACGGCGCGGATGGGGCGGCGCTGATGCAGGCGTTCAAGGGATTGGTTGAGATGCCGTTGGGACTGGTGGCTTGAGAGCTTTTTCAGTTCTCATCGCACTCGTGGTCATATTTTTAGGGCTGTGGTCGCAGGCTATACCCAATGCCCAAGAGCAAGCTGCCGGCCCTTACGTGATTGGTTTCGGACTGGTTCTCCTCATTGTGGCGTTGGTGGCCCGTCCTGCATTCTTGAATTGGTTTTTTGGTGGCTCCCTGCTGATCCTTTTTGGTCGCTTACTCGCTGCCTATGGCGGTCTGGGAATTTGCCGGAGTCGCTGAAAAGTCCCACAATTAAGTGATTGAGCGGCGCACCCCTTTTCCTGCGAGGTGAGAGGGATTTAGGTTTGGAGCAATTTAGTGGCTGACCCATACGACCTCATCGTCCTCGGATCAGGCCCCGGCGGCTATGTCGCGGCGATCCGCGCGAGCCAGCTGGGCCTGAAAGTCGCGATTGTCGAGCGCGAGCTGCTCGGCGGGATCTGCCTCAACTGGGGCTGCATTCCGACCAAGGCGCTGCTGCGTTCGGCCGAGATCTTTCACTATATGCGCCATGCCAAGGATTACGGGCTGGCTGCCGAGAAGATCAGCGCGGAT
>JANOKC010000164.1:0-36683 GCA_031419035.1 Novosphingobium sp. | reverse complement strand
GTGATCATCACTGGGCCGATGAGAGCAAATTCAATTACAACAGAACCGCTGCAATCGCTGAAGAGTCGATGGAAACGGCGTTTCATCATCAATTGTCCTGAGAAATCATGACATAACGGGTCACGTTGTAGTTCATTGGGCGGCCTACTCCGAATTCAGTCCAGATCGGTGTATAGGTGTCCGTCAGATCAATCTTCACATATGTAGAGAGCTTGTTTGAACCAGAGCAGGTCTGACTGTTTTGGTAGGTAGACGTCGTGCCGCAACGGAAGGTGTTTGACACAGTTACATGACCGCTCGCTAGGCCGCTGGAAGCCATGATCACCGCCTTCACGGTCGCCCGCTTGGCAGTCGTATCTGGCGCCACCGCCAAAGCAATTGCAGAGGCTTCGGCAACAGCGCTTTGCAGTTCGCTCTGCCGTGCAACCATAGTGCTGACCTGAAAAGCCCCAAGGCTCATCAGCACCAATACAGGCGCGACAATCGCGGTTTCGATCAGCATCGCTCCGCGCGTATCGCGCTGCAAGGCGGCAAGAAGGCTGCGGAAACGCATCAGGCGATCAGTTTTACGGAAGGTGTGCCACTGGAAATCTCGGTGTCCTCATTCATCCCCGCAGGGCAGAAGGTAGACATGTTAGCGGTTCCCTGGATGGTGATGTTGTTCGCCGCGATCATCAGGCACTGGCTGGTGACGCCAGCCGTGCCTGCAAAAGTGATCTCGCTTTTGGACAGATAGATCGTGCCATTGAGGATGGTGCTGGAGTTGCCATTGATCGAGTTCTTGTTTGTCGTACCCGGCGATGCCCGATCTTCGAACACCAGCATGCCGGCCAGCTGCGCGGCCTGGGTGGATCCAACCCCGAACGCTTCAAGTTGCGCCTGGGTAGGGGCGGTTAGCGTTACCGCAGAACCACCAGCAAAGTCGATAAATGCACTGTTCTTCAATACGAAAATCACGCCTGCGCCAGTCACTTCATGTTGGCCTGTTACCTTGAAACGCCCACCATCAATCACATAAACCCCGGGGGAGAACACCACTTTGCAATTCAGGAATATATCTGAATAAGTTCCAGGGCTAAGCGAAGCCTGCGTTGCGGTGGTTGTCACCACTATGCCTGAATAGGTCGTTGTCGTGGTCGTAACGCGATCGATTCGCGTATAAACCCTGCTGCCGCCGGAACCTGTTGACGTGGTCGATCCAGTCAGTGTGTTGACCGCGGGCGTTCCCGCCCCTGCAACCGTGCCGTTGGTAACGGTCACGTTGTTTGTAACAACAGGGCTGCCGCTGTTGTTCGATACAGTTGAGGTGCTCAACAGCGTCATGTTGTTTGTTCTTGAACCTCGATAAGTTTTGTCCTGGATCAAGGTAACAACAGAGGTGGTTGCGATCGTTGTCGTCGCCCCTGCGGTGCAACTTGCGGTTCGTGCGGTCGTATTTGTTGGTGGTGAAAGGCTGGCGAACGGATCGAACAGCCCGTCGACATACTCATGGATGTCATTATCGCCATGCGTATCGAGCCAATCATCGATCCCGCCCATTGAAACCACATCGCCGGCATCCACCGTGGGATTGCCATTGATGATAATCGACGAGGGCGAAGTGGAAAGCGCAGCCAGGCCGCAGCCTGCGGTGAGGGTGGCGTTGCCGCCGATGGTGATTGCGCCGCTATCGTCGGCGTCGGTCGCGATCAGGCAACTGGTATAGCTTTGCCCGGCGGCAAAACTGGCTTGCGCATAGGCGTAAACCGTTGTCGCCCGGTTGGTCAGGAAGCTGGAGAATGGCAGCCGCTGCGATGCAGTTGCCGAAACGGTCACGCTGTTATTTGATCCACCTGCATAGCTGCTGAGCGAGACAAGCGGAGTAGTGCTAATTCCGTTTGTGACTGCCTGATTGGCAGAAAATTCCTGCCGGGCACGGGCCTGATAGTTATCTTCCGTATCTTCGTTGGTGCGGGCCCAAGCGCCAGCCAGGGCGGCCTGATCGACCCCAAACTGCAGCTCTCGCTTCCATGTGTACCATTGCGCCGTATCTACCGCCAAGCCCGAGCCACCGATCAACGCTGGCATGCCTAAGGCAACGAGCAGGGTCGCGTTGCCGCTGGTGTGCGACCGCAACGCGCGCAGGGTTTTGCGAATCGATTTGAACATGGAATGCCCCTGAGATTGGTATCACAACACCCTTCATTTAACGGGGCTTGGTGTGCATACTTTCAAGCAACAGAGTTAACTCGGCATTACAATTGAGAGAAATTTCTGCAATTTGCTTGACGCAGCACGCGCAGATGAGACGGTGCGGCGATGTTACCGGAAGTCCTGATCGAACAGCTGCCCGTTCACCTGCGCTTGGCCTTATCCTATGCTCCAGCCTCTGCCCGCGAGTTGACGCTCGGCCTGCTGGTGCTGGATTGCCGTCTGGCTGGGATTGTCCGCAATACGCATGAGCCGCTTTTGGGGCAGATCCGTTTGGCTTGGTGGCGAGATCGGTTTGGTGAACAACCAGAGGCTTGGCCAGAAGGTGAGCCGTTGCTGGCTTTGCTCAGGCCATGGGCGGATCAGTCAGATGTGCTGTCCGGGCTGGTCGATGGTTGGGAAGGCCTGCTTGGCGATCAACAGCTATCTGGTGAGGCGTTGGCGCGGCTTGCCGATGGCAGGGCTGGCGCCTTTGGCGGGATGGCTTATTTGCTCCACGCCGATCCGGACGAAGCGATGCGTGCTGCGCGGGGCTGGGCGTTGGTTGATCTGTCCAGTAAGCTGGGCGATCCAGAAGAACGGGCCGAAGCGAGAAATCTGGCGAAACAGCAGGATTGGGGAAGGGCCGAACTTCCCCGCAGCTTGCGTCCCTTGGCGGTGCTTCACGGGCTTGCCCGGCGCGCAATGAAGCGCGGTGACAGTCAGTTGTTAAGCGGCGGCCTTGATGGCCTGGTCGCGCTGCGGATTGGATTGTTGGGGCGCTAGTATATGGCGATGATCAGCAGGGGAGAGGCTTGATGAATCGCATGGTGCTGGGGGCCGTTGCTGCGCTGTTGCTCGTTGCGGCGGGCTTGTTCTGGTGGCAGGGCCGCGCCGCGACGGAAACGGGCGCGCCGCCGCCCAATCTCGACGAAGAGGTTGCCGCGCCCGGCGCTTTGCCAGCTGCGGATATTCGCGGGCGACGTGGGCCTGCTCCGCCCGAAGCCACCGAGCTTAGCCGCGAACAGCGCCGCTTTGGCCGGATAGATCGTGATTTTGACGGGCGGATTACCCGCACCGAGATGCTTTCGATCCGGACCCGCGATTTCCGCAAGCTGGATGTCGATGGCAATAATCTGCTGACGTTTGAGGAATGGGCGGTGCGCACTGCCAACCGCTTCAAGGCGGCCGATCGGAATGGCGATGTGATCCTCAGCCGCGAGGAGTTTGCGACCACCAAGCCCAAGGACAATCCGCAGGCCCAATGCCGCTGCAGTACGCCGCCCAAAGGCCTGCCTGCACGCGTGTCAGCCCGCCAGAATGACGGCGACTTTGATGAAGTTTTTGATCCGATCCAATAGGATCAGGCAACACCGGACATCCAGACAGGGAAATCGGCCTTGGCCCTAGCGGTATAGGCTTCCTTGCGCTGTTTCTTTTTTACATCGTCTGCGGTCGGCGGAAACAGACCGAAATTGACATTCATCGGCTGATAGCTAGCCGCCTCGGCGTCGCCGGTGATATGCGCCATCAACGCGCCCAGTGCAGTGGTGCGGGGTGGTTCATGCCAGGGTTTCCCAATGATTTCGCCTGCCGCCATTATCCCGGCGACCAGCCCGACAGCGGCGCTTTCAACATAGCCCTCGCAACCCGTGATCTGTCCGGCAAAGCGAATATGCGGCGCAGCCTTCAGGCGGAACTGGCGATCGAGCAGCATCGGTGAGTTGATGAAAGTGTTGCGGTGAAGCCCGCCAAGCCTGGCAAACTCGGCATTCTCAAGCCCCGGAATGGTCCGAAACAGCCGCACCTGCTCGGCATGTTTCAGCTTGGTCTGGAAACCCACCATGTTCCAGAGCGTGCCCAGCTTGTTGTCCTGACGCAGCTGAACAACTGCCCACGGCCAGTAACCGGTGCGCGGATTATCAAGCCCAACCGGCTTCATCGGCCCGAACCGCAGCGTATCAAGGCCGCGCGCTGCCATTACCTCGATCGGCATGCAGCCATCGAAATAAGGGGTATTCGCTTCCCATTCGCGGAACTCGGTCTTTTCTCCATCAAGCAAACCCTGATGGAAAGCGGTGTATTGATCGCGGTTCATCGGGCAGTTGATGTAATCCTTGCCATCGCCTTCGGGGCCAGAGCCCTTTTCCCAGCGCGAGGCCATCCAGCAGATTTCCATATCAACGCTGTCGCGGTGAACGATGGGCGCGATCGCATCGAAGAAGGCCAGACTGTCCGCGCCAGTTGCCCTGCCAATACTTGCCGCAAGGCCCGCAGCGGTTAGCGGTCCGGTAGCGACGATCGTCAGGCCAGCAGTCGGCAGTTGATCGACCCGCTCGCGCACGATCTCCAGCGTGGGCTGGGCGGCGAGCGCCCTTTCCACCTCGTTAGAGAAGACATCCCGGTCCACCGCCAGCGCTGATCCGGCTGGAACGCTGGCCTTATCTGCAGCCGCCATCACCAGCGAACCAAGTTCGCGCATTTCATAATGGAGCAGACCGACCGCGTTCTTGTCTGAATCATCGGAGCGGAAGCTGTTGGAGCAGACCAGCTCGGCCAGTCCATCGGTCTGATGCGCCGGGGATCGTTCGCCCGTTCCGCGCATTTCGGAAAGCCGGACCCGCACCCCGCGCCGTGCGAGTTGCCAGGCCGCCTCGCTACCAGCCAATCCGCCGCCGATGATGTGAACGTCATAAGTCATGCAAACGCGCCTAGCGGTTGCGTTTGCCAAATTACAGCGCCAAGCATGCCGCCGGGGAGAAAAACTGCCATGCCAAGACGCGCCTTGATCGAAAAACGTCCTTGGTTGCTGGCCAGTCTCGCTACTGCGATCAGCTTTTACTTCGTCAAGGATTCGGGCCTTCCCGGCATCTATCAAATGGCTTGGAAAGGGGCAGGGGTCGCGCTGCTGGCACTTTATGCGCTGCAACGTCACGGCGGTAAGGACGGGCAAACCATCGCGCTGGTGATGGCGTTTGGCGCGCTGGGCGATGTGCTGATCGAGCTGAGCCTCTATGCCGGGGCGGTCGCTTTTCTGCTGGGCCATGTCATCGCGATTACGCTCTATCTGCGCCACCGCCGGGCGGTGCTGACGCCTAGCCAGAAGGGCGCGGCTGTTGCATTGCTGCTGGGAACGCCGATCATTGCGTTCCTGCTCCCCGCCGACCGCGCGGCGGCGCCCGGTGTGGCGGTTTATGCGCTGGCGCTGGGCGGGATGGCTGCGACGGCTTGGTCCAGCAGTTTCCCGCGCTACCGGGTGGGGCTGGGGGCGGTGTTGTTCGTTGTGTCAGACCTGCTGATTTTCGCACGGCTTGGTCTACTAGAGAACAGCGCCATTCCGGGGCTGCTGATCTGGCCGCTGTATTACTTCGGGCAATTCCTGATTTGCACCGGGATAATTTCCACACTGCGGGGCCTCCAGGTTTAGCCCTGCCAAGCCGCAATCGTGGTGCGGTGCAACTCGCGCCTAAAGCCTTCATAGCCGCCAGTGGCGCGGTGGAGGAGCGAGCGGTTGTCCCACATCACCAGCATTCCCGGCTCCCACTTCTGGGCAAAGACGAACCGCTCATCGCCTTGCCATTGCTGCAATTCCATCAACAACGGGATTGCCGCATCCTGCTCCATCCCGTCGATCCCGATGATATAGCCCAATGTGCTGTAAAACCCGCACCGCCCGGTTTCGGGGTGAGCAGGAACCAGCGGATGCAGCTGCACCGCCATCGCCGCCTCGCTGGGCCGAATGTCCATGCTTCGCCCGGTATCCTTGGCGCCATAGGTGCCATCGGGCGCATAGGCGAGGCGGGCGCTGTGAATGGCGACGAGGTCCACCAGTTGCTTCTTGCGGGCCGCGGGCAGGGCTTCCCATGCAGTATGCTGATTGGCGAACAGCGTATCGCCGCCCATTGGTGGGATATCGACAGCCATCAGGCAGGTGCCGGCGGGCGGATGGGCCTGAAAGCTCCAATCTGTGTGCCAGTTTTCGGCAAACAAGGGTGACTGCTCATCCACCTCGCGGCGCACGGCGGCGATGTGCTGGCGTCCTGCGATCGGCGCGAAAAACGGATCTTCGCCAAAGGCACCAAAGGCCAAGGTGAACCGCTCCAGATCATCATCGCCGATTTGTTGGTCGGCAAAGGCAAGGACTTGATGCTCAAGCCAGGCGGCGCGGATTGCTGTGACAGTCTCGGGGGTTAGCGGCTGTGACAAGTCAACGCCAGTGACCCGCGCCCCGCAGACGCCGCCACTTGGTTCGATCCGCAGAGTGCTCAGCCTAATCCTCCCCGTTATCGCCGCTTTCCAAGTTAAACTCTGTGCCAGCCCACGGCAAGTGAACGCCCATCTTCGACTTCGACGCCCACGCCGCGGGCCATAAGCTTGCCGCCCACCAGCCAGCGGACGTCATAGAAATCGCCGGTCTTTTCGATTTCCAGATCATATTCGTCCGAGAACTGGCCGTTCTCCAGAAAGTAGCGCACGTGATAGTGGCCAGCAAAGCCTGAACGGGGGCCGCCAGTCGCTAAGCCGGGTCCGCTGTATGCCCTACCGAAGTTCCACCGAGCGAGCAGAGTTCCTGGGGTTTGGGTCAAAGTGTAGAGTACAACGCCGACATTCGCGATCTCGACTTTCGGATCGGCCGCCTGTGCAGGCGTCATGCCTGAAACTAGCATTAGAGCCGTAAGAATTAGAGATTTCAGCCAAGTCTTGCGCATAATTGATCATCCCTGAGCGAACTGATCCATTTAATTGTCGGTCCCGTCATTGGGCACTGGCCCGTCCGGAGCCGGGCCAACATCCTGCGCACCCGGCGTGTCGACACCGCCATCAGCATCGTCATCACTCTCACCATCTTCGGCAAGGCGCACCGCGCTGACGACCTGTTCCTGATCGGCGACGTTGAACAGCCGCACCCCGGCGCTGCCGCGTCCGATCACCCGCAGGCTTTCTAGCGGCAGGCGGATCAGCTTGGCCTGATCGGTTACCAGCATCAGCTGATCGGCCAGGATCGCCGGGAAACTAGCCACGACTGGCCCGTTGCGGACGATATTGTCGATATTCGTGATACCCTGACCGCCCCGGCCGGTGCGGCGATATTCATAGGCCGAGGACATCTTGCCATAGCCATTGGCGCAGACGGTGAGGATGAACTGCTCACGCTCTGCCAGCTCGGCAAGCCGCTCGGGTGCAAGCTCACACTCGCCCTCGCGTTCGCCCTTCCACGGTGCGAATTTGAGGTATTGCTCGCGCTCTTCCGCAGAAGTGCCAACCCGGTGGAGGATCGACAGCGAAATAACCTCGTCGCCCGCGCCTTTCAGCGTCATGCCGCGCACACCGGTGGAGGTGCGGCTGACAAATTCGCGGATGTCATCGGCGGCAAAGCGGATCGCCTTGCCCTGCCGGGTGGCCAGCAGCACGTCGTCGTCACTTGTAAGCAGTGCAACCCCGATCAGGCGGTCTTCCGAACCCTCGTCAAAGCGCATTGCGAATTTGCCGTTTGATGGGATATTGGCGAAGGCATCCATGCTGTTGCGGCGGACGCTGCCCTTGGCGGTGGCGAACACAACATTCAGATCACCCCAGCTGGCCTCATCCTCGGGCAAGGGCAGCACGGCTGCGATAGTCTCACCCTGATCGAGCGCCGGGAGCAGATTGACGATCGGCCGCCCGCGTGTTGCAGGGCCGCCCTCAGGCAGGCGCCAGACCTTTAGGCGATAGACTTTTCCTGCGGTTGAGAAGAACAACACAGGGCTGTGGGTGGAGGTGACAAACATCGTCGCCACGGCATCTTCTTGCTTGGTCGCCATGCCGGCGCGGCCCTTGCCGCCACGATTTTGCGCGCGGAAGGTGCTGAGCGGGGTGCGCTTGATATAACCGTCAAGCGTGACGGTTACGACCAAATCTTCGCGCTCGATCAGGTCTTCATCATCCAGACCATCCCATGCGGCGGTAATCTCGGACACGCGCGGGGTGGCGAAGGCTTCGCGCACCGCGACCAGCTCGTCCCGCATGACGCCATAAAGCTTGACCCGATCAGCCAGGATCGAAAGGTAATATTCGATAAAGGTAGCCAGCTCTTTCAGCTCATCGCCAATCTCGTCGCGGCCCAGCGCGGTGAGGCGGTGCAGTCGCAGATCAAGGATCGCCCGAACCTGTACTTCGGACAGCTTGTAAGTGCCGCCGCTCTGTTCGGCATCCGGCTCGATCGCTTCGACCAGTCGGATATATTGCGCAATATCGCCAATCGGCCACTCGCGCGCTGTCAGAGCCGCACGCGCTGCCAGCGGATTGCGCGATCCGCGAATGATCCGCACCACTTCGTCCATATTGGTGACGGCCACCACCAGACCCAGCAAGATATGCGCCCGGTCACGCGCCTTGTTGAGCTCGAATTTGGTGCGCCGGGTGATTACTTCTTCACGGAACGTGATGAAGGCCGCGATGATGTCGCGCAGCATCAGGGTTTCCGGACGGCCCCCGCGAATCGCCAGCATGTTAGCCGGGAAGCTCGACTGCGCAGGGGTGTGCCGCCACAGTTGGTTGAGCACCACTTCGGGAGTCGCATCGCGCTTTAGGTCAATCACCACACGCACGCCCTTACGGCTCGATTCGTCGCGGATATCGGATACGCCCTCGATCCGCTTGTCTTTGGCGGCTTCGGCAATTTTTTCAACCAGACCATTCTTACCGGTCTGATACGGCATCGAGATCAACACGATCGAGCGCCGATCCCCGCGTCCTTCCTCGATCACATGGCGACAACGCTGGATGATAGAACCACGCCCGGTGAGGTAGGCAGACCGTGCGCCTGCGCTGCCCAGGATCAGCGGTGCTGTGGGAAAGTCGGGCCCCGGAATAATTTCGAACAATTCTTCGGATGTAATCGCCGGATTTTCGATGAAGGCAAGGCAGCCATCGATCACTTCACCCAGATTATGCGGCGGGATGTTGGTGGCCATGCCAACCGCGATCCCGCCTGCGCCATTGACCAGCAGATTGGGGAAGCGAGCCGGCAGCACCGAAGGTTCGCGCCGCGATCCGTCGTAATTGTCTTGAAAATCAACCGTATCTTTATCTAGATCGTCAAGCAGGCTGTTTGCCACCTTGGCGAGGCGCGCTTCGGTGTAACGCATCGAGGCCGGGGCATCCGGGTCCATCGACCCGAAGTTGCCCTGACCCTCAACCAGCGGCACCCGCATCGACCAGTCCTGCGCCATGCGAACCAGCGCCATATAGATCGCAAGATCACCATGCGGGTGATAATTGCCCATCACATCGCCAACGATCTTGGCGCATTTGCGATAGGGTTTGCCCGCAACCATGCCGCCTTCCTGGCTGGCAAACAGGATGCGGCGATGGACCGGCTTCAACCCGTCGCGCACATCGGGCAGCGCGCGGCTGACGATCACGCTCATCGCGTAATCGAGATAGCTGGTCTTCATCTCATCGACGATGTCGATCCGCTGGTACTCGCCCATTGGCGAGGGTGTATCGAGAATTTCGGTGTCGTCGCTCACGAAGCTGTTCAATCGTTAGTTTACGGGGCTTTTCGGTATCGTTCAGCCCTAGGGCAGTGGGGTGGGGAAGGCCAGCCAAACCCGCCCAAAGGCACCCGCAGAGGCCTTGTTTTCCACACTTGCGGTGCAGTTGCTGAATGGCCGGGACAAAAGCCATTCAATCACCGTTAAGTGGATTGGCCATAGTGCGCCGCCCTGTTGCAAAACTGGTGAATCACGGCCAGTAACGCGTTAGAAGTTTTACTCCGCTCAAGGTGGTACTCAATCCACTGAGACGCGGCTGATTTGGGAGACGATTGCCATGATCCGCACCACCTTATTGACCCGCTCCGCGTTAGGGCTTGCGCTGACACTGGGGACTATCGCCGGCGCCGGTCTGGTCAGCACGCCCGCCCTTGCTGCAAAAAAGGAGCCCAAGCCTGCGGCCGCTCCCAAGCTTTCCTTGTCTAAGCCGTTCATGGCAGTCGCCGCACCGTTGCAGAAGGCGCTTGAAGCGGCCAAAATACGGCCCGATGTCGTCGCGGCCAAGGCTCAGGCCGACGCGGCTGAGGCTGCGCTCAGGGCCGCGCAGGGTGCAGCAGCTCGCAAGGCTGCGGGCGAAAATAATGCCGCAGCGCTGGTCGCGCTCGGCAATACGCTCGCCGCAGAAAAGACCCAGCTTGATGTCAGTTATCCATTGATAGCCAATCAGGATGACAGGTTTATGGCCGGTAACCTGGCACTTTCGCTCGGCCAATTGTCAAAGGATAGCGCCACGTTGCGCCGGGGTATCGGCGCAATGCTGGAAAGCGGCAAAGTTGCAGTAGCTGAGCAGCCTAAACTGCATTTCTTTGTTGGCTCACTGGCTTTTGACGCCAAAGACTATGCCGCCGCCCGCACTTCGCTGACTGCCGCAGTCAACGGTGGTTATCATGCCAACGATGCTGACGCGCTGCTTGCCGATGCTTATATCGTCGACAAGCAAGTGCCCCAGGGCCTCGCCATGTTGCGCCAGCAGGTTGATGCAGGCAAAGCTGCGGGCAAGCCGGTTGGGCAGAATGTGATGCGCCGGGGCTTGTCGGTTGCGTACAATAACAAGATACTGTCCGATGCCGGGTTCTTCAGTGCCGCTTTGGCCGAGACCTATCCCAGCGCAATCAACTGGAATGCTGCGATTGCCATCGTGCGCGATATTGGCAAATTCCCGCCGCAAGAATCGCTCGATCTGATGCGTTTGATGGAGCGTACCAAAAGCTTCCTCGAAGAACGCGATTACATTGAATATATGCAGGCCGCCGATGCGCGTCGTTCGCCCGGTGAAGTGCTCAAGATTATTGGTCAGGGGCTTGCTGCTGGCAAGCTCAAGGCGAATGATCTGTTCGTGGCCGAGTCTCGTACTATCGCCAATCAGCGACTGGCAGCGGACAAGGCGTCGCTGCCCGCATTTGAACGGGATGCTCGCGCTGCCAGCTCAACCGCGACCACTGCGATGGCTGCTGCCGACGCGTTCTTCAGTTATGAGGATTATGCTAGGGCTGCCGAACTTTACCGGATTGCTGAGGTAAAGCCCGGTGCCGACAAGGACCGCGCCAATACTCGGTTGGGCATTGCTCAGTTGAGTCTCGGCCAGATTGCCGAGGCACAGGCGACGCTCGCCAAGATCACCGGTACGCGCAAGGGCATGGCCGAGCTTTGGTCAATCTATGCCAAATCGCTGGTGGCCAAACCGACCATTTGATTGCATTTTTGGATAAATAGTGGGAAGGGCGGCAGGCAACTGCCGCCCTTTTCCGTTACATAGGCTCATTCGGCCGGCTGGAACTGCCCAGAAGCTTCATCCAATAGATGCAGCACGCCGTCGGATATAGCGAAAAAGGCGCCGCGCAGCTTCAGCGTACCTTCGCCTTCCTTGCGGCGAATGCAGGGAAAAGTGCGAAGATTCGCCAGGCTAACTTTGACGGCCGCGTGTTCCATCGCGCGCTGTGCACCACCACCATCGGTGCCGTGTGCCGCTGTCACTGGACCACGAGCTTGGTCGAGCAATCCGATCCAATCCGCGATGAACCCGCCCTCACCAGGCTTGGTCCCATGCATTTCGCGAGTAAGGGCGACACGGCACCCACCGCACATACCGTGCCCCATCACCACGATCTGGCGTACATCGAGCACTTGTACGGCGTATTCCAGCGCGGCAGATACGCCGTGAAGGCCCGGAGTTGTTTCAAACGGCGGGACCAAAGCGGCGACATTGCGGACAACAAAGATCTCGCCTGGGTCTACGTCAAAGATCTGCGCCGGATCAACCCGACTGTCTGAGCAGGCGATCACCATCAGCTTGGGCGATTGCCCTTCCTTGGCCAATCGATCGAACCGCTCCTTTTGGGTGAGAAAAGCCCCGTTGCGGAAACGGTGATAGCCTTCGATTAGGACCGCAAATTCGGGCATTTAGAAGCGTTCCCCGCGGATTACTTCTACGTCCCACATGGTGAGCAGAAGTCCATGGCTAGTGAGGATAGGAGCCAATGCTTCTGCCAACGCAGAAGCCTTTTCAGGTGATGCGATCGACAGAACGAGAGATTTATCCACCCCGGTCACCCGTTCCTCATGCCAGCGGCCATCGCGGCCACTACCAGATGTTACCGGAAGCACGCTCCATCCGCTGATCCCGGCGGCGTCGATCTCTGCTGTAACCCGCCTGACAAGAGGGCTGTCGACCAAAATCTCAATACGCTTGCGGATAATTGTTTCGATCATGACGAAGCCTCAGCTGCCAGCCAAGCTGTTCGCCAATGCAGCGAACAGGCTAATGCCGACCAGAATGTTGAACGGGAAGGTCAATGACAGAGACATGCTAAGGTAGATGCCGGGATCAGCTTGGGGCAAGGCCAGCCGCATGGCTGCGGGCACTGCAATGTAACTCGCACTGGCGCAAAGTATACCAAAGGCCGCTGCGGAGCCGGGATCTAGTCCGATAGCGGTGCCTATTATCACGCCAATCGTGCCGTTGACCAACGGGAAAGCGATTGCCAAAACGGCCAGACGCCAGGTCAATGAACGGGCATCCAGCAACCGCCGTGCTGCGATCAAGCCCATGTCGAGCAGAAACAGGCACAGCACGCCCTTGAAGCCGCTATCAAACAGGGGTTTCACCTCTGCAAAGCCCTTGGGTCCGGCGATCGCACCAATCGCAAAACTGCCCAGCAAAAGCACTACCGATGCGTTGAGGAACACCTCACGCCACAATTCGCCCCGATCATGGCCAGCGCGGGCTTGCCCTTTGCGGGCGAGCAACAAGCCAGTGAGAATTGCCGGAGTCTCCATTACGGCAAGCACTGCTACCATGTAACCGGCGGGCGGCATTGCCATGACGCCCAGAACTTCATTGGCAGTAACAAAAGTTACGACGCTAACCGAACCATAATGCGCCGCAACGGCACCGGCGTTAATCTGATCTAGCCGAGCAAATTGACGCAGGGCTATGTAGGCGAGAAGAGGCATCAGAAGGCTGGTCACGATCCCCGCAAGCAAAGCAAATGCAATTCCAGCGTCTATTCCGGATTCTGCTACGGCAACCCCGCCTTTGAGGCCAATTGCGGCCATGAGGTAAAGCGACATGCCTTTGGCCATTGCCTCTGGAATTGCGAGTTCAGAACGCAATGTCGCGGCCAACAGACCAAGCAGGAAGAACAGAATAACCGGCGAGGTAAAGGTGGATAGCGCAATGAGGTCCATAGATTGGCTGCTAACCGCAACAGCACCTTGGTGCAAGCTGCGGGACCCAGCCTTGGCAAATGTGTGCGCGGTGACTAGAGGTGAGCACAATGACAGCTTTTCAAACCAGCCTTGCACCTTCTTCAGAACGTCAGCGCAAGCCTGACTGGATTCGCGTAAAAGCGCCGACTAGCAAAGGCTATGGCGAAACCCGGGCACTTATGCGCGAGCTCAATCTTAATACGGTGTGCGAAGAGGCAGCGTGCCCGAACATTGGCGAATGCTGGACCAAAAAGCACGCGACAGTGATGATTCTAGGCGATGTCTGCACCCGGGCCTGCGCCTTCTGCAACGTCAAGACCGGGATGCCCCGGGCGGTCGATCCGCTGGAGCCCGAGCATGTTGCCACTGCCGCCGCCAAACTGGGGCTGGAGCATATCGTGATTACTTCAGTTGACCGGGACGATTTGCCCGACGGCGGCGCCAGCCAGTTCGTAAAGGTGATCGAAGCGCTGCGGCGCAACACGCCTGCCACCACGATCGAAATTCTGACCCCCGATTTCCGCAACAAGATGGAGAGCGCAGTAGAATCCATCGTGATCGCGGGTCCCGATGTCTATAACCATAATCTCGAAACTGTGCCCCGACTTTACCCGACGATCCGCCCCGGCGCGCGCTATTTCGCCTCGCTGCGGCTGCTTGAACGGGTCAAGCAGCACAACCCTGGTCTGTTCACCAAGTCCGGCGTGATGCTGGGGCTGGGCGAAGAGCGCCTCGAAGTACATCAGGTGTTGGACGATATGCGCTGCGCCGGGATCGATTTCCTGACCATGGGGCAGTATCTCCAGCCTACCCCAAAACATGCCAAGGTGATGGATTTCATCACTCCGCAGGCGTTCGATGCTTTCGGCGCGATTGCCCGGGCCAAGGGTTTCCTGCAAGTTGCGGCCAGCCCGCTGACCCGCTCAAGCTATCATGCCGGGGATGATTTCAAAGCAATGCGAGCCGCGCGGGAATTGCAACTTACCAAGGCCCGCTAGTGCCCGGCATCCGCGAGATTCGGCGCATGCCATGGTCGGCCGAACAGATGTTTGATCTGGTCGCCGATGTTGCTCGCTATGGCGAATTTCTGCCCTGGGTTGTGGCTACGCGGGTCCGGTCTGACACCGAAACCGAAATGGTAGCGGACATGCTGGTGGGTTTCAACGCGCTGCGCGAAAAGTTCACTTCACGCGTTGAAAAATGCCGGGCTGAACACATCAAAGTTCATTATGTGGACGGGCCACTGCGTGATCTGGACAATGTCTGGCACTTTATGGCCCTTGAAGGTGGTGGGTGCGAGGTTGATTTCAGCGTCGAGTTTACATTTCGCAATGCAGTGTTCGAACGGCTTGCCGGTCAGTATTTTGAGCGCGCCTTCCGCAAGATGGTCGCCGCTTTCGAAGCTCGCGCCGAGGTGCTTTACGGCAGCAGCAATTCCAGCGCGACCAGCGTTGCCTGATAGCGTACATCGGCGCGGCTGCTGGCGTCAAGAAAGCGCTCTTCCGCCATTACTTCATCACTGCCGCGGATCGCGCGGGCGAAAACGACTGTCCCGACCGGCTTATTGGCTGTGCCACCATCAGGACCAGCGATGCCGCTTATAGCAACCGTTACCTCGGCGCGGCTATGCTTGATCGCGCCTTGCGCCATTGCCCAGGCGCAAGCGATCGAAACCGCCCCAAAAGTGTCGATTATATCGCTGGAAACGCCAAGCAATTCCTGCTTGGCTTCGTTGGAATAGGTGACAAAGCCTCGGTCCAAGACTGCCGAAGAACCAGGAATTTCAGTTATCGCCGCTGCAACCAGTCCGCCAGTGCAGCTTTCGGCCAGGGCAATTCTGCGCCCCGCTGCGCGGTTCTCGGCAACAACACGGGCCGCCAGCGCGATAATCTCGTCGGGCAGGACGCTGCCTGAAAATGGGCTGCCGGGCATCACGTGGGACAGATGCTGAATTGGCCGACTTTGGCCTTGCCGTCCTTGGCCCCCAAACCGGCAGCGAGCCCTATTAGTTCCGCCGTGCTTTCTGCGGGGAGGGGAGCGAGCAGCATCACCAGCCGGCTCACCGCGCTGCACCGCTGGGTTGGAAGTTGCTGACCGACCATGCCTTGAATCAGGCCATCGACCAGCGGCTTCAAGGCTTCATCAGTCATCTGCTTAAAAATATCGACAGCCTGGGGATTGGTGGCAGAACCGATTTTGATGAAGGCCGCTTTGGCGTCGGGCCACGACGGCGCTTTTCGGGCATCATAGCGTGAGGCCAACTCTGCGCTGCCGCTGCGCAAGAAAGCATCGCTGGGCAGCACGCTGGCACAATGCTGGGCGGTGCCGCGGATCAAGCTTGGCAGAGCATAACTCGACAGTGCGGAGAATTCATTCGCGGTCAAACACGGTGTCTCAGCCGCCGGGGCAACAGCTGACGTTACAAACAGAGCCGCGGCCATAATCGAGGTGCAGATGCGCATTGGCAATGTCCTTAGCATAGAACGAGGGTAGCAATGGCCTGCGCGGCAATTCCTTCGGCGCGGCCCGTAAATCCGAGACGTTCGGTAGTCGTCGCCTTGACGCTCACCGCAGCAATGTCAACGACCAGCAGCTCTGCCAGCCGCGCCCGCATCGCATCGCGGTGCGGGCCAATCCGCGGTGCCTCGCAGATCAATGTGACATCGACATTACCGACTAAGTAGCCTGCTTCAGCTGCAAGGGCGACCGCGTGGCTCAGGAATCGATCCGACGAAGCACCGCGCCACTCTGGCTGGCTTGGCGGGAAATGGCTGCCAATATCACCCTGGCCAATGGCGCCGAGAATTGCATCGACCAGAGCATGGATCGCAACATCAGCATCGCTATGCCCAGTAAGGCCTTGGCAATGCTCAATCTTTATCCCACACAGCCACAGCTCTTCACCATCGGCGAGGCGATGTACGTCATAGCCACTGCCAACCCTGATTGAAGGCAATGTCGACGCGAAATTGCTGGCAAAGGTCAACTTATGCAAACATTCATCTCCATCCACCAGCGCCACCGTCAAGCCTGCAGCTCGCGCTACCTGGGCGTCGTCACCAGCCTCCACGCTGCCGCTCCAGCCCCGGTGCGCGGCAAGGATTGCGGCAAAGTGAAACGCTTGCGGTGTCTGGACCCGGCGCAAAGCATTCCGATCAGCCGGATATCCCATCAAATCGCCCGATGCATGGGCCAGACTGTCCACCACTGGCAGGACCGGTATGGCTCCGGCGTGAACAGGCACGGCGGTAAGAAGACGCTCGATTACAGCGCGAGGCAGACGAGGGCGAGCTGCATCGTGGATCAGGACAAACTGCGGAGCATCGGCTTCAAGCGCTTCAAGTGCCTTGCAGACCGATTGCTGGCGCGTTGCACCTCCGGTTATGAAGCGGACGCCAGAGATCCCTTCCAGAGCGGCCTGCGCAACCGCTTCAAATCCCTCTGGGATCGCAACCATGATCGGAGAAACACCTGCTGCTGCGAAGGCTTCAGCCGAATGGCGGACCACTGGCTTACCTCGCCAATAGGCAAATTGTTTTGGAACTGGCTGGCCCGCACGCAGTCCTGCTCCCGCCGCAACGATCACGGCGGCAGCTTCGGGGAGAAAGGGCTCAGAATTGCTCATGCCAGCCGCGCGGGTAATCGCTTGCTGTCAAAGGGGCAATCCACTATGCGCTGCCTAAATTTTAGGCACAAGCAATGAACCCGCTTCCTACTCCGCCCGATCTGCCTCCGATCAACATCGGTCCGGTGCAGCTTTCCTGCCCGGTAATCCTAGCGCCGATGACCGGAGTGACCGATCTGCCGTTCCGCAAGTTGGTCCGGCGCTTCGGCTCGGGTCTCAATGTGACCGAGATGATTGCCAGTCCGGCAATGATCCGCGAAACCCGCCAGTCGTTGCAAAAGGCCGCGTGGGACGCGGTCGAAGAACCGGTTTCACTTCAGTTGGCCGGCTGCTCGCCTGCTGAAATGGCTGAGGCCGCAAAGCTTAATGCTGATCGCGGTGCAGCGATCATCGATATAAACATGGGCTGTCCGGTCAAGAAGGTGGTCAATGGCGATGCTGGATCGGCACTCATGCGCGATCTGCCGTTGGCAGCTGCCTTGATTGAGGCGACGGTCAAGGCGGTTGACGTGCCGGTGACGGTCAAGATGCGGATGGGCTGGGACCACGCTTCGCTCAACGCCCCAGAACTGGCGCGGATAGCCGAGGATTTGGGCGCAAAAATGGTCACCGTTCACGGCCGCACCCGCAACCAGATGTACCGGGATGAGGCTGACTGGGCGTTTATCCGCAGCGTCAAGGATGCAGTCTCGATTCCCGTAATCGTCAATGGTGACATTTGCGGGATCAATGATGCGGCAGCCGCGCTAGAGCAAAGCGGTGCCGATGGACTGATGATCGGTCGTGGCGCCTATGGCAAGCCGTGGCTTCTGGGTCAGGTGATGCACTGGCTGCGGCATGGCAATACTGTACCTGATCCCAATATTGATCAGCAATTTGATGTTATTTTAGAGCATTATGAGGAAATGCTAATCCATTATGGTAGCATTACCGGGGTTAAGATGGCGCGCAAGCATCTGGGTTGGTACACCAAAGGTTTGCCCGGATCGGCCGAGTTTCGCAACCGGGTGAACTTTGTCGATGATCCTGCGGAGGTGATCCGGTCGCTCAAGATTTTCTACGCGCCGTTCCTTCAGCGCCAGGCCGCTTGATGCTGGTTCCCGAAGTGCAGCGCCTGCTTTCCAGCCTATCTGTGGCGGTGTTGTTGTTGGGGCCGGATCAGACAATCGCCAGCGCCAATCCAGCAGCCGAACAATTGCTTGGTCAAAGCATGCGGCGCCTTGTCGGTCGCCCGCTTGCAGAGGTTATTCGCTTTAACGAGCCGCGTTTGACCGTTGGCCTAGCAGAGTGCGACGCGCAGATTTCCGCTCGCGGGACCAGCGCCTTCGTGCCGGGGCAGGGGCCGCGCTTGTTGGATGTGACGATTGCGCCAATGGTCGATCAACCGGGCTGGCAAGTGCTGACCATCCATGATGTCAGCAGCATTGGAGAAGATGCCGGCGCGGGTGATGATACAGTAATGCGCGGCCCGGAAATCCTGGCGCATGAGATTAAGAACCCCCTCGCAGGTATTCGCGGCGCGGCGCAACTGCTGGGTCGCAAACTGCAAGGGGCGGAGCTGGCATTGACCGGATTGATCACCGATGAGGTTGATCGGATCGCCAAGCTTATCGACCAGATGCAGACGCTCAGTCGCCGCAGTCCGCAAATACTGGCGCCCTGCAATCTCCATGAGGCGATCCGCCGTGCCCGAGAAGTGCTGGAGGTGAGCGGAAAGGCGCCAGTCGTGATCGAAGAGTTTGATCCCTCCCTCCCTGCAGTGTTAGGCAATGTTGATGCGCTTGTTCAGGTGATGATAAACCTGCTTGCCAATGCCAGCGAGGCTTGCCGTGAAACCGCAGCGCCGCGCATTGTGGTCCGAACCCGATTTGCCAGTGGCCTCCAGCTGCATTCGTCGAATGCTGGTAAGCCGATCCGTTTGCCGATTGAGCTGCGCGTGTCGGACAATGGTCCGGGCATCGATCCAGCCATGCGTGATCACGTGTTTGAACCCTTCGTTACAACGAAGAAGTCCGGGCAGGGGCTTGGGCTTGCGTTGGTCCGGCGACTTGTCCGGGATATGAATGGGCGGGTCAGTCACGACCGGGACGAGGTCGGAAACTGGACACATTTTCGCGTCCATCTGCCGATGACCAGCGAAGTTCGCGTTGCCGACCAGGAAGTAGCGGCATGAGCGTGCTGCTGGTCGAAGACGACGAAACCATCGCGATCGTCATAAGAGCTGCGCTTGAGGCGGAGGGTTTTCCAGTGACCCACTGCGACAGTATTGCAAAGCGTGATCGTCTACTCGCTGCTCGGAGTTTTGGCGCACTGGTCACTGACGTAATACTGACAGACGGTGACGGAATAGAGACCCTTGGCCGTGTCCGCGAACAGTTTCCGGATATGCCAATAGTCATTCTCTCGGCCCAAAATACCTTGGATACCGCAGTGCGTGCCAGCGACACTGGTGCCTTCGAATACTTCCCCAAGCCGTTCGACATTGACGAGCTGGCTCGCACCGTCCGTCAAGCGATTGGCACCAGCGCCGCTCGAAGTGATGAGCGGGATGCGCCTCCTCCGGCCGATCTTCCGCTAGTTGGCCGCAGCGCGGCGATGCAAACGGTTTACCGCATGATCACGCGGGTCCTGCGCAATGATTTGACCGTGCTGATTCTCGGTGAAAGCGGCACCGGCAAGGAACTGGTGGCGGAAGCGATCCATCAACTTGGCGCACGCCAGGCCGGTCCGTTCGTGGCCGTGAATGCTGCCGCAATCCCTTCAGAGCTGATCGAAAGCGAACTTTTTGGTCATGAAAAGGGTGCCTTCACCGGAGCCGTTGCCCGCCACATTGGCAAGTTTGAGCAAGCAGCCGGGGGGACGCTGTTTCTTGATGAGATTGGCGACATGCCGATGCAGGCGCAGACCCGGCTGTTGCGCGCCCTCCAGTCGAGCAGGATACTGAGGGTCGGCGGGCGCGATGAAGTGACGATCGACGCGCGCATTATCGCAGCCACCAACCGCGACCTTGAACCGATGATCGCCGCCGGTACTTTTCGGGAGGACCTTTTTTATCGGCTCAATGTCGTGCCGATATTGATGCCTGCCTTGCGCGAACGCGCTGATGATATACCGGCGCTCGCCAGCCATTTTCTGCTCCTTGCCGCTGGTGAGGGCCTGCCGCGGCGACAGCTAACTTCAGATGGAGCAGAACTACTTTCGCGCCAGCCGTGGCGCGGCAATGTGCGGGAACTGCGCAATTTCATCTACCGTCTGGCATTGCTGGCGCGGGATGATGTGATCGATGCGGCCGCCCTTGTGCCACTGCTTGCTCGGGTTTCCCGCCCAGACACCGATTTGGACAGCCAGTCCGGCCTCGACGCTGCGGTGAAACTCTGGCTTGATGCTTCAGGTCCGGCACCGGGCACAATTTATGACAGCGCCCTGGCTGCATTTGAGCGGCCGTTGTTCATTGCGGTACTCAAGACAACTGGCGGGAACCAGTTGCGCGCTGCTCAAGCACTTGGAATCAATCGCAACACACTTCGTAAAAGGCTGTCAGAGCTGCTAATCGACCCAGAGACTTGCGCTCGTTCAGATTGAGGGGAAACCCCTTGCAATCGGGCAACAGTGGTGTTGTAAGCTGGCAACGATGAATTCCACGCGCACTCAACCATGGCCGCGCTGGTGGCGCCGGATACAGATCGGTGCGCGCCGGGCAAATTTCTTCGCGGTGATGGAAATCGTCGCGGTTTTTGCCTTCCTGATTATGACCGCAACGACCTGGATCGCGGTCAGCGCCCAATCACAAAAAGGTCAGCTCCTCCCTTCTGACCTTACTGCTACGCTGCTGATTGGAACGCTAGTTCCAGCCATGGCAATATTGGTTTTGCTGGGCCGCCGACTGGCGCTGCAGCGGGTTGCAGATAAAGTTGGCGGGGCAGGGCGGCTTCATGTTCGCCTGGTCTTTCTGTTTTCAATGATCTCAGCAGTTCCAACGTTGATGTTGGTAATCTTCGCCTCGTTTCTGTTTCAATCGGGTGTTGAGTTCTGGTTTTCTGATAACTCGCGGGGAATGCTGGAAAATGCTAACAAGTTGGCGCGCGGCTACTATGAGCAGACCCAGCGGGACATGGAGTATGAATCGCTCGCCATGGCAGGCGATCTGCGCGATTTTCTCAGCCAGGAACCTATCACCAGTCCAGCCTTTCCAGACTATTACTACTATCAGGTCACGCACCGCAAAATCAACGAATCAACCATCCTTCAGAAAGGCAGTGATGGCGCATTGCGAAAAGCTGCCTTTGCCAGGGGCGCGAATCCGCTTTCCGAAGAAGTATCTACCGATGTCTTGCGCAAGCTAGATCGCGGGGAGGCCATCGTGGTCAGCTCGAAAGCTGACAAGATCGAAGCTGTAACCCCGATTGACAGGCGCGCTGGGATTTATCTTTATACCGCCCGAAGTTCCGATTTGCTGACTTTGAGCCAGGGCAAGCGAGCAGAGAACATTGTCGCTGCCTATGATATGCTGACCAAGCGAGCGCGAATTCAGCAGTTGCAGTTTAATGTAGCGCTATTTGTTGCTTCGCTAGGGTTGGTGGGCCTATCGGTCTGGTTTGGGCTGCGCTTTGCTGACCGGCAAGTAAAACCGCTCTACGAGTTGGTTGCCGCCGCGCGAGAGGTGGGTAGTGGCAACTTCGCTCTTAGGGTGGAAGGGCGCACTGGAGCGGACGAGATAGGCTTGCTAAACCGCGCATTCAACAGGATGACGGCTCAGTTGGAGCGCCAAACGCAGGCACTTGTCGGCGCAAATCAACAACTCGACGAACGGCGCGCCTTTATCGAAGCAGTGCTTGAATCGATCACTGCGGGGATCATCTCGGTCAACCCAGCTGGCGAGATATTGCTGATGAATAGCTCCGCTCAAAAGTTGCTGCTTGAACAGGCGGGAACCGAACTGGTTGGCGGCGCTTTGGCCGATGTCGCACCGCCGATCGCGGCAATGGTCGATGGTGAGTTGAGCGGCGGTTTGCTCCAATATGCTCGCGGCAAAGATTTGCTGACGCTGGCGGTGAAACTGACGCGGGAAAAAGCGGGAACTGTGATCACTTTCGAGGACATCACCCGCCAGGTGCTTGATCAGCGCCAAGCCGCATGGTCTGATGTCGCCAGGCGCATCGCACATGAAATCAAGAACCCATTGACTCCTATTCAACTCGCTACCGAGCGTCTCAGCCGACGCTACAGCAAGCAGATTACGGTCGATCCTGAGTTGTTCGAGGAGCTCACCAATACGATCATTCGCCAAGTTGGCGACCTTAGAAAAATGGTTGATGAGTTCTCATCTTTCGCCCGGTTACCCAAACCGGTTTTCCGCGGCGAAGACCCGGTCGATCTCGCGCGACAAGCATTGTTTTTGCAGGAAGTGGCACGTCCCGACATCGATTTCGCGTTTGCCTCAGATCCTGAAATCGGCGTTATTGCATGTGATCGGCATCAGTTTGGTCAAGCGATGACCAATGTTCTCAAGAATGCGGTTGAGGCGATCGAGGCAAGGCATAAGGTCGCTGATGCCGACTATCGCGGACGGGTGACAGTGGCGCTTCGTCACAAGGATGAGGATGTAGTTGTGACTATATCCGACAATGGGGTTGGCCTGCCGCAAGACCGCGAGCGGATTACCGAGCCCTATGTAACGACCCGCGACAAAGGTACCGGGCTGGGTCTGGCCATCGTGAACAAGATCGTTGAGGAGCATGGCGGCGAAATGTCATTTGCCCCCGGGAGCCCTGATGGAACCATAGTCACTATGCGCTTTGCCCGCGATCCGCTGGCAGGACAGCGAACGCAAGAAGCAGCAGAGTAGGAAGATTGAATGGCGCTTGATATTCTCATCGTTGACGATGAACGCGACATTCGTGAACTCGTGGCCGGCGTCCTCAGTGATGAAGGCTATGAATGCCGGACCGCAGGAGACAGTGGGGCCGCACTTGAAGCAATAGATCAGCGCAGACCGTCACTGGTGCTGCTCGACGTGTGGCTTCACGGCAGTCCAATGGACGGGCTCGAAGTGCTTGATGCGATCAAAAGCCGTGAGCCCGAGCTGCCGGTGATCATCTTCTCGGGCCACGGCAACATCGACACCGCAGTTTCGGCAATCGGCCGCGGTGCGATGGATTTTATCGAAAAGCCGTTCGAGGCAGAGAGGCTGCTGCTTCTCGTCGCTCGCGCCACCGAAACCGAACGCTTGCGCCGCGAAAATGCCAGGCTGCGTGAGGGGTTTGTTACTTCGGATGAATTTACCGGCAATAGCTCGGCAATCAATCAGGTGCGCGCCACGTTAAAGCGGATCGCCAATACCGGCAGTCGATTGCTGATCACCGGGCCAGCAGGTTCGGGCAAAGAAGTGGCGGCGCGACTGCTGCATAGCTGGAGTCCGCGCGCTAGTGGGGCCTTCGTCACCGTCAACTCGGCGCGGATTACCCCTGAACGATTCGAACAAGAATTGTTCGGCGAAGAAACCGGCGGCAAGCTGGTTCGCGCAGGTTTGCTTGAAATGGCCGACGGTGGGACGCTTTATCTTGATGAGGTGGCGGATATGCCGCTTTCAACCCAAGCGCGGATTCTGCGCGTGTTAACAGATCAGGCGATCGTCCGGGTTGGTGGACATCGCCAAATCAGGGTCGATGTGCGCGTGGTTTCGTCTACCGCGCGGAATCTTGAGAAGGAAATTGCCGAGCGACGGTTCCGCGAAGATCTGTTTTATCGGCTTAATGTTGTGCCGGTGAATATCCCTTCGCTGTGTGATCGCCGCGAAGATATTCCGGCACTGGTTGATCACTTTTTTGCGCGTTTTGCAGCAGATCAAGGCGTTGCGCCGCCCGAAGTGACAATGGAGGCTATGGCTGCTTTGCAGTCTTATGAATGGCCTGGAAACGTGCGCCAATTGCGCAATGTCGTAGAACGCACCATCATACTTACCCCGCGCGACAAGCTCGCCCAGATTGAGCCGGACATGCTGCCGAGCGAAGTGATCAATGGCCGAATGAGTGCTGAAACGGGCGTTTCGGCGCTGATGGGTGTACCCCTCCGCGAGGCCCGGGAGAACTTCGAGCGTGAATATTTGCGGGTCCAGATCCGACGCTTTTCAGGCAATATCTCTAAGACTGCCAATTTTGTAGGGATGGAGCGCTCTGCGCTTCATCGCAAGCTCAAATTGCTTGGGATGGCTGATCGCCGTGAGGATGGCGAGGATTCAGCAGAAGTTTGAGCATTTACCTGGACGTCTGAACGCGATAGTATTGTCAAGCTACCGGCTCGATTCCTATCCTAGGCAGGAATTGGCCAGATTGCGAGCCGCCGAAACGGCCGCCAATAATATGGAGACTGACATTGTCCGAACGTACCCTTTCTGCGCGCGCCAAACCTGAAAAGCTTCAAGCTGAAGTCGAAGAGTTAAGCGAAGTTCCATTGGCCAGCCCGATTAGTGGCAAGAGCCAGAACTTGCAGGACCAATTTTTGAATTTGCTGCGTAAAAACAAGGTTCCGGTGACCATGTTTCTGGTCAAAGGCGTTAAATTGCAGGGAATAGTAACCTGGTTTGACAATTTCTCGATCCTGCTGCGCCGCGATGGTCAGACCCAACTGATCTACAAACACGCGGTTTCAACCATCATGCCGGGACAGCCAGTTGACGTGCGCCTGTTTTCTGGCGGCACCGAGGGAGCGAAGAAGATACGCCTGTTGCAGGACGTATTCCTAACCAGTGTTCGCAATGCCGAAGTCCAGGTCACCATGTTTTTGGTCAACGGAGTTATGCTTCAGGGCCGCGTGGCGGCCTTTGATCTGTTCTGCATGCTGCTTGAGCGCGATGGCTATATTCAGTTGGCATACAAACACGCCGTATCTACGATTCAGCCGGTTAGCCCGGTTGACCTAACCGGAGACTGGGACGGCGAAGAGGGCGGTGACGCCTGAATAACAGTCAGGAGCTTGAAGGCGAAGTAACGCGCGGAGCGCGGGCAGTTGTCGTTTGTCCTGAATTTCGTGGTCGGCCAATGCGAGACGGAGGCGCCGGTGCGCTTGATGCGCAGGCCCGCGCCGAGGAGGCGAGGGGCCTGGCGCTGGCGATCGGGCTGGTCGTCACCGAGATCCTCACCATCCCGATCCGTGAAGCCCGCGCGGCAACCTTGCTAGGCGAAGGCCAGATCGCGAATATCGCAATTACCTGCACGCAGAATGAGGCAGAATTGGTCGTCATCGATGGTGCACTGACCGCGATCCAGCAACGGAACCTGGAAGAAAAGCTCAAACGCAAGGTGATCGACCGCACCGGACTGATCCTCGAAATCTTCGGCGAGCGAGCCGCCACTGCTGAAGGGCGCTTGCAGGTTGAACTCGCCCATCTCGATTATCAGGCCGGAAGACTTGTCCGAAGCTGGACTCATCTTGAGCGGCAACGCGGCGGCTATGGTTTTTTGGGCGGGCCAGGCGAAACCCAGATTGAAGCAGATCGGCGCCTGATCCGTGACCGTGTGGCCCGGTTGCGCAAGGAGCTGGAACAGGTCCGCCGGACCCGCGGGCTCCACCGCTCCCGGCGCGAAAAGGCACCATGGCCGGTCATCGCACTGGTCGGCTATACCAATGCCGGGAAATCGACGCTGTTCAACCGGTTGACCGGTGCGTCGGTGCTGGCAGAAGATCTGCTGTTCGCCACGCTCGACCCTACAATGCGGGCGGTCCGTCTGCCGGGGCTGGACAAGGCGATCGCTTCAGACACGGTGGGTTTTATCTCCGATCTGCCGACGCAGCTGGTAGCCGCATTCCGGGCCACGCTGGAAGAAGTAACCGCCGCCGATGTGATCGTCCATGTCCGCGATATCGCCAATCCGGATACTGCTGCGCAGAAGCGTCAGGTCCTTCAGGTGCTGAGCGATCTTGGTCTGCTTGATCCAGAAGATTCCGAGTCCAAAATCCCGATCATCGAAGCCTGGAACAAATGGGATTTGCTCGATACCGAGCGTGCTTCTGAACTCACCGAGCAAGTCGAACTTCATGAGGGTGAGGTTGTTGTCCCGATTTCAGCGCTGACCGGAGTGGGTTGTGAAACGCTGCTGGTCAAGGTTGGCGAGGTGCTGTCTGCTGGAGCCAAGCTGCATAAATTTCTGGTTCCGGCTAGCGACGGCCAACGAATTGCCTGGCTTCATGCCAATGGCGAAGTGAGCGCAGATAGCGAAGGCGGAGCAGATCAACGCGGCCCATTGCGGCAGCTTGAGGTGCGGCTCACTCCAAGGGATCTAGGGCGCTTTTCCAGACTCTGACGCCTTGACATCGATCCACAGCTGTTCCTGCTGCTCCAGATCGAGGGCCGCGAAGCTTTGCTCTTTGCCAGACGCCAGTTGCTCCATCGCTCGAAATCTGCGCTCGAATTTCAAATTGGCGGCGCGCAATGCTTCTTCTGGGTCGATTCCATAGGCGCGGACCAGATTGACCGCAGCGAACAGCAGATCTCCGGCCTCTTCGGCGCGTTCTATGCCTGTTCCAGCAGTAGCAAGTTCACCCATTTCCTCGACCACTTTCGCCGCTGGACCCTCAGTATCCGGCCAGTCAAACCCCTGCCGCGCGGCGCGTTTCTGCAATTTCTGGGCGCGCATCAATGCGGGGAGGGCGAGGGCAACTCCATCCAGCGCGCTGGTTTGGCCTTGGGCAGAGCGCTCTGCCGCCTTGAGCGTTTCCCAGCGATCAACGCTCGATTGGTCGTCATTCTGAGCACCGCCGAAAATGTGTGGGTGGCGCGCTTCCATCTTGTCGCCGATTGACGAGGCCACCGCGGCGAAATCGAACAGGCCGGCTTCCTGGGCAATCCGCGAATGGAACACGACCTGGAGCAACAAATCACCAAGCTCATCGCGCAGTCCCGCCATGTCGTCGCGTTCGATCGCGTCGGCAACTTCATAGGCTTCCTCGATTGTATAGGGCGCTATCGTGGCAAAGCTTTGCACGCGATCCCATTCGCAGCCCGTTAGCGGGTCACGAAGCCGGGCCATAATCTGGATAAGGCGGCTGAGAGGGGGTTCTGGTTCTATTGGCATATAAGATTGATAATATATATTATGTTAAATATAAACGCAGACGATGAGGCCTCTCATGTGCCAAACTGGCCCGCAACAAAGGCAACCACGGCAATAATCAGCAACCAGGTCACAGCCATCCAAGCCCGAGTTTCAAACGCCAGACCGTCAGCACGCAGGTTTCGCAGTGCTAGCACAAGGCAGGCAGTAAGCGAGATCAGCGACACGATCATCAAACCACTCACGTTTCCAGCTCCAACCCATCAAAGCCAACCACTACATGCGTTGGTACTTCTGTTGACAGCGTGGCATAATCCAGCGACTTGTCGAGGTGCGTCAGTATTGCCCGTTTCGCCCGAGATGCTTCAATCAGTTCCAACGCCATGCCAAGATGCGCATGCGTTGGATGCGGCTCGCGGCGCAGGCAGTCCGTTACGAGCAAATCGACCCCGTCGAACAGTTCGACCATTTCGCGCGTTATCGCACTGAAGTCTGTCGCATAACCAATTGATTTACCGTCCGCTTCAAATCGAAACGCGGTACTTTGCGCTGGGCCATGCGGCATCTGGCAGAAATCAACCGAAATCCCGCCGAACATACGCAGCCGATCAAGCGTGTCGATGTTGACGATGGTGTAATATCCATCCTGGCCAGCGAACACATAGCCAAACCGCTGACGCAGCCGCCGCACGGTTTCATCGGCCGCAAATCCCGGTAGCGGCCCGCTGCGGCCATAGCGCATCGGCCTCAGATCATCGATTCCGTGGCAATGGTCGGCATGATCATGGGTCCAGAATACAGCATCAACCCGGTCAATATCATTGGCGAGCAGCTGGCTGCGCAAATCGGTAGAAGTATCGACCAGCAACCGCTTTCCCTCACAACTTTCAACGATGATCGACACGCGGCTGCGGCGATTACGCGGTTCCGCTGGGTCGCACTGGCCCCAATCATTTCCGATCCGAGGCACACCTGTCGATGTGCCGGCACCAAGCATCAGCAGCTTCAAACCGCGGCCTTCCGGAATAGCGCCGCGAAGTTGCGGGTTGTCGCCTCGGCCAAGGCTTCAGGCGATACACCGCGCAACTGCGCAACAAACCGCGCTGTATCGGCCACAAACGATGGTTCACAGGGCCTTCCCCTGTGCGGCACTGGTGCCAGGAATGGCGCGTCAGTTTCAACCAGCAGGCGATCCTCAGGCAGTTTAGCAGCTATTTCCTGCAAATCTTTAGCGTTCTTGAATGTTATAATCCCTGAAATCGAGATAGTCAGGCCCAAATCAAGCATCTTGCGGCCAAATTCGGCCGATGCGGTGAAGCAGTGGATCAGTGCCGGGAAAGCGCCCTGCTCCATCTCATCGGCAATGATTGCTGCGGTATCATCCTCGGCATCGCGGGTGTGGATGATCAATGGCAGGCCGGTTTGCCGCGCTACACCGATATGGGTGCGAAACAACGCCTGCTGTGTCACTCGGTCGGAGCGGTCGTAGTAATAATCAAGCCCCGTCTCACCAATTGCTATCACCCGAGGGTGTTCGGTCGCGGCGAGCAGTACACCCTCGCCCAGATCAGCATGTTCATCGGCCTCATGCGGGTGGATCCCGACGCTGGCCCAGATGTCCGCCTCGCGCGAGGCTGTAGCGATAACCTGATCCCACTCGCGCTGGCGGGTCGAGATGTTGAGAAAGCCCCCGACCCCGGCCGTTCGAGCGCGGGCCAGAACTGCAGCCTGATCCTCGATAAGGCCCTTATACTCAAGATGGCAGTGTGAATCGATCAGCATCAGCTGTCTTCTGACTGTGGATCGAGTCTTGGAAAAACACCGACGGGCTGTGCCAAAACAAATCCGCTTGCCGCCAGCGTGACGAACCAGTCTGGATTCCCGAGTGCGGAGAAATCGCGGGCATCAGGGGCTATGCCCATCTGATCGAGCAGATCGTCAGCAGAAGCGGGCACTACAGACCGAACTGCAATCGCCAGATCGCGGACACAGCGGAACAACGTCATCAACACGCCTTCCATCCTTTCCGGATCGCTCTTGCGCAATGCCCAGGGCGCCATTTCATCGACATACTGATTGCATGCAAAGACGGCCTGCATCCAGGCTTCGATGCCATCGCTAAATCCGAGGGTGCCAAAGGCAGTCTTGAGTGTGCCGATGTTTGCCCTGACCATCCCTTCAAGTTCGGTATCGACCGGTTCCGCTTCAATATCCGCTCGAATTTGACCGTTCGTATTTTTGAAAATCATGGATAAGCTACGTTGAGCCAGATTGCCAAAGCTATTGGCAAGCTCTGCATTGCAACGGTTGACGATGGCTTCGGGTGAATAGCTGCCGTCCTGTCCGAATGGGACTTCGCGCATCAGGAAATAGCGTAAATTGTCTACTCCAAATCTATCGGCCAGTTCGATCGGATCGGTAACATTGCCGAGCGATTTGGACTCCTTCTGCCCGCGGTTGAGCAAAAATCCATGCCCGAATACTTTTTTGGGCAACGCAAGTCCCGCGCTCATCAAGAAGGCTGGCCAATAGACCGCGTGGAAGCGGACGATGTCCTTGCCGATCAGGTGCACATCGGCCGGCCACCATTTCTGCATTTCCGGCGTATTATCAGGAAAACCAAGTCCAGTCAGATAATTGGTTAGGGCATCAACCCAGACATACATGACATGCTTGTCACTGCCAGGAACCTTGACGCCCCAGTCAAAGCTGGTCCGCGAGACCGATAAATCGCGCAATCCTCCTTCGATAAACCGCATGATTTCATTGCGGCGGCTGTCAGGTTGCAACCAGTCTGCATCGGCATTGTATAGTGCCAGCAATGGCTCGGCATATTTTGACAGGCGGAAGAACCAGCTTTCCTCTACTGTCCACTCGACCGGAGTGCCCTGGGGCGAGAGTTTTGGCGATAGTGGTTCGGCCCCCTCCCCATCAATCAGCTCGCTCTCGTCATAATAGGCTTCGTCGCGGATCGAATACCAGCCTTCATAGCGATCAAGGTAAAGATCGCCATTGGCTTCCATCCGCCGCCACAATTTCTGACTGGCGAGGTGGTGACGCGGCTCAGTAGTGCGCTGGAATACATCATAACTGACATTGAGCTTATCACACATATCAATGAAATATTGTGACATTTCATCTGCAAGTGCACCCGGACTGACCCTCAGCTCGCGGGCCTTCTGGGCCATCTTCAGCCCATGTTCGTCGGTTCCGGTTTGAAACCTCACATCGCGACCCATCTGGCGCTGGAACCGGGCAATTACATCGGCGGCAATCGCTTCATAGGCATGGCCGATATGCGGCTTGCCGTTGGGATAGCTGATCGCAGTGGTGATGTAGAATGGTTCGGCCATGCCGGATGCGGTCTTTTCGTGATATTTCAGGCAAAAGTCTCTGTAGGGATCGCAGCGGAGGCCAGCAACCCGCCAATTTCCATGATGGCAAGGCTGGGATCGAAGTTATAGGTCGGCAATTGCCCGCCAAGCCGCACCAGTGCGCCGTGGGACTCGATGATCTGGCATTGCCGCTGGCGCGTGGCCGAGCCGAGTTCTGCGGCAAGCACTGCGCGGGCGAGTTCCACTGCGGCCTGCATCCGTTCGCGATCTGGGCGGGCACCGATCTCGTCGGCAAGCGCGCCGCGCAGGGCAAAGCTGTCATCTCCTTCATTCAGTAACCGCAGCATGAGCTGGTGCAACGCGCCAAGTTCCTGCCCGACGAATGCCAGTGCCGATCCGGGTGAGCCTTCTGCGGCTGTCACCGCTGCTGCGCGGGTTGCTGGATCAGCCTCTGGTGCCTCACGCGCGAGGATATCCCCGACTTCGCTGGCGGCAAGCGGCGAAAACCGCAGTAACCGGCAGCGCGAACGGATCGTTGGTAACAGGCGCCCCGGGCGGTGGGCCACCAGCAGGAAGAAAGTTCCGACCGGCGGCTCTTCCAGGCTCTTGAGCAGCGCATTGACTGCGCTTTTCTCCATATCGTCCGCCGGATCAATGATGATGACTCTTCGGCTGCCGAGTGTTGGCCGGGTAAAGAGCCGCTGCTGCATCCGGCGAATCTGATCAATCGTGATATTGCGCTTGGTCTGAAATGGCTTGCCCTCGGCGCGCTTCTTTTCCTCATCGTCATTTGCAGGAAGGTGATCGAGGGTGATGATATCAGGGTGCGCAGCAACAGAAGGCTGAGGTATTCTCTCCTCTGCGACCAGCTCAGCCGCAGCGGCCCGAGCAAAATGCGCTTTGCCAATTCCCCTCAAGCCACTGAGAATCCAAGCATGATGCATCCGTGGTGACGTCATCGCGGCGCGCCATTCGCGCCAAGCCTCGTCATGTCCGGATAGCCTCATGCTTCGAGCCTCAGGACTGCGCTCAGCACCGCAACTTGAACCTCCTCGGGGCCCCCATTTCCATCGATCCTGACAAACCGATTGGGATCGGCTGCGGCGATCCGGTCAAAAGCAAGCGCGACCATATGATGATAGGCAGCATCTCGTCCGCCAATTCGGTCACCTCCCTCGATGTCGCGCTGGGCAAGCCGCAAAGCTGCAACTTCTGTGCGGACTTCAACCAGCAGCGTCAGGTCAGGCAGCAGGCCCTGACTGCCGATTCGGTGCAGCTCAACCACCTCCGCATCAGAGAGGCCTCCGCCTCCACCCTGATAGGCCCGGCTTGAATCGACAAAGCGATCGCATATCACCCATTGGCCGCGATTCAGCGCCGGACGAATGAGCCGTTCGACATGATCAGAGCGCGCGGCGGCAAACAGCAGCGCTTCGGCGCGGGCGTTCCAGCCATCACCCACTGTGCCGAGCAGCAGGGCGCGGATTGCCTCTGCACCAGGAGTGCCGCCGGGTTCGCGGGTTACCACGCAAGCAATCCCGCGCGCCTCCAGCGCAATGGCCAATAGGCGAACTTGAGTGGACTTGCCCGCCCCCTCCCCGCCTTCCAGCGCAATGAATCTTCCCTTTGTCACCAAACCAGCCCTGCCAGCCCATTGATAAGCCGGTCAAGCGGTCCTGCCACCCCGACACTCTCGGCAGCGACGAGCGGGAGGCTATGCGTTGGCTGTCCGGCGATCTGGACTTGCAATTCAGCAACTGGCGCACCCTTGGCAATCGGCGCTTGCAGAGGGCCTCTATAGAATATTTGTGCCTTCATCTCCGGATTGCTGCCTTTAGGAACAGCAACCGTAAACCGGCGTCCGACGGTGAGCGCCACAGTTCGTGCATCGCCGCCCTGGATTCGGGCTGCGCCGATCCTGGTGCCCTCGCCCAACAGGATTCGGCTGCTCCATGCCGAGAAACCCCATTCGACCAGGTCTCGGGAGGCTTTGGCCCGCAGATCCTCATTCTGCGCTCCCCCAGTCACCAAGACCAAGCGCCGCTCGCCGCGTTTAACCGAGCCAAGGAAGTTGAATCCCGCTTCAAAAGTATGGCCGGTCTTGATCCCGTCTGCGCCTGCCACAACGCCGACAAAGGGATCGTGATTGGCGTGGCTGCGCCCGTTCCAGTCCATACCTGGATGACCAAAATAACGTTGGTAAAGCGCCGGATGGCGATTGATCAGCGCGTCAGCCAGCCTAACCAGATCACGCGCAGTGACATAGCTCGCGCCATTATCTGGCCAACCATTTGGTGTGGCAAAATGGCTGCCTTTCATTCCTAGCCGCTGCGCTTCCAGATTCATCTGGGCTTGCCAGGCTTCCGTACTGCCGAGCGCGGCTTTGGCCAGGACCACCGAAGCGTCATTGGCTGAAGCGGTGGTCAATCCCTTAAGCAATTCTGCGACCGAAATCTCTGTCCCGGCTGCCAGAAACAGGCTGGTGCCCTTGCCCGACCATTGCCGAGCCGTCTCCTCGTCAACCTTAAAACGCTGATCCTCAAGCAGTTTGCCGCGCGCGATCAGGTCAAACGCAACCAATGCGCTCATCGCCTTGGTCACCGAAGCGGGAAGAAAACGACGTTCGGCCTGGCGCGCATAGAGGGTCTGGCCAGAGCTCAGGTCGACCAGCAGCACAATCGGCACCCGATCAACCAGTGCCGGGACCGGAGATGCAATATGAGCAGGTGCTGACGCGCCAGATGCGGCGAGCATCAGGAGCGGAGTAAACCGTTTCAAACAAGCTACCCCTCGCGCATACTTCAAACGCGCGAAGATCAGGAGCGATCAGTCGGCGCGCTGGATTCGTGCGTCTCTATACCCGGCAGCCTTTGCCTTCGCCAGTGCGGCAGCAGCCTGAGCACCCGCGGCAAAAGGCCCTGTCCGAACGCGCCACAATTGGCCTGATTGGCTTACCTGGCCGCCCAACTTGGCGCTGGCGGTCTCCGCACGTTCGCGGGTGGAAAATACTGCAACCTGGACGACTTGCGAACCAGCTTTTGCAGCCGGTTTTGGATTTGCTTGCGCAGGCGGCGCAGCCGCAGGTGCAGGCAATGGCGCAATTACCTCAGCAGGCTTAGGCTTAGGATTAGGTTTGGCGGGTGGTACAACGACAGGCGCAATAGCAGTCGCAGGGCTCGGCTCCGGACTCGGCGCAATTTTCGGCGGGGGTGATACTACACCGTCCTGCTGATCCAGCTTGCGGGTCAACACAGCGAGCAATGACTTGGGTGTATCCATCCGAAGCGGCGCAGTCTGGCTGGCGCGGAGCAAGGCCCTTTCAGCTTCGGGCGGATTGACCCTCCGAACCCGGATCGCCGCACGGTTCTGGCCGGTGATGCCAAGCTGGGCCGAAGCGCCTGCCGAAAGATCGATCAGGCGTGAGCCAGTCATCGGCCCGCGTCGTTCCAGACGGACAAGAATGGTCCTGCCGCTTTCGAGCGAAGTCACCTCGGCATAGCTTGGCAACGGCAGTGTGCGGTGCGCGCCTGAAATGGCTGCTCCATCCTCGGAACTGATCCCGGCATAACCCACCGCATCGTAGTTCATTGTATCGACCGGAGTGTAAGTCTTGCCGTCAACCACGAACGGTGCGCCTACCACCATGGGGTAATCGGCAGCGGGTCCATTGGCAGGTTCTGGCGGCAGATCACGGGCAAGGCCTCCGCCTCCGCCACAAGCAGCCAGGAATGTCAGTGCCGCAAGCGGCGCGAATCGGTTAACGGGCAATCTCATCTGCAAGCAATCCCACGGATAGTGCGTAGTAATTCGAGCAGTTATAATTGAGGATAACCCGATAATTACCGGTTAAGAGGAATGCAGATTTCCCCCGTCCGTCCGGTTCTATTAGGCTTGCCAGTACATTATCGTTAATTTTGGCGAGGGGTGAGACACCTAAAGCACGCCATTCACCAATAGTTTTCCAGGCCGAATGCCGGGTATGGACCTTAGGGCAAGTGGGTGATTCGAGACGGCGGGTTACCTGAACCGAATTAAACTCTGCGGGCACCGCAGCCCGCACCCCCCAAGGTTGGCCCGGTCGCCAGCCTGAATCGCGAAAATAATTGGCAATCGAGGCCAAAGTATCGGCGCGGCTATTCCAGATATCCGCATCCCCATCGCCATCGCCATCCTGAGCGAGACGCAGATAGACGCTGGGCAGGAATTGCGGATTACCAAAGGCTCCGGCCCAGCTGCCAACCATTCGCGCGCGCGGCACGCCGTGATTGTGCATTTTGAGCAGCGCAATAAACTCATCGGCAAACAGCTGGCGGCGGCGGCCTTCATAGGCCAGCGAGGCAAGCGAGCGGGCGAGATCAAAATCGCCCGTGTAGCGGCCATAGTTGGTTTCATGCCCCCAGATCGCAAGCAAGATCGGCGCTGGAACGCCGTAGCGCTGTTCGATTTTTGGAATTATCGTCGCAACCGCTTGATAGGTATTGCGCCCACCAGCAATCCGCGCCGCATCAACATGGGTTCTAAGATAGGGCGCCAGCGCTGGTTGAGATCCAGGAATCGCTCCTGGCTGGGCGCGATCAAGCGCAATGACGCGCGGATTGAAGGTCAACCCTGTGGTCATCGCAGTAATTGTCCGCTCGCTCACTCCCTCGCTGCGTGCACGGGCGGCAAGGGTCTGCAAATAGTCCTGAAATCCTCCCTCTGGCGTCGTTTGCGCCGCTAGCGGGGGCATTGGCATAAAGAGCAAGGCAGCAGCCATACCCAGTGGCAGGGCCAGCTTGAGAGAGCGGAAAAGTGACATAGGCGTTGTCTTCGCACAGACAGGGCGTGATGAAAATGGCAAAGCATGGTTGGCAAACCGCTTGTATGGCGCTAGCCGCAACTTACCGCTCTAAGGACAGGTGGCCGAGTGGTTTAAGGCAACGGTCTTGAAAACCGTCGTGGGTGGAAGCTCACCGTGGGTTCGAATCCCACCCTGTCCGCCAACTTGCTAACGGAATAGCAACAGTCTGCCGCTATCAAGGTGGAAACGGAGGCCATCTTGCAGCATCAGATTTTCCCGGCATTCACTGATAAAGGCACAAACCGGTCACACCGGGCGGGCGTCACTTTGTTGTGTGAAGTTAGGCAAGGCTTGCGGCCATGGGCGGTTGCAAGGTTGGAAGATATCTCCGAGCAGGGTTTCCGGATTGCCTGGCTGCCAGCTTGCAACCCGGAACTGCCGCTGCGGATCAAGATCCCCGGATTGCAACTGCTAAGCGCCAGAATTCGCTGGCAAGAGGGCCACGCATTCGGCTGCGAGTTTACTGATCCGCTGCATATCGCCGTGTTCGAGAATATCGTTCGCCAGGCTGTGATCGACGGGCCGCTTAGCCGCTAAACTACATATGGATTGCGCGGCCATAGGCGGTCAGTACCGATTCATGCATCATCTCTGACAGCGTTGGATGCGGGAACACCGAGGCCATCAGTTCGGCCTCGGTGGTTTCGAGCGTTTTGCCGACAACATAGCCCTGGATCAGCTCGGTAACTTCGGCGCCGATCATGTGCGCGCCGAGCAATTCGCCGGTTTTGGCGTCAAACACGGTTTTGATGAAGCCTTCGGCCTCGCCCAGCGCGATCGCCTTGCCATTGCCGATGAACGGGAAGGTTCCGGCCTTGACCGTGTATCCGGCCTCCTTGGCCTTGGCCTCGGTCAGGCCGACGCTGGCGATCTGCGGGTGGCAATAGGTGCAGCCGGGAATGTTGTTCCGGTCCATCGCATGGGGGTGGACGTCCTTGTTGCCGAGCGCCTTTGCGATGGCCTCAGCGGCAATCACGCCTTCGTGGCTGGCCTTGTGGGCGAGCCATGGCCCCGGCGTGACATCGCCGATGGCCCAGACCCCAGCGACGTTGGTGCGGCCCATGCCGTCAATCGCGATGATCCCGCGATCTGTTTTGATACCAAGCGTTTCCAGCCCGATGCTCTCCGTGTTTGGAGCAATCCCGACCGCAACGATTACATGGCTATAGTCGGCTACGGTGATTTTACCATCCGCGCCCTTGATCTTGGCCGTGACGCCTTTGGCGGTAACATCGATGCTTTCGACCCCGGCCCCGGTGAGGATGGTCATGCCCTGCTTCCTGAGCGATTTTTCGAGGAAGGCGGAGACATCGGCGTCCTCCACCGGAACAATCCGGTCGAGCATTTCGACAACCGTAACTTCGGCTCCCATATCATTGTAGAAACTGGCAAATTCAATTCCGATTGCGCCTGATCCGATCA
>JANOKC010000163.1:0-10855 GCA_031419035.1 Novosphingobium sp. | reverse complement strand
GACCCGGGCGCATAATGCGCTGCGCCAGCGGTTGGAAAGCGATGCCGAACGGTTGGCCGAGGGGCCGGATTATGTCGCTCATGCGATCCTTGATTTCATTGTCGATGGCTATCTGCCGATCATGGAAAAGCTGGAAGTCTCAGTCCAGGCAATGGAAGAGCGGGCGATCGACGTGTTTCCCGAACGATCCACTATCCGGCGGATATTCCGCCAGCGCCGCCAGTTGCGGCGGTTTCACCAGATCATTGGCCCGATGGAGGAAGTATGCGAACGGTTGACCACAACCGAACTGCCAACGGTTGATCCTGCGGCCCGGGTGTGGTTCCGTGATGTGCTTGATCATGTTCGCCGCACAATGGCGCGGATGGATGGGCTAAAGGAAACGCTGGCCAGCATTGTGGAAACCGCGAGCCTGCTGGAAGCACACCGCCAGGGCGAAATGACCCGGCAACTGGCCGCTTGGGCTGCAATTCTGGCGGTGCCGACCGCAATTGCCGGGATTTACGGGATGAACTTCACCTTCATGCCCGAGCTTGAGTGGCGCTATGGCTACTTTATTTTGCTGGGCGTGATTGGCACGATCTGCGGCGGGCTGTGGCTGCGGTTCCGAAGTATTGGCTGGCTGTAAACCGCGCCCTAACCGCGCCAGCTGTTATCCCCGTGTGACCAATACCTGCAAGAACTGCGGCCGACTTTTGGTTCCGTCGGCAGTCAAGGGCAGCGGGTAACTGCCCTGCGGCAAAGAGGTGAGCGGCATGCCGGCGGCGGCCAGCGCATAGGGAGATACGCGGTGGCGGGTGCACAGCCCGCCTGCGCCATCATTGACCAGCGGGCTTTCAAATTCGATGGCGATGGACGAATCCTGCGAGCGGCTAACTGTGCCAACTGCAAGCTGCCCGCTGCCCATATCGAGCACCAGCCCGGTCCCATCGGGGACACCGACTAGCCCTTCAACCCGCGCACCAGTGGTTGATAGGTCGCGCATCACCACCTCATAGCGATGGTCTTCGTGGATCAGGCCAACCCGGCGGAACACCGAACGCCGCTCGGGCCGGTGCTTGTCAGGACCATCGGGTTCAATCTTGAGCTCGCCCGATCCCATCCGCGCTTCGATTTCTTCCAGTCGCAGCGCCTTCGAATAGATCCAGCCCTGGATGAATTTTGCGCCCTTCGAGCAGACCAGATTGAACTGATCGAATGCCTCGACCCCCTCAACCGTGGTTTCCATGCCCAGCGCATCGGACAGGCCGATGATCGCGGCGATAATCTTGGCGCTGTTCTGATCGTTCTGGGTGCAGCTGTCGACGAAGCTCTTGTCGACCTTGAGCTTGTTGAACGGCGCCGAGCGCAGATAGCTGAGCGAGGAATAGCCTGTCCCGAAATCATCCAGCGCCAGGCGAACCCCAAGTTCCTTCAGCTGACTGAAAGTCTCGTCGGTGGCATCGCTGTCGCCCATAAAGACGCTTTCGGTCAGCTCCAGTTCAAGCCGGTTCGGTTCAAGGCCGGATGTGGCCAAGACATCGGTAACAATCGCCAGAAAGCCGGAATTGACGAATTGCTTGGCCGAAACGTTGACTGCCACCCGTACCGACTTTGGCCAGTTCAAGGCATCGCGGCAGGCGCGGCGCAGGGCCCATTCGCCGATCATGTTAATGAGGTTGGATTCTTCGGCGATCGAAATAAACAGGCCCGGGCTGACATGGCCGCGTTCCGGGTGCTCCCAGCGCATCAGTGCTTCAAAACCGACGACCATATTATCAGCAACCCGGACCACGGGCTGATAGTGCAGTTGCAGATGCTCGTTCTCCAGAGCCTCGCGCAAATCTGCTTCAATCAGACGGCGTTCCTCCGCTTCATCCTTGAGATCAGCGGAATAGAACCGGAACTGCCCCCGGCCGCCATTCTTGGCCGAATAAAGCGCCAGATCCGAACTATGGACCAGATCGTCCTTTTCGACGCCATCATAGGGCGCAACTGCGATCCCCACCGAGGCTCCGATAATCGCCCGCTTGTCATCAATCGGATAGGGCTGTGACAACAGCTGGATCACTTTGGCGGCAAGGTCGCCCAGTTTGCCGCGATCATCCATATCGGGCAGGATGATCTGGAACTCGTCGCCGCCCAATCGCCCGATCTCACCCTGATCGCCGATCAGTCGGCTCAACCGATCGGCCACCTGCTTGAGCAATTGATCGCCAGCCTGATGGCCAAGCGTATCGTTGACCTGCTTGAACCGATCGAGATCAAGCATCATCAGGGCGCAGCTGCGCTTGGCGGCCCGATAGGCTCCCAGCGTTGATTCGAGCCGCTTGTTAAGGCGGTGGCGATTGGCGAGCCCGGTCAGCGAATCATATTCGGCCAGCCGCGAATCTTCCAGCTTGCGCTGATATTCAACCGTGATGTCCTTCGCGCCGCCGCGGTAGCCCTGGAATTTTCCGCCATCATCGAACTTCGGATGGCCCGAGATTGACCACCAGGTCTGGCGGCCGTCCTGCGCCGTTTGGGCGAGGGTCAGCCGGACCGTGAGATCGGTGATCTTGTTACGCGCGCTCAGCTGAAAATTCAGCGGGCGACCCGATCGCTCTTCGGGATCGTCGGGATCGGTTTCAAACAGGGTGACCAGTGGCTTGGCCAGCAGCTCTTCGATTGAGCAGCCCAACTTTTCAGCGGCGTTCTCAGAGATATAGATCAGCCGGGCTTCAGGATCAGTGGCCCACAGCCAGCCAATCCCGGCGCGTTCAAAATCGTCCAGAACCTCAAGCCTGCGCTTGGCGTCGGCAGAGCGGATTACGTTTACCGATCCATAGTCTGCAGGCGCAGAGGGTTGGTCACCGGAACTTCCGGTCAAGCCCCTGAATAATCTGCCGACTGCCATTGCCGCTAAACTCTCACCTCAAATGGCCGCAAAATTCGTTCAACCAGCAGCAAAGCTAGACCAGTATGGTTTACGTATTCCTAATTTTACGGCTGTCTGATGGCTCAGGCAGCCGCAATCACACCGAACAGGTCATGCGCGTCGGCATCCTCGATCAGCACATGGGCAATGTCGCCAGCGCCAAGGCTATCTGGAACGTTTCGCAGGAACACATTGCCGTCGATCTCGGGTGCATCGGACTGGGACCGGGCAGTGGCCCCGATATCGCCATCCTCATCAGCCTCGCCCACTTCATCGATGATCACCGGGATCACCCGGCCAATCTTGGCGGCGAGCTTTGCAGCGCTGATTACGGCGGTCTTTTCCATCAGCCGCTGATAGCGCTCTTCCTTAAGCTCTTCGGGGACGGGGTTCGGCAAATCATTTGCGGCCGCGCCTGCCACTGGTTCAAACCGGAATGCGCCGACCCGGTCAAGCTGGGCTTCATCCAGCCAATCGAGCAAATACTGAAAGTCCGCCTCGCTCTCACCCGGAAAGCCAACTACAAAGCTGGAACGGATCGCGATATCGGGGCAAATCTCGCGCCATGATTTCAGTCGTTCCAGCACCTTGGCCTCATTGGCCGGACGCTTCATCGCCCGCAGCACCGATGGGCTGGCGTGCTGGAACGGAATGTCGAGGTAGGGCGTCAGCAGCCCCTCGGCCATCAGCGGGATCACCGCATCGACATGGGGGTAAGGATAGACATAGTGCAGCCGCACCCATGGCGCATGGCCTTCAGGCGTGCGCAAGCCGCCCAGTTCCCGCGCCAAATCAGTCATATGGGCACGGACGGAATTGCCTTTCCAGTCGCGGCTTTCGTGGCGGGTATCAACGCCGTAAGCTGAGGTGTCCTGGCTGATCACCAGAAGTTCTTTGGTGCCTGCTGCAACCAGCTTTTCCGCCTCGCGTAGCACCGCATCAATCCGGCGGCTGACCAGTTTTCCGCGCAAATTGGGGATGATGCAGAAGGCGCAGGAATGATTGCAGCCCTCTGAAATCTTCAAATAGCTGTAATGGCGCGGGGTCAGCTTGATGTCGGCCATATCCGCGTAGTTTTGCGGGATCAGATCGACGAACGGCCCTTGGCTGGGCGGGGCAGCTTCATGCACAGCCTCGACCACAGCTTCATATTGATGCGCGCCGGTAACCGCGAGCACTGCGGGGAACTTTGCCCGGATCAGTTCCGCCTCGCTGCCCATGCAGCCAGTGACGATCACCCGGCCATTCTCCGCAATCGCCTCGCCAATCGCGGCGAGGCTTTCCTCTTTGGCCGAATCGAGGAAGCCGCAGGTATTGACCAGCACCACATCGGCCCCGGCATAATCGGCGGACATGGCATAGCCATCGGCGCGAAGCCGGGTCAGGATACGCTCGCTATCGACCAGCGCCTTGGGGCAGCCGAGGCTGACCATGCCGATCTTGCGTTGTGCGGGAATCTCAAGTGCCATGGGCGCGGCGCATAGGCGCAAATCTTGCCCGCGTCACCCTTGGCCGAACTAATCCGGTTTGGGCAGGTAGCGGACCGGATCAAAGGCCTCGCGGTTGCGGCGTATTTCGAAGTGGAGCTGGGGCTGTGTGGCAAGGCCGGTTTCTCCGACCAGTCCGATCCGTTCGCCAGCTGCAACCTGCTCGCCGTCCTTGACGGTGACCCGCGAGAGGAAGCTGTAGGTGGTGGTCCAGCGGCCGCCGTGGTGGATGATTACGGTTTTGCCATATTCCTTGGGGCCATCGCCCGCGAAGATCACGGCTCCGGCAGCGCTGGCCCTGACAGCAGTACCGGAAGGCGAGAGTATATCGATCCCGTCGTGAAAGCTGGCGCTGCCCTTGCGCGGGGCAAAGCCGCGGCGGATGCCTCCTTCGACTGGCCAGGCATAGCGTCCCGGCGCAGGGGCTGTGCTTTGAGATGGGCTGGGCGTCGGGCTGGAGGCTGGTGAAAGGATTGTTACAGCAGAGGTGGCCGATATAGTTGGAATGACCAGGCTCTGACCCATCCGAAGGGCCGCCTTGGGATCAATCCCATTGGCCGCCGCGATCACATTCCATGGCACACCGTAATCGAGTGCGATGCCAAACCCGGTTTCTCCGTCTTTCACCACATGGCTGCGCCGGCGCGGGATGATCAGCTTTTGACCCGCGCGCAAACTGTAGGGCTGTTTAAGTCCGTTCGCCTCGATAATCAGGATGCGCGGCACTTCGGCGCGGCTGGCGATCCCGCCCAAGGTTTCGCCCGGTTTGACGCGGTGTTCAGTCTCAGTCTTGGGGTCTAGATCCTGCGCGTGTGATGGGGCCGCACTCAGCAGCGCCAATATCCCCGCAGAAAGCGCCAGACACCTCATCCAAACCGCCCGGCAAGTTCCGCCATTGACGCGTCATGGGTCAGATCAAGCTGCAGCGGAGTGACCGAGATATAGCCATCGGCAATCGCTTCCAGATCGGTGGCGTGGCCCGGCGTATGCTCGATCCCGTGCAGGCCAAACCAGAAATAGCGGTAGCCGCGCGGATCAATCCCCTCGACGATCGAACCACGGGCATAATCGTGAAAGCCCTGGCGTACCACGCGGATGCCCTGGATTTCCTCGGGCAACCGCGCGGGGAAATTGACGTTGACTAGCGTGCGCGGCGGCAATGGCGCATCGAGCAGCGGGGCCAGCACCCTTGCCCCCCATTCCTGCGCTGCGGCAAAGGGCACATTGTCGCCCATTCCTTCCGAAGCATAGACCTGGCTCAGCGCAATCGAGCGGATGCCGGCGAGCGCGCCTTCAATCGCGGCCGAAACGGTCCCCGAATAGGTCACGTCATCACCCAGATTGGCCCCGCGATTGACGCCAGAAAGGATCACATCGGGGGCATCCGGCATTACCTCGCGCAGCGCCATCATCACCGCATCGGTCGGCGTTCCGGAAACTGACCAGCGCCGCTCGCTATGCTGGCGCAATCGCACCGGGCGCGACAGGGTGAGCGAATGGCCAGCCCCCGATTGCTCCTCGGCGGGGGCGACGATCCAGATGTCGTCGCTGAACTGCCGGGCGATGGCTTCCAGAACATCAAGCCCAGGGGCGTGGATACCATCGTCGTTGGTCAGCAGGATGCGCATCAGCCGGGCACCGCAAGCCGGGTAATCCCGCCCATATAGGGATGCAGCGCGGCTGGCAGCTCAACCGAGCCGTCCTCCTGCTGGCCATTCTCGAGGATCGCGACGAGCGTTCGTCCCACCGCAAGGCCTGATCCGTTGAGAGTATGGACGAACTCGGTGTTCTTCTGCCCCTCCGGCCGGTAGCGCGTGTTCATCCGCCGCGCCTGAAAATCGCCGCAGTTGGAGATCGATGAAATCTCGCGGTAGGCATTCTGCCCCGGCAGCCAGACCTCCAGATCATAGGTTTTTCGCGCGGTGAAGCCCATGTCCCCGGCACACAGCAGCAGCTTGCGGTAAGGCAGCTCCAGCGCCTCAAGGATCGATTCGGCGGCCCCCACCATCCGCTCATGCTCGGCGGGAGAATCTTCAGGGGCACAAATGCTGACCAGTTCAACCTTGTCGAACTGGTGCTGGCGGATATAGCCCCGCGTATCCTTGCCCGCCGCACCCGCTTCGGAACGGAAGCAGGGGGTGAGGGCGGTGAGGCGGATCGGGAGGGCAGAGGTATCGAGGATCTGCTCGCGGACCGAATTGGTGAGCGAAACTTCGGCAGTCGGGATCAGCCAGCGGCCATCGGTGGTGCGGACATTGTCCTCGGCAAATTTGGGTAGCTGGCCAGTGCCAAACAGCGCCTCTTCGCGCACCAGCAGCGGCGTTGCGCACTCGGTATGGCCGTTGGTCACAGTTTGCATATCGAGCATGAATTGCCCAAGCGCCCGCTGCAACCGCGCCATCTGCCCGCGCAGGAAAGTGAAGCGCGATCCCGAAAGCAGCGCCCCGGTTTCAAAATCGAGGCCCAGCGCCGGGCCGAGGTCGGCGTGTTCCTTGGGGGTAAAATTGAATTGGCGCGGTGTGCCCCAGCGGCTGACTTCTATGTTGCACGTCTCATCCGCGCCATCGGGAACATCGGCGTCTGGGAGGTTGGGATAACCTGCGAGTAGATTCTTGAAGCGCTCGTTGAGCACCTTAAGTTCTTGCTGAAACTGCGGAATGATAATCTTGGCGTCAGAAACCTGTAATTTCAAACGATTGGCGGTCTCGAAATCGCTTTTGGCTATGGTCACGCCGATTGCTTTGGCGATACTATTCGCTTGGGCTTGTGCGGTCTCCAGCTTGGGCTGAATTGCGCGGATGGCGCTATCAGGTTCAAGGATCTCCGTGCTGGCAGGTGCAAGTCCCCGCCTCGCCAGTGCAGCGTCAAAGGCTTCAGGGTTTTCGCGGATCTGTCGGATATCATGCATAACCCGGCCTATGCCCGCTCACCGCCATGCTTTCAACCAAGGGAATTACTGGCTACACAGATTTTGAGGCTGCGCCGCGACCTTACAAGTCGTAAGAATCTGTTGTCATCGACATGTCTAATCTAGAAACTAAGTAAGAGTTTGAAGCGAGGTATTATGCCTGACATAAGACCGTTGCGCGGGAAAAAGCGTTTGAAGTCGCTAGACGAATTTGATCGCCCGCCATGGAAATGGGACACACTCCCAAAGAAGGCGCTCAGTTCGTTTTGGTATATTCTAACTGGACTGATATTGGGCGGAGCAATTGGCTTTTTTCTGATCTAGTCCACTCAGGATCCACCTCAGTGAGGCTTCGTGTGCTTGCTTCGCTGACATGGTGGGCGCGGCAGGGATTGAACCTGCGACCCCACCCGTGTGAAGGATTTTCTATCGGACAGTTCGGCAGTTTTAGGTGCTCTAGAAGTCGATTTGGGGCAGAACGGACCCAGAATCAAGCCAGAACGAAGGGGGATGCGCTGTCCAATTGCTGTCCAAGACTTGTTTGACCTCGAGTCCATCGAGACTGGTTTTGACGCCCGATATCGGTAGACTGACAAGCTTGCCAACTAGGCAACAAAGGGTTCCCATTGTGCGACCTGAGCGCCGCAAGCGCTGGACAAAATAAACCCCCGGACAAGCCGGGGGTAAATGTTTGGAGACCAGTTAGGCTCCGGGAGTCTGCTCACGCATGAATGCCTCCTATTGAGTCGAAGAAGGAATTAGGCACAAGATAGGCTATGTCAATAAACGAATGCTGAATGGAGGGACAAAAATGGCCGAGCCGTATCGGAGTTGGGCTGATCGGCGAGCGATTATCAGCGCGATAATCGCCGAGTCAAACCCTCCTCCCTTGTCCTCATTTTCGCTTACAGAGAGCGAGGAGGTTTTCTTCCGAGCGCGTTCTGCAAAAGCTGTAGACAATCTAGCTAAGAAGACATCTTCCTTCAAAGCCTACTACGATCTGCTAACGGCAAGGCCGTTTGGCTTTGTCCTCTCGATGTCAGGGATGGTCATTTTTGCCGCCCTTATGGCGGGCGTCTACGTATATAAACACAACCGGAACAACCCCATTTATCCGATTTACGCAGCCCTAATTTCTCTTTCAGTTTTGGCACTCGGATGGGCGGTAACAGGCTGGATGACCCATCGGAATGCAGTGCGCCAGCACACTAACAATATGCTGTTTGCCCGCTTTTCTCATGCTCCATTCGGAGACGCGCTTCTGCGCTTTAATCGGCAGTTTGGGATGGAGCTTGAGCCACTCGTCTCCCTTGGGACTCTTCAAGCACTACGAGCTACGGGCTGCGAGGAAGACGCCAAGGCGGCTAGCTCAGTTGGCTATCTTCTAAACTACTATGAATTGATCTGCTCCGGAATCCTCAGAGGAGATCTAGATCCTTCGATAATCAGAGACAACATTCGAGGCATTATCTGCTTCTATCACGACAAATGTCTGCCCTACATCCGTGAGGGAAATCGGGCTAATCACCGCGTCTACGAAAATCTGATAAAGGTGCGGACCCATTTCAGGGAACCTTAGGTATCGCTTTATGCGGCTTTGGCAGAGCCTTCAACATCTGTCGCGGAACCACTATTAGCTAGAAATAATTTCAAAGAGCCGCCCTCGGAAATAAGCATTAACCTCTTCGACGGTCTCATAAATGGGCACACCAAAATGGTTGTCCAATTCAGTTCCTATGATTCCCATCGGTGCGGCGATTGAGCGCACCCCGTAGTAGAAAATAACATGCGAACGGCTATCGATTGCTTGGAAGCCACGTCCGATGCAATGGTTCCTCAGCAAGATTTTTGCAACTAACGCATCCCTCTTCATAGAGCGCTGCTTGCCCGCGTCGAACGCCCCGTTTCCGCGCTTGATCTCGTAGCACGATACCACGTTGTCCTGATGATCGAATACAACGGCATCAAGCTGAAGGTGTGTGTCTCCTTGCCCATCGCCGACATAAGGAAGATGGCTTTGAGCTAGAGAACCAGGGTTATTGCCTGCTGCTGCTACGGTGGTGCTGGCTTGCTGCTGAACGCCGAACCTGTCCACTCGCCAAACTTCATATCGGTCGTGCTGGTCTAACGCCTCGACGATTGCTCGCTCGATGATAGCGCCGTGCCGCTTATAGGCAGAGCTAAGAACACTCGTCATTCGCGAAAAAAGCCGCCCAGCAATTGGGTCAACTCTAAACTCAGTGCCCGCAAGAGCATCTACGGTCGAATCAACTTGCGGCTTCAATATATCGAGAACCGACATCTAGATCGAACAACTCCGCCTGACGAGTCTGCGGTATTGCACGATTTGCTGGAGCTTCATAGTCGGTGTCTCTTTCGAGTGCCTTACGGCATGGTGGTATCCAAACCAATTCAGGGTCTGACGTATGTTCCTCCGTCCAAATAAACCACGCATAGCCGGTCGCGGTTGAGGCTTTTCGATCCAACCTTCCCTTCACCATGGGCACCCGCTCAACAAATTGTGCGAAGCACGCTGGTGGCGTGGGTTTGAAGAGGCGCTCAAAACGACCAACGCTCTCAATGAATACCGTCCGCGCGAGTATAGCCACGCCCCGCCGCGCTACCTGCCTAGCGCGCTCAACGAATTGCTCTGCTGCGTTAAACGGCGGATTGGTGATTACCCAATCTACAGAGTTGACGGCATAAGGCGCACTGAGAAAGTCGGCTACCTTCCCGTAGCCGTAGTCAAAGATGTCAGACGCTTCGGTGTTGCCAAAATATTCCCTCAGAACCTTGTCCATATGCCCAGCGCCACACGCCGGTTCGAGGCAGGTCTGTGTCTGCAATCCTTCGAAGCGCGGAGCGATGACGTGTTCGATCAATGCCCGAGTGGCCCAAGGCGGAGTAGGGAAGTCGTCACGACTATCCTTGGCCTCAACACGTTGGGCCATCACTGCGTGGGATCGATTTTGAACCATCGTTACCTCTTTGCTTCCCGAGAGGGTGGCATAGCACTGATGAATCTGAGAACAAAGAAAGAACTTATGTTAATGCACAGCTGATATGGCGAGTGGGTGTTCTTGTTCGACCAATGTCATCTGGTCCGTTGCGTTACCTACCCAAGGAGGCGAGGGAGCCTACCTAACCTGAACATGCCTCGCCCGGATCAAGGGTGGGGTCGCGAATCCGTCGCGCCTCAAATCGTAAGGGTGGGTTCACAGGTTGGAAACTTGGTCACGAAGCCAGAGCGATTAGGCATAAAACGGCTAATTATCAACAATTTAGAGAAATTTGTCAGCGGATTTATGCCGTTGCAAATGAGTATTCAAACTGCAACTGGACAGCGCGCTGTCCATTTGCTGTCCAAATGGGTGTTAGCGAAAATCGCCCATTTTAAAAAAACGTTTGTTTTCAGTGGGGAAGTGGTGGGCGCGGCAGGGATTGAACCTGCGACCCCACCCGTGTGAAGGGTGTGCTCTACCACTGAGCTACGCGCCCCGCCGATAAGCGGAAGGCGGCGCACTTACCAAACTCTCCCGAATTGACAAGCCGCGAACACAATCT
>JANOKC010000162.1:0-8511 GCA_031419035.1 Novosphingobium sp. | reverse complement strand
ACGGTGGTCCCCTTTCATGGTTTGCAGGCAAACCATTGCCGGGCAACGGATCTAACTCTGAAACGATCCGTTCACGACCAAGCCAGTGACGATCCAACCACCGCCGCTGCCCGCATCTTTGCCGAGACGGGCAGCGGCTCTCTCCTCGCAGAAGCGCCATCGAATTCATAAGACAAGCAGGTGGCCGGTTCGATCGGGGTCTCGGAGAGGCGCTGGGCAAGGGTATCAATCTGCGCGGCGGTAAGGGGTTTGGTTTTCATGGTCGTGATCCTTCAGGCGTTAGTGATGTGGGCGGAATGGCCAAGGGTGGTGACCGCGTAGATCATGGTGCGGCCGTCGCCGATCGCCGCGCCAAAGGCCTGCGCCTCCGGCAGGGTCGCGAATTGCTCCCGCGTGCGGGTGGCGGGCGTCCGACCGCGGGCGGCAACAAAGTGGGCGGCGTTCTTCAGGCAGAATTCTTCGTGTGTTGTCAGGGGCTTCATGGCGGTCTCCGTTGCGTTGCGATGGCTGCAGACAGCGCACAACACCAAAAGAGAGCAACTCCTAAGTCACTGACTAAATGTGATTTATTGTGATATTGGCGCGCCGATTTTCGCTTGAAGCATATCGCCCATCCACCAATCGAGGCGGTTGACGCGGGTGCTACTTGGTATTACTTTGCGGCAAGAGGAGTGCCCTTATGACGGTGAAATCTTCGATCTCGCTGAGCGACGAACAGCACCGCTTCGCCAAGGAACTGGTCGAAGCCGGGCGCTATTCGAGCGTCAGTGCGGTGCTGCAACAGGGGATCGACCTGCTGCGGCAACGCATGCAAGACGACGATTTGCACCGAACGGCGCTGAAAGCGCTGCTGGACCAGCGCGCTGCCGGTGCGTTTGTCAGCGGCGCCCAGATGGACAAGACCATCGCACGCATGATCACTGAGAAGCGCCGGGCACATGCGGTTCAGAATTGAGTTCTCGGCAGAAGCCGAGCGTGATTTTGACCTGATCTTCGACCACCTGTTTGAGAGTTACTGCAGCTTCGGGACGCGCGTTGAGGCGGCGCTGGATCATTGCGAGGACCGCATCCGCGAGATCCGCGAGGGCGCCGATCAACTGTGTGCGGCGCCATATCGGGGTGGGCGTCACGATGATCTGCTGCCAGGCCTGCTACATTTGACGATCGATCGGGCGATCTGCTGGTTCGACGTGAACGAAGCGGAACAGCGGGTCCGGATATTGGCGATCTTTTTCGGCGGCCACGATCATGTCCGCCATATGCTGACGCGGCTTCTTACGCCCTGATGCGCGCCGTCCCTTAGCTTCGTGTCGTTGGGTCAGGCGGCGTATTTATAAGAACATCTAAAGGCAGCTTTGGTGGGCATTGTTTGTTCACAGCGCGCCTGAGCGGCGCAGAGCGCACCCGTTGCAGGATGGACTGTTCACGATCGGCCCATTGCAGACGGTCGGGAGATCCTTCGTGCCACTGTTCGGCACCTCAGAAGCGGTCAGTTGCTTTTGCCCCGACCTGCGACCCCAGCAAAGTAAATCATGCTATCACCGGGAGGCCGCACAAAATCAAAGCCAGCATGACCAGATGAGCGGGCCCGTAAGTCTCCGTTTTTCATGCTGGAGAACAAGGATTTAGCGGCATCTGCGCAGCACCTCGTTCATTCTGCCCAACACGTCGACATCCATCTGGCCGAACAGGTGCAACATGTCGATCGGCACCCAGTTCTCGCGGATCAGGCCTTCGTGGTGCAGGTAGAAATCCATGACCCGCATGAAGACGGGCTTGCCGCTGGCAGGCATACCGCAGAATCCAGCCCCCATATGCATTGCATAGACCGACGGCCAGCCCCCGGTGACGGAATAGGGGCCGTCACCGATGCGGATGTAATGCCCCGCACCGTTGCGGGTTCGTTCGGCCGTGACCTCGTCGAATGTGCCTTGGGGACGGTGAAAGGCGATGCGAAAGGGCAATTGGTGGCCGTCAACAAAGCCGTCAAGGCCGCGCGTCGTGCCTATTCCGGCGGGGCCGTACCACATCATCCTGGAATGCCAGTGGTCGCGCTGCGGCATGGCGATCAGCGCATCGCGAGACAGGCTTCCCCGGTCGTCGAACTCGGCGAGGGTTCTGTGCATGCGAAGGGTTTGTTCGATGCTTTCGCGACTGTGAATGGGATCAGTTGGCGTGAAGCGGACGCCATCGGCGGTGAGGGGTCCTGGCCACATGCTCTCGACCCCCACTGAGGGGGCGAGAGGCCAGACGCCCGCCTGTCGCATGACGTCAAGGACATCCCAAAGGAGATTGGCCTGCACGACACGGCCATCGTCGCCAATCTGCCAGACCTCGCCATAGCGCAGATAAATCGTCTTGCCGGTCGCAGGGATTCCCAGCCAGTCACCCTTCATCGTGCCGCAATAGTGGCCTATTGCCGCGATGTAGGTCTTTGCCTGATAGCGCCCCGCAACGAAGATCGTGTCGCGGCGTTCCAAATCCGGAAAGGCCGCGAACAGGGGTGACCAAATCCGGACTGCTGCAGCCGCAGTGCCCCGCATCTCGTTGATCGGATACGCGGCGCGCCACTCGCAATCTGGCGCGGCCAGGGTGTTCAGCGCGGCTTCAAGGCCAGATGCTCCGGCTTCGGCAAAGCGGGTCAACCGGTGATGGGCCTGAGTGCGGAGCCGTGCGTCTGGTGTTGCCTCGGCATCGAAACCTTCACTCAGCATTTGGTGCACCCCTCGTGGCAAGGTTGATTTCCTCTTTGATGGAGGATTCTGCAAGCGTATGCAAGAAAACTGTTGCATACGCTTGCAATCGACTCTTATCCTCTCTGATGCCGCGCACACAGCGGTGATTCCCGTAATGTTTGCGGGCTGAACAGGGAGAACAGAATGACAATGTCTATCCGGGGCCTTGCCCTGTCCAGCCTACTGGGCACCACCATGCTTGCTGGCGCTGCTTACGCTGATTGCGGGATCACGGCCGGCAAGGTTTCGATCATCGGCAACGAATTTCCAGCCATCCACACCGTTACCGACGCGGCTGCGGCCTGCGCAACCGGTACTGTCGAGGTCAAGGCAAACCTGACCAAAGATCATGAAAAGCTGAGTGCGCCGGGAATGACCGCGAACCCGGCCGAGTATTCCAGCGCCGTCGTCGCTTCGTCTTCGATCGTGCCCCTGATGAGCGCCGGCTTGCTTCGTCCGCTGGACGACCTGATCGCCGCGCATGGCGCCGACATTCCGAAGGGTCAGTTGATCACGATCGACGGCAAAGTGATGGCGGTTGCCTTCATGGCCAACGCCCAGCACATGTTCTATCGCAAGGATGTGCTGGAAGCAGCCGGTGTTGCAGCCCCAAAGACCTATGAAGAGTTGCTGGCCGCTGCCGAAAAGGTTCGGGCTGGCGGGATGGCGTCGCCCTTCTGTTCGACCTATGGCGTGGGCTGGAACCTCGGCCAGGAATTCGTGAACATGTATCTTGGGATGGGTGGCGAATTCTTCAAGCCGGGCAGCGCTGAGCCTGCGGTGAACAACGAAAAGGGTGTGGCCGCGCTGGAAGCAATGAAGGCGCTGACGGGTTATATGAACCCCGATTTCCTGACCTTCGATTCCAATGCCGCAACAGCTGAATGGGAAGCGGGCAACTGCGCGCTCATGACGCTTTGGGGTTCGCGCGCAGAAGTGCTGATGGACGGCAAGGATTCCGCTCCGGGAGTTGCAGAAAACACCGTGGCGGCGGCAACCCCGTCGGCGGGTGGCAATGCCTTCCCGGCGACGACCTTGTGGTGGGATGGCTGGACGGTTGCGGCCAACGTCTCGGACGAAGACGCCGCCGCAACCTTCATGGCGATGAAGGCCGGCATCGCGCCCTCGATCCTGACCGCAGACACGATGGGTCAGGCGGTCTGGATGATCGAAGGCTATCAACCGACAGCCGCTGCCCAAGGCGTGGCCGAAAGCATCGCCGGAGGTGCCCCGTCCTACCCGATGGAACCCTACATGGGGGCCATGCACATGGCGGCCGATGGCAATCTTGCCGACTTCCTGACTGGCAAGGAAGATGCGGCCACTGCGTTGGCTGATATCGAAGCAGCCTACATGGCCGCCGCGAAAGAAGGCGGCTTCCTGAAGTAAGCTGCAACAAGGCCGACAGCGCCGCTCCTGCGCTGTCGGCCCTTTTCCAACCTCACCCCGCTTCACCCATCGCGCCAAACGGCGCGGTATGCCGCGATCATCTTCGCATGAAGGGCCATCATGAAGCACAAGACCTTTCTGTGGTTCATCCTGCCGTCGGCCCTGGCGATGCTGTTGTTCATCGCCATGCCAATCGTCTCGGTCCTTCTTCAGTCGGTTTTCGCCCCGAATGAGCAGGTGATCCGCGAGGTCGAGAATTGCGACGTCTTCGGATGCAAGAAATCCACCATCGTTGACGTTGAGGCAACGGCCGCGCTGCGCGAGGCAGCGCCGATGGGGCGCTTTGTCGGCACCGACATCTATACCGACCGCAATCATCTGGCCCTGTCCGAGATCGGCACGATCTGGTCGTTGACAACCGGTGTCGCGGACTTCTTCAAGCAGGTTCTGAACCTGCCCTTCTACGGGGCCTTGACCTTCACCCTTACCTATACGGCGCTGGTCACGCCGCTGGCCATCCTTTTGGGGTTCGGCATCGCGCTGGCGGTGAACGCCATTCCGCGCTTCTTGCGGGGGCCTGCGATCTTCTTCTCGCTGTTACCGATGATCGTGACGCCTTTGGTTGGCGCGCTGATCCTGTTCTGGATGGTGGATGCGCGCGGCATTCTTGGGGTGGCGATCCAGTCGCTCTTGGGCGACCCTGACCTTTCGGTCAAGGCCTCGACACCGATGATGTGGGCCATGCTGATCGTCTATGGCGTCTGGTCCACCGGGCCCTTCGCCTTTGTCGTCTATTATGCCGGGCTGCAGACCGTGCCGCAGGATACGCTGGAGTCGGCAATGATTGACGGCGCGACGCGTTGGCAGCGGCTGCGGTTCGTCATCGTCCCGCATCTCTTGCCGCTGACCACGTTCCTTTTGTTGATCAAGATCATGGATAATTTCCGGGTGTTCGAGCCGATCGTCAGCTTCAACGCCGGGGCCCATGCGCAGAGCTTGAGCTACTTCATCTATTCCGATCTCAGCGCCACCAACCGGCTGTTGTCCTCTGCGGCGGCAACTTCGGTGCTGACCATCCTTGGTGTCGTGGTCCTGTTGTCGCCCGTGATCGTCCGTACCTGGAAATCCTTTGGAAGGACCGCATCATGACAGCCAATGTCGCTGACCGCCGGTCGCTGCCGCTGCAGGCCGTGCTGGTGGGGTTCCTGATAGTCTGGATCATCGTCGCGGCCTTCCCGTTCCTGTGGACCCTGTGGGGCAGCTTCAAGGTAGAGGGTGACTTCTTTTCAAAGGCGGATTGGACCAACGCCCTTACCGGCCCGATGACCCTGACCGAAACCGGCGGGGCCTTTACCGGGCAGGGTTATCATGGGGCCTGGGTCACGAACGAATTCTGGCGGGCGGGGCTGAACACGCTGATCGTGGTCGTGTCGGTCGTCACCATCTCGCTGACCTTTGGCACGCTTGGCGGCTATGCGCTGGCGCGGTCAGGCTACCGCTATGTGTTCTGGGTCCTGATCGTGGCATTGGTGTTCCGGGCCATGCCACATGTCACGCTGGTTTCGGGTTATCTTCTGCCGTTCTTCCAATGGAATCTGTGGGGGCATCTGCCGACCGCGATCATCGTTCTGGTGGCGATCAATCAGCCTTTCACGCTGTGGATGCTGACCTCGTTCTTCCAGAACATCCCCAAGGATCTGGACGAAAGCGCCATGGTGGACGGGTGTTCGCGGTTTCAGGCCTTTCGGTTGGTCATCATCCCGGTGATGTGGCCGGGGGTGATCACCACGGGCCTGTTTTCATTTCTGCTGGCCTACAATGACTTTGCAGTTACCGCGATGCTGCTGAACCAGGAAAACCAGACGATGGTCCCCAAGATCGCGTCCTTCCTCGGCACCACCCAGACCAAGGGCAACGTGATGTTTGCCGTGTCGGCCGTCGTTTCGGCCACCGCACCGTTGTTCCTTCTGGTCATGTTCTTCCAGCGTCAGATCGTCAGCGGCCTGACCGCCGGCGCCGTGAAAGGATAAGCTATGTCCGATATCCAGCTGAAAAATCTGACCAAACGCTGGGGCAGCTTTACGGGCCTCAAGCCGATGGATCTGGCAATCGGGGATGGCGAGTTCTTAGTGCTCTTGGGCCCTTCGGGCTGCGGCAAGACCACCACGATGCGCATGATCGCCGGGCTGGAGGATGCCACCGAAGGCGACATCCTGATCGGTGGCAAACGGGTGAACGATCTGGAACCCAAGGACCGCGACATCGCCATGGTGTTCCAGTCCTACGGGCTTTATCCCACGATGACGGTCTATGAGAACATCCGCTTTCCACTGAAAGTACGCGGCATTCCGCAGGCCGAGCACCACGACCGTGTGATGCGCGCGGCGAAGACCGTGGAACTGACCGAATTTCTGGACCGCAAACCCGCAGCCCTGTCGGGTGGCCAGCGCCAGCGCGTGGCATTGGCCCGTGCGATTGTCCGCAAGCCCAAGGTCTTCCTGATGGACGAGCCGCTTTCGAACCTTGACGCCAAGCTGCGCGTCTCGACCCGGGCCCAGATAAAGAACCTGCACCACGAACTGAAAACCACGACGATCTACGTCACCCATGACCAGATCGAGGCGATGACGCTGGCCGACCGTGTGGTGGTGATGAGCCGCGGCGAGGTGCAGCAGGTCGGCACGCCGCTGGAAATCTACGACCGCCCGGCAAACACGTTCGTCGCCGGGTTTATCGGCAATCCGGCGATGAATCTGATGCAGGGCTCGCTGACGGCCGGGGTCTTCGAGGCCGCGAACGTGCGCATTCCCGGCCTGTCCGGCCCGGATGGTCCTGTCACGCTGGGCTTTCGCGCCGAAGATGCCAGCATCGTCGCAACAGGCGAGATTGCAGCACCGATCTATTCGATGGAGCTTCTGGGCGACAGCTCGATGGCCACGGTTCAGGCTGGTGGCGCCCTGGTCGCGGTGAAGGCGGCCAAGGATTATGCCGGCAAGATCGGCCAGCCCATCGCCGCCCAAGTGCCTGCCCGAATCTGCCATCTGTTCGACGCCAAGACCGGCGCTCGATTGACCGTGAACACCTGAGGAGACGGCAATGGCCATCCATCACCTGAAATCCGGCATACCCGCCGAAACCCGCGCCGAGGATGATGCAGTGGTCCGCGTGACCGTTGAAGGCATCCTGAAAGACATCGAGACGCGGGGCGATGCCGCCGTGCGCGAACTGTCGCAAAAGTTCGACGGCTATGCCGCGCCATCCTTCCGACTGACACCGTCAGAGATCGAAGCGGCGATGCAGAAGGTGACGGCGCGCGACATGGAAGATATCCGGTTTGCGCAGGCCCAGATCCGCCGCTTTGCGGAAGCACAGCGCGCCAGCATGACCGACATCGAGGTAGAAACGATGCCAGGCGTGGTGCTCGGCCACCGCAACATCCCGGTGCAATCCGTCGGTTGCTATGTGCCGGGTGGCAAGTTTCCCATGGTGGCCAGCGCCCATATGTCGGTCCTGACGGCATCGGTGGCCGGTGTGCCCCGCATTATCGCCACCGCTCCGCCGGTCAAGGGTGAACCTCATCCCGCCATTGTTGCCGCCATGCAGATGGGTGGCGCGCACGAGATCTATGTGATGGGCGGAATTCAGGCCGTCGGTGCCATGGCTCTGGGGACGGAAACGATAAGGCCTGTGGATATGCTCGTCGGCCCCGGCAATGCCTTTGTCGCCGAGGCCAAGCGCCAGCTTTATGGCCGCGTCGGCATCGACCTGTTTGCCGGGCCTACCGAGACCATGATCCTTGCCGATGACACCGTGGACGCCGAGTTGTGCGCGACCGACCTTCTGGGCCAGGCCGAGCATGGCTACAACTCGCCCGCCTGCCTGATCACCACCAGCCGCAAACTGGCCGAGGGCACGATGGCCGAGATCGACCGGCTGCTGCAGATCCTGCCCACGGCCGACACGGCTGCGGTCAGTTGGCGCGACTATGGCGATGTGATCCTGTGCGACACGCATGACGAGATGCTGACGGTGGCCAACGACATGGCCTATGAACATGTGCAGGTGATGACCGACCGCGACGACTGGTATCTGGAACACATGCACAGCTACGGCGCGCTGTTTCTTGGCCCCCGCACCAACGTGGCGAACGGCGACAAGGTGATCGGCACCAACCACACGCTTCCCACAAAAAAGGCCGGGCGCTATACCGGCGGGCTTTGGGTCGGCAAGTTCCTGAAAACCCACAGCTATCAGCGTATTACCACCGACGCCGCCGCCGCGTCGGTGGTAATCCGCTGATAGGAGTGGGTTTTCAGGAACTTTCCGACCCAAAGCCCGCCGGTATAACGCCCGGCCTTTTTCGTCGGCAGCGTGTGATTGGTTCCAA
>JANOKC010000161.1:0-3307 GCA_031419035.1 Novosphingobium sp. | reverse complement strand
TGAGCGCCTGCTCCATTTCGGCGCGCCAGAACTGGGTGCCGAGATTTGCGGAGAGCTCTTCGATCAGTTCCTCCTGCAACGCCGCCAGATCGGCGAGCGGCCGGTCGAACTTCTGCGTCCAGAGGATTTCTCCACTGGCCGCCTCGACCAGCTGTGCCGTCACCCGCAAGTGCGCACCCGTGCGGCGGACATTGCCTTCGAGCAGATAACGCACTCCCAATTCACGTCCCAACGCCTCGACGTCGGGCATCGCCCCGCTGCGGAACCGCGCGGTCGAGGAACTCGATATCACCCGGACATTGACCCCCTGCGACAGCGCATCGATCAGATCCTCGACCATCCCGAAAGCGAACACCTCGTCCTCGGGCAGGCCCGAACGGTTGGTGAACGGCAGCACCGCCAGCGAAGGCGCCCCGCCGCGCTCGCCGGGTTTCGCAGGGGCGGGCTCAGAAGCGTCAATGATTGGCGCGGCAACAGCGTCGCGCCCGACAAATTGCCGCACATCGCCGAGGAACGCCTGCCACGCCTTGTCCGAAGCATCCCCCGTCCAATGCGACAGCTCCGCCGTCTGGGTTAGCTCGAACATGATCGGCCGCTCACAAGCCTCGATCGTCACCGGCACCAAGGTCTTGCAGCGATCCGCAATCGTCGCCTCGGCCCGCACCCAGCGGGAGACCACCGAGCGCGGCGACCACAGCACCACCACCGCCTTGGCGGCGCGTAGGGCCGCCTCGGTCACCTCGTCATAAGCCTCGCCCGAGCGCAGCGCGGTGTCCCACCACACGTTGAGCCCTTCCGCCGAGAACGCATCGGCAAAGCGCTTGGCGGAGGCCGCATCCTCGCGGTTGTAGGAGAGGAAGATGTCGGGAGTGGTCATGCCGCGCTATTCCTCGGTCCGCACCAGCACTGTCTCGCCCACCATGGCGAACAGCAGGAACGGTGCCCAGGCGGCGATCATCGGGGGGTAGCCGCCGAAGTTGCCCATGGCGAGCGCGGCGTTGTCGATCACGAAGTAGGCAAAGCCCAGCGACATGCCGATGATCGAGCGGATCAGGAGCTGGCCGGAACGGGCAAGGCCGAACGCTGCCACCGCGCCCAGCAGCGGCATCAGCAGCGCGGCCAGCGGGCCAGAGATCTTGTGCCACCATTTGCCCTCCAGCTCGCTGGTGCGGCGACCGGCGGCTTTCATCGCGGAAATCGTCCGCGACAGCTCGAACAGATTTTGTGCATCGGCATCATTGCTGCTGAGCGCAATCTGGGCCGGGGTGACGCCCATGGCCACGACCAGCGGAGCAAGCGGCTGCTGCATGGTGGTTTTCACCTCGAACCGGCGCGGCGCATCCAGCAACCAGCCCGGTCTGGCATAGGTTGCATGGGCGGAGCGGGTCTGTTCTACCACCATCCCGGCATCGTCTCGGCGATACCAGGTGACGTTCTCCATCCGGATCGCATCGCCCGAACCCGTCAGTGAGCCGGCGGTCAGAATATTCGGCCCGTCGCGCAGATAGACATTGTAGCGAACCCCCGATTGCTTGGGGATCGGCGCATAATCAACCGCGGTCCAGGCCTTCAAAGTTGCAGTAGCGCGGGTCACAACGCGCTCGTTGAACACAAAGCTGATGCCCGAGACGACCAGCGCTGACAGCAGCAGCGGGGCCAGCACCTGATGCGCGGAAAGCCCGGCGGCCTTCATCGCCACCACTTCGCTGTTCTGGTTGAGCGTGGCCAGCGTGATAATCGTCGCCAGCAGCACCGAATAGGGCAGAAACCGGGCGATCAGCTGGGGCGTGCGCATGCTGACATATTCCCACAGCTGCGCCTCACCATTGCCGGGATAGCCCAGAATCTTGCCGCTTTCAGACAGCAGATCGAGCATTTGCAGCACCAGCACCAGCATCAGCAAGACCGCAAGGATGCGGGCGATGAACAGCCGCGCAAGATACAGCGTCAGCGTTTTTGAGGGGAAGAATTCAAGCTGCATCAGATGGTCCCAGATTGCCGCTCGCGCCGCTTTGTCAGCGCCCGCAGCCACTTGCCCGCACCAGCGGCAAACCGCTCTAGCCCGCCGATAGCCTGGCCGCCGGGAACATAGGCAACCCGCCAATACATCCACAGGATCAGTCCGGAAAACAGCAGGAACGGCCCCCATAGCGCCAGCAACGGATCAACCCGGCCAAGCGCCGCTACGGCTTGTCCATATTCATTGACCTTGTGATAGGCGACCACCATGATGATAGACACGAACACCCCAAGCGCCGAACTGGACCGTTTTGGCGGGATCGCCAGCGCCACCGCCAGCAGCGGCAGCAGCATCATCATCACCACTTCGACCATCCGGTAATTGAGGCTGGCGCGGGTTTCGTTGCGGACTTGCTCGCTGGCATCCTTGCCCCAGCCGATCCGGAGCAGTTCGGGCAGGATATACTCTCGCTCCTTGCCGCCGCGCTGGCGGAATTTTTCAACCGAGGGCAGGTCGATCGGCAAATCATGCTGCGAAAAGCTGAGTACCCGGGGGCTTTTGCCCGGATTATCCTGAACGATCTGGCCGTCGGTCAGGCGGAGTATGATGGTATCGGGCGCATCCTTCAGCGCCAGGAACCGCCCTTTACGGGCTGAAATCGAGAGGACCTGACCCTGATCGCCGCTGACCCGGGCAAATATGCCCAGCAGCTCGCGGCCATCCTCGTTGCTCTGTTCGATCCGCAACGCCATCTTGTCTTTGAGCGTCGTAAACTCACCCACCTTGATCGATGCGCCCAGTGAGCCCGAGCGCAGTTCAAACTGAAGCTGCTCGTAGTAATAGCGCGATAGCGGCTGGAGATAACCGACGATCAGCAGGTTTAGCACCGCCAGCGTGATCGTGATCAGATATGGCACCCGCAGCAGGCGGGTATAGCCAAGCCCAACCGCCCGCATCACGTCAAGCTCGCTGGAAGTGGCAAGCTTTCTGAACGCCAGCAGGATGCCCAGCATCAATCCGAGCGGTATGGCAAGGCTGGCATATTCGGGCAGCAGATTGGCCAGCATCTTGAACACAACGCTGACCGGCCCGCCCTCAGTAGCGACAAAGTCAAACAGCTTGAGCATCTTGTCGAGCACGAGCAGCGACGCGGCAATAACGAACACCGCCAGCATGGGCATCACCACCAGCCGGAAAATATATCGATCAGTGGCGGTCAGGAATTTCACGGGTGACTAAAGGTACCAAACTGGGGCGGCTATCGCTCGCAGCCCTAGGCGGTTAGCTGCCTGCCAGCAAGGAAGGTTACGCCTTCTCAAGCGTGCATTGCAGTGGATGCTGGTTCTG
>JANOKC010000160.1:0-26875 GCA_031419035.1 Novosphingobium sp. | reverse complement strand
CTGGGCGCAGCTAAAGCGCGGGATCGGCGGCACTCACATTCACGTCAGCGCGAAGCATCTTCCGAAGTATCTGGGCGAGTTTGAATATCGTCACAATCGCCGGAACCGCCCGGAGCAGATGCTTTCGGAACTGATGATTTCTTTCCGGCGCTAGGGGCATCACCCTTCGTCATGGCTTTGAGTAGGGCGTCGAAGCGCTCAGTATTGCTGTCAATCACCTTCCACCTCCGTCTTTCTCGCCTCTAGCAAAGGCAAATCCGGTTCGGAAACAACTGTTGTCGGCGTTATCCAGTTCCAGCCCACACCCTCTATGCGATGATAAAACAGCATGTTGAGTGAATAAAAATGGCAACCGTCAAAATCACAATCGACAAACGAGATTGCATTTTGCGGCTCGGAATCCCCTGCAATTTGAATGCAGTTCATATTATAAAAAAAGTTCCCCGCAAATTTCGGGAATGGTTTGTTTTCAGAGGATCGCAATATCACCGCAATGTCACCTGGACCTATTATCTCACAGCCAATAAAATTCTTTCCAGAAACTACCAACCTACCAGAAGGGGCTATATCCCTTAAAAATAGGCGCTTGTTTTCATACACTCTAGCCATAGGGTCGAACGGAGAACTATCGCCTGCCAATCGTGCGTGGTTCTTTGCCTCGATCCGCCACAGTTTGGTCCGTGCGGCTAGGGCCAACGCTGCTGTAATTAGCACGAACGCAACAAGGCCGGTTGCAAGCCAACCGAATGCGCCAAACTGGCTGATCCAACCTACCCCGGTTGAAGCCCACCCCATCACGATGGCACCGAGCGTGCCGGGGACGAATGGCCCGACCAATGTCCAGCCCGAGGACAATCGCCCAAGCCATTTGTCGAGGAAGGCCGAGAATCGCATTCGCGCTGTCTATCAAGATGTTCTACTTGTCGCAAGGGGATATATCCGTGATGTTGACATAATCCCTTTTTGTTCTACTCCTGTTCGCTTGAATAGGGAGTCGGAACGCCATGAGTTCAGCTGCGCCAACCGCCAATTTCGCTTATGCCAGTGCTGCCAATGATGGTGGCGGGTTGCCGCTGGCGCTTTCGGTGTTTGCCGATCGCGCCCATATTCGTGATCAGATCCGCGATGATGCTGAAGTGGCGGGGTTCCGCATTGCTGAGCTGGGCGCTTTGTCGCTGTTGCTCGAAGGCGATGCGCTTCCACTGGGAGAGGTGGTGTTACTCGATTGCCCGCAGGTCACAGGTGCAACGTTGGCAGCACTTGTCGGGCTGGATCAGCGCGCCGCCAATTCAGGCGCGCAGCTGGTGGTTTCGACCAGTATTGAGGCGTTGGACGATGTGTTCGGGTGCCTCGACCAGTCGAATCTGCAGATATTGGTCAACCCCAGCCGCGCCGAACGGGTGATCGCATTGGGTCGGGTGCTGGCCCGAGTGCCCAACCTCAGGGTGCGGGAACTTTCCGAGGAGGACCGACTGACGCTGCTTCGGCTGACCGAACAAGTAAGCGAAATTGCCCTTCGGCTTGAGCGGCTGGGCGGAACTGCAACTGCTTTGCCCGAACGTGGTAGCAGCGATTCGGCATTCCGGTTCGAATCGCCCAAGCCTGTATTTACCGCCAGTGAAGAAGATAGCGGTGACCGGCTGGTCCGCGCAACCCGCCCTGCGCTCCCTGATCCGCGGCTGATCCGCCGGATTATCCGCCAGCGACAATTGCGGGCGCGGTTTTTCGATGGCGATCTGTTTGCCGATCCAGCCTGGGACATGCTGCTTGATCTCACCGCCGCTCGGGCTGAACATGCCCGGGTTTCGGTAACTTCGCTGTGCATCGCCTCCAGCGTGCCGCCCACCACCGCGCTGCGCTGGAACGGGCAAATGACCGATGCGGGCCTGCTTATGCGGGTTGAAGATGAGACTGATCGCCGCCGCGCCTTTATCACTCTGACAGACAAGGCAACCGATGCCATGGCCCGCTATTTTGTCGAGCTGGGCAGTGCCTCGTCACGGTTGGTCTAGAGGTCTTCCATCCGGGATCACTTTCCGCTAGGGGCGCACATCTTGGCCAAAGGTCAGGGCGCTTAGCTCAGTTGGTAGAGCATCTCGTTTACACCGAGAGGGTCGGCGGTTCGAGCCCGTCAGCGCCCACCATTTGCAGAACGGTGCGTAAGCCTGTCCGACCTGCGGATATTTTCTCCATTGCCCAGTTTGCTGGTCAGCGAATAAATATAACTGATCTCCACTCAGGAGAAAGTCTATGCAGCGGAGAAATCTCATCGTTGGCGGTATGGCCGGGGCCGCTAGCTTGGCATTTGGCTCAGCTCCAGCATTGGCAGGGCACCACCGCAAGGCGGGATCAGGCCCGCTCGATCGCAGCCTGAAAGGTGATTATCTGGATCTTACCACGACGGCAGGAAATCGTGAGGCTTGTGCCCGGATCATGGGCAACACCGATATGATGTCGACCAAATATGGCTGGTATACGGGCGTTGTCCATGGAGTGCGTCCGGGCGAGCAGGTGCGTGATCTGTTTGGATTTTCGGGTTTCTCCTGCGCAAAATTGATTCCGCAAGATGTCGGTGAGGATCGGGGCTACAAAAAGATCCTGCGCGAAGTGGGTTTCTACACGGACTTAAAAACCGGAGAAGTTCTGGAGGAGTGGAATAACCCCTATCTGAATGAAACAGTCAGGGTTGTTCCGATCGCAAACGATCCGTTCAATCATACTATCACTGACTTTTATATTTCACCTCCGCGATACGGTGGCCTGAACACTGCGACCCCGCCAAAGATTCCGTTTATCATGGATTGGTCAAGGCGCGGATCATCGCTCAATCTCGCGAGCCGAATTAATCTGTTCTATCCATCGGCCCTGCAACCTGACAAATGGCCGCGCGAAAGCAGCGGAAAATTCAATCAGGTATCAGAAATGTTCTTGTACCAAATCGATTGGAACGAGATGCAGAATTCCAAGCTTACCTCAGTTGGCACGCGCGGAACATGGAACCGGATTACTCCATGGTTGCCATGGATGTTGATGGGGCCAACGCCCGGCCACTGCGTGTACAGTTGCTTTATGGGCTCGGGGAGCACACTTGAACTCGCCGATCCAAAAATTGTCGAGTATGCAGCAAAGCATTATCCGAAGTATCTGCAAGCCCCGGAGAAGTGGGAGGAGCCGTCTTTGTCCTCGCTTGAATGGTATGCAAGGCAACAAAAGGCTGCGCCTTTGGCAGCAGATGGCAAGATCCCGGTCGCCTCACCCACAAAGTGATCGAAGCCCCGCTTTGGGCGCTTGCGGCCCGATTTGATGGCGGGCTGATTGCATTTTGGCTCATATAGCTGGCGTGGCTTTTGGTATTGAAATCAGCAATCAGCAATCAGGGATAGAATATGACCAACATTGATTGCACTGCCATTCCCGCCGGGCTTGCTGCGGTGCGCTTCCTTGCAGTTATAACCCACAGTATTCTGATCGGCGGGCAATGGGTTGAAAGTCAGAGTGGCCAAACTCTGGCTACTTTGGACCCTGCTACCGGCGAGGTCATCGGGCATATCCAGCGATGCAATGCAAACGATGTTGATGCTGCCGTCGCGGCGGCAAGAGCGGCGTTCGAAAAAGGACCATGGCAATCCATGACGCCATTGGCCCGCAGCCAGCTGCTTTGGCGCATTGCGGATGTACTCGAAGCCAATATCGATGAGCTGGCTGAATTGGAAACGCTGGACCAGGGCAAGGCGCTGTATGTCGGCCGTTGGGCCGAAATTCCTGGAGCGATTGCCCAGTTTCGATACTTTTCCGGCATGGCAACCAAGATCGAAGGATCAACGATCCCGACATCGATCAATTATCAGCCCGAAGGCAAACAGATATTCGCCTATACCCAGAAGGTACCGGTCGGCGTTGTCGGGGCAATTGTGCCGTGGAACTCTCCACTTGTTCTGACCATGATGAAGATCGCTCCTGCCTTGGCAGCCGGGTGCACGATCGTACTCAAACCTTCCGAAGAAACGTCGCTTACTGCAATCCGCGCGTTGCAATTGATGCAAGAGGCGGGGTTGCCTGACGGGGTTATCAATCTCGTGACAGGCCTTGGCCACGAGGCTGGAGCGGCGCTAGCGGCACATATGGATGTCGATAAAATCGCCTTTACCGGGTCCACTGCCACCGGGCGCAACATTCTTGACGCCTCCAAAGGCAATCTAAAGCGCGTAACGCTCGAACTGGGGGGCAAGTCACCTGTTATCATCCTGCCTGATGCCGATCTTTCGGCAGCGATCCCGGGGACAGCAAACGCCATTTTCTTCAACGGCGGCCAAGTGTGTATTGCCGGATCGAGGGCTTATGCTCACCGGTCAATTTATGACCGCGTGGTCGAAGGTCTTGCCGAGGCGGCTAGCCAGATAAAACTGGGACATGGCCTTAATCCTGTAACCCAAATGGGGTCGCTCATATCCAAAGGCCATGCAGCAAAAGTTGTAGACTTCATCGAAGGCAGCAAAAAGGATGGTGCCACGATTATCTGCGGCGGCGAAACGGCTGGCCCAAACGACAGCTTTATCCTGCCTACCCTGATTGCTGGAGCAAGCGCCCAGTCGCGGATCATGCGTGAAGAGGTGTTCGGCCCGGTACTGGTCGTAACCCCGTTTGATGATGTGGACGAGGTTGTCGATGCTGCGAATGACAGTTCGTATGGACTTGCTGCGGGCATCTGGACTGAAGGACTGTCCAGCGCCACCCGTCTGGCAGACCGGATCCAAGCAGGAACGATCTGGATCAACAGCCATGCCATGTTTGATCCTTCGCTGCCCATTGGCGGCATGAAGCAATCTGGTTTTGGCCGTGATAGCGGGCAAGTGGCAATGGAAAACTACCTGCAGCTCAAGACTGTTTGTGCTGTCGTTTAAGGACAAACGAAAGATTTTCGGATGACCCACCATCTACAGCATGGCTCCATCATGGGTGGGGTAGTGACCATTCCAGCCCTTGATACTGCATTGGCAGACTATCGGGACAGGCTGGGGATGGTGCTGATCGAAGCGGCGCCATTGCCTGCCGATCTTGCAGAAAGCTGGGGCTGTCCGGGCAGTGCTGGTGCAAATATGGCGGTGCTGCAGCCCGCGAGTGGGGCAAATTGCTTTGTTCGACTTATTGAGCAACCGGATCATCCTGATTTCAAGCCGATGACGAGTTTTGGCTGGGCGGCATTCGAGTTGACCGTGCAAGACGTTTTTGGCTGGCCAAAGCGCTTGGAACAAAGCGGCTTTGATATTGTAGGACCACCCAAAGAGATCGCCAGCCTGCCCTATTTTGTTCCCATGCAAGTACTGGGACAAGGTGGAGAGATGATTTACCTAAATGAGGTGCGCGAGAATACGCCCTCTTCGGATTTGCCAAAGGCACTGTCGCTCACCGATTTCATTTTTATCGTCATTCTGGCCGCGCCAGATCGCAAGGCGGCGATCAAATGGTATGTTGAACGGCTGCGGCTAGATGAAGGCGAAACCCATACAATTCCTTATGGTGTGATCAACCGCGCGTTTGGGTTTGCGGCAGATGCTTTGACCGATCTTACCATGATGCAGAATGATCGCCTGCCCATAGTCGAGGTTGACAGCTATCCCCGGCAGGCCACCCGGCGCCCCTGCCGGGCCGGGATGCTGCCACCTGGAAATGCGCTTGTCTCGCTGGCTGTTTCAAGTCTGGATCGGTTGGACCTGCCATGGCTCACCCCGCCGGTCGCGCGGCCGGAGGCTCCCTATTGTGGACGCCGGGTTGCCGCCACAATCGGGCCAGCGGGCGAATTGCTCGAACTTATCGAGCTTTGATCAAGCCGGGGGCTACCGTCATCAATCCGTGGGCGGGCTAAAATCCGTCCAGCTTTGCCAGTCATTGCTGACCCGCTTTTCGTCGATCAAAGTGCGCATGTAGCATTTGCCGTCACGGAACCATTGCCAAGTCCGGGCGCGGTTCTGGATAGCTTCGTCAACCTGGATCATCTCGTAAAGATAGATCCCCGGTTCGTCCTTGCGGACCCAATTGAGGCAAGTGGACAGATTGTTGTCATCGGGTTGCATCGCTGCAGCCCAGCCTTTGATGAGATCATTGTCCCACCAGATTCGGCCGTCGCTGTAATTGGCAGGAAATTCGCGGATTTCGGTGCGACCGTCGTCCCAGAAATAATAGTTGGTCTGGTGATAATCCGATGGCTTGCCGTCTTCGGGGATACGGCAAACGAGCCGCGAGCGGTGCGCATCGATCAATTGTCCGGTGACGGCATCATAATAGCGATACCACCCTTCCCAAACGCCTTCATTAGCTGCCAGCAGCGGCATATTATCGCGTATTTCCTGTGGTGTTGCCATAGTGACTTCCCTTCATTCCAATGTATGGAGCCCGCCGAATTCTGGCCCTAAGAGCTGCTTCCAGCGTGGAATCCTCGGCTCAATGGAGAGCTGGCCATGATCAAAATGTCGGAGATCAAACCAGCTCCATCCAGCTCGAAGAAGTTTGCATTGTTCATCTTTAATTCTTCGCCGTCATGCGCGCGCAGATGGATGTCGAAATAGACCCCGACCCGGTTGGCTGCCGGATCCACGAACGGCACATAATTGTGAAAATTTACGACCTCGAAGGTCTCCAGAAATTCATTCAAATGTATCCGCAATGCTTCGCTGCCCGTGTAGGTGAAGCCGCTGCTTGGAATGCGCATCTCGCAGTCTCCGGTCATGCCACGCATAACTCCGCCCAGATCATGGGCGTTCAGCATCTCAAAGTAGTTGTCGATCGTGCTGGTGATCATTTGCTCTCGGGTAAAAGCCATCGGCGGTGATTCCTGTTATGTGACGATCTGGAACAGCAATGCAGCGTCATCCATCTGGTCCAGACGGGACGCTGCATCAAACAGCGCATCGGCCGGCCTGTTTAGGCCGCCCAATTCAAAACAAAGCTGCACCTTTTCAAGTTGCCCCTGGTGGCCCAGAGTATTTCCCGGTGATCCCAAGGGTGTGACGATATGACGCTCAAATGCGCGGCCGTCCTTGAGCTTCAAATGGATAGTCTGGGGCGATAGCGCGTTTGGATCAGGATTCCCGTCCAACACAACATGAACACGGTTTGCATAGTCATTTGCAGCAGCGCTGATGAAGTTTTCCGGCATAAAACGGCGTGGATCGACCATGCCATGTTCGATCATTTCTGGCGCGACAAACTGCATGCAAAGCCGCGCATATTCGGCGCTCATACCTGGATCAAATGGCCGTCCAACCAGCAAGTTTATCAGCGGGGGGACGTGGATCACCAGCGAATCGATATCATCCATAGTGAACTGAGCTTCCCGCTTCATGTCGATAATCGCGGTCAACGCGGCCTGTGTTGCCCGGCCAGCAGGAAACGGCTTGTGCGCTAGTTCAGTGACCTTCCAAGGCGCTCCCCACCCAGCCAGAACGCTTTCGAGCGATTCATTCGTTTCGATCAATTTGAAATAACCGAATTTCCCGTCGATTACATCGTGCGGACCAGTTAATCCGGCCTGCACCAGATCAGCCGCAGTCAGGGCAGCGCGTGCCGCAAAGCCGATCTGCATCGCGAGCGCCTCTGAGCCCTCCCAATGCGCCTGCATCGTGCCACCGACCTGACAATATGCCAGTCCGAGTAAGTCCATCATCTGCGAATGTGAAAAGCCACGGGCGCGGCCGATGGCCATCGCGGCACCCATCAGGCCAGCGGTGGACGGCCGAAAGAAGCGCGGACCGGTGGTCGCCGCCGACCCGAAGAACACTGCAGCTTCCACTCCGGTAACGAATGCAGAAATCAACTGCTTTCCGCTGATCGGATTGGTCTTCGATCGATTTTGAACCTCGCTGGCTAAAGCAGCGGTTGTTACGCAAAGCGCGATCACAACGGAATGCTCGTGCAAACCGTCCCATTCCAGGCAATGTATTTGGAAACCATTGAGCAAGGCCGCGTCATAGGGCGAAAGCCGCTCACCTGGCCGCCCTAATATGCCGCAAGCACCGTCCCTAGGGAGGGCATCGAGAACATGCGCGGCGCCCGGCTGGCTGGAACCGGCAACCCCGACTGCCAATGTGTCGACCAAAAAAATCTTTGCTGCTGCAACAGCTTCGGCAGGCAAGGCAGAATAATCATGCGCCAGCACCAAATCGATGAACCGTTCACTGGTCGCGCAGTTGCCCCGAGACTCGGCGGCTAATACCGATCGATCGTGGTGCGGATTTGTATCGGATGACATAGGGGTTCCGTGCGGTAACTTTCCGGAAAAATCGTGTGGTAATCAGTTTTGATCGCGAGTCGGTCAATCTAGTCAGAAGATTAACCGGTCCGCCTTGGCAAAGTTGGCGGATGCTTCTGGCCAAATGCCTGCAAAGCCGAATGGCACAAGCATTGTATCCGACAAGCGGATAGTGCTTGGAAGCGCATTGGCCACCGCTCCTTTTTGCTGCGCTCAATGCGCATCAAATGGATTTTTGTGTCGTTCCAGCGTATGGATGACCAACAGCATGCAAGGGGCGAGATTTATGCCGTCGTCAAAGCGCGCAATGTTCGCAAGCTGGGTAGATCGCAATGAGTGGCTTGCATATGTTTGGGCTGCGGCCTTTTTCATTCTGACCATTTCGACAACGGTGCTGCCGCGCACCGACAAGGCATCGCCGTTTCGCGAGACAATGCGCGGATATCACTATTCGATTGGCACCATCGTTGGCATTCTGAGCCTGCTGGTGCTTATCAAGTGGTGGCGTCGGCGCAGGGTTCCCGTGAATTCTGCGCTTTCGCCCGCGGCCAATCGCTGGTCCATCTCGCTTTCCTTGTTCACAGTCGCCGCGCTCGTCATTGGACCGTTTCTGGGCGCATTAAGCGGCTGGGCGGATGGGTTGTCGATCCATTTCGGGCCGCTCCCGGCATTGCCTGTGATTGTTGAGGAAAACCGTGCCCTTTGGCTTTTCACGGGCTATTTCCACGCGGGAGTTGGGTTTTCTTCATTGCTGCTGAAATTTGTAGCGCTGATCACGGCAGGCTATTTTCTGTTCCGCTATGGCAAGGGGCTGTTCGCCGCGTTTGTGCCCGGATTTGGGCTTTATGTGCTGCTGGGCGTTGCATCGGCAGTCTATGCATCCTCCACCTTCACAAGCCCTGAGCCGGGGCCCCGAGCAGTTGGGATTTTCCTTCTGATCTGCCTGGCGGCCTGGGGCCTGGCAAAGCTGTTCAAACGATGGCCAGGAGCAACCGGCGCAGTAGAGCAGCCCATCGCCGGGATCGGTATAGTCGCACCCGTTGCCGTGTTGTTGCTGATGGCGGTCGGTCTTTATGGTCCCTATGCGCTGTTCCGCGTCAGCCCCATTCAATCAGGCGCCCGGGTCGAGGCACCCAAGGGGGTGACTTCGCACGGCGATCCAGAAGTTGTTGTCATGGTAACGCCCGAAACAGCGCTTGAGCGTGATGTTCGTGCGGTGAATTACAAATGGTGTGGTTTTTGTCATACCACCACCAAGGGTGGCAAGCATCTGGCTGGACCAAACCTATATGGCATTTTCGGGCGCAAGGTCGGTTCGGTTCCCAATTTCACCTATACCGAAAACTTCGCCGCGCATGGCAAATCTGGTGCGGTGTGGGATGACGCGCTGATGGACAAGCTGATCACCAATCCGGACATTTTCTCGCCCGGCACAACCATGGTCGTTTCGTCAGGTAATATCAGCAATCCTGAACGGCGCAAAGCGCTGATCAACATTTTGAAGAAGGAAACAATGGGCGGCGCGGCCAAGACCGTTCCTGCGCTATGAGCAGCAGCGAATTCCAACGTGGTTGGAAACCGCTGTTCGCAGGCATGATCGGCGTCGCTACCGGCGCCTCACCCATTCCGTTCAACGTCCTGCCGATCGTGATCGGCCCGATCCACCTGGCGATGGGGTGGTCGTTCCTGCAAGTGAGCATCGGCATAACAATTTATGGCATTCTGGGCGCTTTACTTGCCCCTGCCGTGGGCGCGCTTGCCGATAAATTCGGAGTGAAGCCGGTCGCGACACTCTCGCTCTTCGGGTTCGGCATCGCGTTCTCGCTGTTGTATTTTACGCCTCCGGATATTGCCGGTTTCTATGCGATGTGGGCGCTGATCGGGATTGTTGGGATTGGATCGACACCGGTAACCTGGAGTCGCACCATCAACATGTGGTTCTACGAGAACCGCGGGCTGGCGCTTGGCATTTTACTGCTGGGAACGAGCATCGCTGGCTTGATTGTGCCGCAAATCGCCAATGCGGTGATAAACGCCAGCGATTGGCGCTATGTTTTCCCGGTCATGGCCTTGTTGCCGCTCTGCATTGGTATTCCGGTCGCATATTTTCTGTTTCGCGATCCGACCCCTGCCGAGCGCCCGAACGCCCTGCGCGGGGCGAATGGCGAGTTGATCGGCCTAACATTGCGCGAAGTTCTGCGCGGTTACCGCTTTTGGGTGCTGTTCCTTTCAATCGTTGCGATCGCTCTGGCCTATGGCGGCGCGCATATCCATATGGTCCAAATGGTGCAGATGCACGGGCTAAGCCCCGGACAGGCAGCCACTGTCATGGGCGTGGTTGCCAGCGGAATCTTTGCGGGCCGGGTTATTATCGGGCTGATGTTCGATCGATTCTGGGCCCCGGCAATTGCATTTCCGGTTCTGTTGCTGCCGGTGGTGGCCTGCTGGCTATTGCTTGGAACCAGCACGTCGACCCCGTTGATTTTCGCGGCCGGATTTCTGCTGGGGTTTGCAGCAGGTGCGGAATCGGACGTGATTTCTTACCTTGCCGCGCGATATTTTGGTATGCGCGCTTATGGCCGGATTTATGGCTTGCTCTATGCACCATTTGGCGTCTTCTCGTCGATTTCACCCATTCTTTATGGCTACACGCGCGATTCAACCGGCAACTATGATAATATGCTGATCGCGGCGATGGGTCTGTTTGCAATTGGTGGGACATTGCTTCTGGCCTTGGGCCGCTATCCTGAGTGGGGCCAAAGCAAGGAGGCGACTGTATGAAGCGGGAAGATATTGCGCCACCCTATACGGCGGTAACCCAGCACGAAATTTTCCCCAAGCCAAGGCATGACGAAGCCGCTCGGTTCAATTTTCTGGCTAACTTCAATCGCTATATGGCCAGCGTTCTGGGTCCAGGCAACAAACGGGCTTACGAAGGCCGGGTCCTGCCTAGATTCATCAAGGAGAAAGGCCGCGAGCCGAACGACCGGTTCGAAATCCGCCGCGCGATGAACGAAGATCCGTGGCACCAATTGTGGTCTGCACTCAAACGCAATTCGATGGAGATCCGGCAGCAAAACGGACGCGCACTCGTGCTTCGCCAGATTGATGATCTGATGGCCATTGCCAAAGCTCATAACGCGGGTAGCCGCACGCTTGAACTTGATGCCAGCATCTCCATTCCGGCGTATCAGACGGCGGTCGATATCCATTGCATGCCAGGCAGCTATTACGGCGAGGAACTTGCCGACGATATCTCGGCTGCCGCCAATTATGACTGCGGGATATTTGCAACCACCGCAGGCGGAATTGGGGCATTGTCGGATGGCGGGGGCCAAGCGCTGGTCGAATGGATCAACAAGGAACGCCCTGGCTGGGTGCCGCGCCGGATCCTCGACATCGGCGTGACGGTGGGTCACAATATCGTGCCACTGGCGCTGGCATTTCCCGAGACCGAGATCATCGCAATTGATGTTGCAGCACCGGTGCTGCGCTATGGCCACGCCCGCGCTCAGGCATTAGGCGCCACCAATATCCGCTTCATTCAGGCCAATGCCGAAGATCTGTCGCGGTGGTCTGACGGCCACTTTGATTGGGTCCAGACGACCATGTTCCTGCACGAAACCAGTGGCACGGCCCTGCCTAAAATCATCAATGAGGGGTACCGAGTTCTGGCTGATGGCGGCCTGATGTTCCACCTTGAGCAACCAGCCTATACGCCAGCGATGCCGCTCTATGAACAATTCATCCGCGATTGGGATGCGTTCAACAACAATGAGCCGTTCTGGTCATCCATGCATGCGATCGATTTGAACGAAGTCATGGTCGGAGCAGGATTTGCTCGTGATCGCTTGTTCGAAGCGCATGTGAAGGCCGTTGTCGATCGTTCGGTCTTTCCCGCTACAGCCGATGATGGCGAGACCGAAGATCACGGCCGTGCGGCGGCGTGGCACGCGTTCGGTGCCTGGAAGTAGCGTGTTGGACACGGCCGCTCAACTGTAAGCCAGCAACAGGAACATTGCGCGGATGTTGAGCCGCCAAGGGAAGTAAGCAGATGGATCGGAGGGATTTTCTGGCTGTAGGTGCAGTAGGCGGTTTGGCTGGAGCAATTCCAGCCAGTGCCATTGCGGTCCCGTCAGCGGCACCCCTTTTGATTAATCCAGGGATTGACCGAAGCAGGGCGCAATATGTTCTACGCCAAGCAGGTTTTGATGCGGTTCTTGTTGGTCGTCCGGAGAATATTTTTTATGCGACGGGTAACCGTCCGCTTATGACGCGACTTGGTATCGCCGATGCCAGCTTTGCGATCATCCCGGCCGACAGCCGGGCGCCAATAATCTATATTCTTCCGCAGTTTGCATATTATTATTCCACAGTTGATGCGGGGCTGGCCAGCGGGGTAGAGCCACACCTGGTGACAGGGCCAGATTCCGGTTCTGCGGCTGATGCATTCTACTATGCGGTGCCCGACACAGCGTTGATCCCGGCCCGTGAAAAGCGGCGGCGCGTGCGGACCGATGCTGCCGCTCCTTACTTTGCGAGCGCTGCGGCGGCACTCGCCAGCATCTTGGGAAAGCTGGCCATCAGTGGCGGCCGGATCGGGTTTGATTCGTTGGAAGCGCTGCGATTGCTGGAAGCTGCTGAACCGTCGGCGCAAAGCGCGAACGCTGTCGATGCCGTAAAAGCCATGCGGCTGATCAAGAGCGCGTTTGAAATTGAACTCATGCGTGCAGCTTCAATCGCCAATGTCGCGGCGGCTCGCAAAACAGCGATTAGCATGCGCAAGCTGGGTACAATCAAGAGGGTTCGCAATCACTTCAACGCCGAAGTGTCGCGCCTTGGCAATAGCCCTGGCTTCATGGTCGTGAATAGCGCCGTTGACGAGGCCTTTGATGAGATTTTTGCCGAGGGGACCAGCGTGTTGATCGACTGCGTCAGCACGCTGCATGGTTATCATGGAGATTATGGCCGGACAATCTTCATCGGTGAACCCAGGCAGCCGATGGCGACAAAGATCCGAGCAATGGGCGCCGCATGGAATGAGCTGCGCCATCAATTGAAGCCGGGCATGCGATTTTCTGAGATCAGGGGTTCCGGGGCAGACATCCTCAGGAAACTCGGGCACAATATTAACGTCCCGTTTAATCCACATTGCGTTGGGCTGGCCCACACCGAGCAGCCGATGGCTGACAAGGATGGTGCAGCAATCGATACCATGCTCGAACCCGGCATGATCATCAGCGTCGATTGTCCGCTGATGGAAACAAGCACCTTAGGGACGGCGCATCTGGAAGATTTGACCCTGATAACCAAAGATGGCCATTCGCCAATTCATGACATCAGCAACAATTTCATAATCGTTTAGCAATGGTGCCGAGATGACCCATACTGCAATCGACTGGATTTCCCGCTCGGGGAAAAAGGCCAAGGGCAAGCGACCTAAATATTTCGCTGCCCCCGAAAGCGACCGCATGCTGTCCATACTCATGGCCGTGGTCGGGGAACTATCCGTGACAAGAGAACGGCTCGACACAGTTGAACGGCTGCTGGAGAAAAATGGTTCGATTGAGCGCGGCGACATTGAAGGCTTTGTTCCAGACAAGGATGCGGCCTTTGAACGGGGATTGATGACGCGTGAATACATCGCTCGCGTCATGCGCGCCGTGCAGCAGGATATTGAATCAATGGCAAAAGATGAGCCGTCACTAGAAGAGATAAGCAAGCTGATTCATGAAATGTAACGTCGCCCTTTGGGCGCTCGGCCCCGGAGCTATCTTCCCTCTGCAAGCATCCTGGTGGTTTCCGCGTTGCCCCAATCACGCCCACCGACAAATCGCCACACCTCGCGCCCCTCTGCATCATAAAAGACGCTGGTTGGCAAAATACCGGTGTTGTAATGAAAGTTCAGCTGGTTTTCCGGATCAAGCCAGGGTTCCAATCGCTTGAGGCCGCGATCATTCAGAAATGCAGAAACTTTCTCGGGCTGGGCCATGTCCTGCGAAATGGTCAGCACCTTTAACCCGCCTGGAGCGGTGCTTTCTAGCTGATCGAGCATCGGCAATTCAGCTACACACGGCCCGCACCAAGTGGCCCAAAGATTGATCAGCAATGGCTTGCCCTTTAGCGAAGTGAGCTGCAGCTGCTTGCCGGCTGGATCGGCAAAGGTGAACTTCGGCAACGGACTGCCCTTGTGACTGCGATCGATCATACCTGACAGCTCTGCACCACCGCTTGATGCTTGCGGTTGCGCGTTCTTGCCGCTTTCCCTATCGCACCCCCCGGCAATGAGCGTTAAGCCAAGGACAGCAAGCTTGAGCGACCGGGATGACATAGGGGCAGGCTCCAACACGATGTGGGGTGGGCGGTTCAGCGCAGGACCGACCGCGATCATGCGTGAGATAAATGCCTCGATCCCGTTCGACAAGGCGTTGTGGCGGCAGGATATCGCCGCGTCAAAGGCCCATGTCGCGATGCTGGGGGCGCAAGCTATCGTCAGCCCGGAGGATGCGGCGGCGATCTCAGCCGGGCTGGACCAGATCGCGGGTGAATATGAGGCCAGCGGAGTCCCCGAAAACTGGGATCTTGAAGATATCCATATGACCACCGAAAGTCGGCTGGCCGAACTGATCGGGCCAGTTGCGGGCCGCTTGCACACCGCGCGTAGCCGGAACGATCAGGTGGCGACTGACTTCAAGCTGTGGGTCCGTGAGGCTTGCGTGCAGGCCGACACGGCGTTGGGCTATCTGCAAGTCACGCTGGTCACCAGGGCACAAGAACATGCCGCCAGCATCATGCCCGGCTTCACCCATTTGCAGACCGCACAGCCGGTGACGCTGGGCCATCATCTGATGGCCTATTACGAGATGGCCGCACGTGACCGGTCGCGCTTTGCCGATGCCCATGCCCGGATGTGCCAGTGTCCGCTTGGTGCAGCGGCGCTGGCGGGGACGGGGTTCCCGATTGATCGCCACGCAACCGCTGCGGCACTTGGCTTTGCGATGCCGACCGCCAACAGCCTCGATTCGGTCTCGGACCGTGATTTCGCGCTCGATTACCTGATGAGTGCGGCGCAGACTGCGCTGCATTTGTCGCGGCTGGCCGAGGAATTGATCATCTGGGCGAGCCAGCCATTCGGCTTTGTTACGCTGCCCGATAGCCTATCGACTGGCAGCTCCATCATGCCGCAAAAGAAGAACCCCGATGCGGCTGAACTGGTGCGCGGCCATACCGGGCGGATCGTCGGTTGCCTAACCGCACTGATGATCACGATGAAGGGGCTGCCGCTGGCCTATTCGAAGGATATGCAGGACGATAAGCCGCCAGTGTTCGAGGCGGCCAACCTGCTTGGCCTGTGCATCGCGGCGATGACCGGAATGATCGAAGGCGCAACCTTCCGCACCGACCGAATGCGCGCCGCAGCGGAGCTTGGCTTTGCCACCGCCACCGACTTGGCTGATTGGCTGGTGCAGCAGGCGGGTATTCCATTCCGCGAGGCGCATCATATTACTGGCGTCGCGGTCAAGCTGGCGGAAAGCCGGGGGGTTGCGCTTGATGTTTTGCCGCTGGCTGACCTGCAGGCGATCGACGCGCGGATTGACGAGCGGGTGTTTGCCGCTCTGTCGATCGAAGCCTCGGTGGCTGCGCGCGTCAGCCATGGCGGAACCGCGCCTGACGAGGTAAGGAAGCGGATTGCCGAAGCCCGCACCGCGCTGGGCATGGAGTGATGCCGATGCCCCGTCTTGTCCCGTCTGGCCTTGTCCTTGCTGTTGCCCTGTTTGGCCTTTCCGCATGCGGGGTGAAAGCTGACCTTAAACCGCTGGCTGGCAAGACTTTGCCGGTGGCACCCTATGGCCGCGCAGATCAACCGACCGCTGAGGATCTGGTCAAGGTCACGCCTCAGGCAGCGCCTGAACGCAGCGTGGAGCTGCGAAAGCGGTCAGAAGAGCGCACCGACGATCCGTTCGACCTTCCGCCGACCGACGACTAACGCGGCCTCCTGATTTTCAAGGCTTATCCATGGATCACTTCACACTGCGAAGCGGCGTTCTCCACGCCGAGCAAGTTGCGCTGACCGCGATTGCCGATGTGGTTGGCACACCGGTTTACGTCTATTCGCGCGCCACGTTGGCGCGCCACGCACGGGTGTTCCGCGAAGCGTTGAGCATCCTGCCGCGCGTCCATATTGCCTATGCGATCAAGGCTAATCCCAATCTTTCGGTGCTGCGGGTGATGGCGCAGGAAGGCTATGGGGCCGACGTTGTATCGGGCGGCGAAATGGACCGTGCACTTGCTGCGGGCATCCCGGCGACGGGGGTAGTCTTTTCGGGCGTTGGCAAGGATGCGGGCGAGATGATCCGTGCACTTGATGCCGGGATTGGTCAGTTCAATGTCGAATCTGAGGAAGAGGGGGTCGAACTGGCCGCACTTGCCGCTGCGCGCGGGCTGACTGCAAACGTTGCACTTAGGATCAATCCCGATGTCGATGCGGGAACGCATGGCAAGATTTCTACGGGCAAAGCAGAGAACAAGTTCGGCGTCCCCTATGACCGGGCTGGCGCGATCTATGCGCGGCTCAGCGCGCTGGCGGGTCTCAGGATGCGGGGCCTTGCGGTGCATATCGGCAGCCAGCTGGCCAGTCTCGATCCGCTTGAGGCGGCATTCACCAAGATGGGCGCGCTGATGCGGACCATCCGGGCTGAAGGCGAGTCAATCACCCATATGGATTTGGGCGGCGGGATCGGGGTGCCTTACAAGGCGGGCGAAATCTTCCCGACGCCGCAGGAATATGCGGCGATGGTCGCGCGGGTCACCGCTGATTGGGACGTGACGTTGATGTTCGAGCCAGGCCGCGTGATTGCTGGCAACACCGGTGTGCTGCTGACCCGCGTAATACGGGTCAAGGAGGGGAGCAGCGCCCCGTTTGTTATCGTCGATGCGGCGATGAACGATCTGGCACGGCCCGCGATGTATGACGCCTGGCATGATTTCATTGCGGTCAAGCCCGGTGGGCAGACGATGACCGCTAATATCGTCGGCCCGATTTGCGAAAGTTCAGACACATTCGCGATGGGCCGCGAGATTGATGTGGTGGCGGCAGGCGATCTTGCGGTGTTCCGCACCGCGGGGGCTTATGGTGCGACAATGGCCAGCACATACAACAGCCGCGCTCTGGTGCCCGAGGTGATGGTCGATGAGGCCCGTTGGGCAGTGGTGGCCGACCGGATCGATCCAGCGACAATCCTGGCCGCCGAACGAGTGCCGGATTGGCTGAAATGACCAATAGCCTTCCGCTGTTCCACCGAATCACGGGCCAGCCGGTGATCGTACTGGGCGAGGGCGAGGCAGCGCTGGCGAAGCGGCGGCTGGTTGAAAAGGCAGGTGGTATTGTGGTGGGCGAGGAAGCTGAAGCCCGACTGGCCTTTGTCGGGATTGAGGATGAGGAAGAGGCTATTGAGGCAGCAACCCGGCTGCGTGCGCGGGGCCTACTAGTCAATATGGTCGACCGACCGGCACTATGCGATTTCACCGTGCCGAGCTTGCTCGATCGGTCCCCGGTGCTGATCGCGATCGGAACAAGCGGTGCCTCGGCGGGTCTGGCAAAAGCGCTGCGGCTGCGGCTGGAAGCGCTGCTCCCGCCCAGCTTAGGTCAGCTGGCTCAGGCGTTGTTCGCGGCTCGACCAGCGCTACGGGCACGGTTCCCCGACGGCGGGGATCGCCGGCGGGCGCTTGATGTTGCTTTGGGCGAAGGTGGTGCGTTAGACCCTCTGCGGAGCGGCAGTGAGGCAGCCGTTGGAAGCTGGTTGCAGGGCGCGGCGACAAGCCCTGACACGGTGGTTGAATTTACCCTCAGCAGCGCTGATCCCGATAATCTGACTTTACGGCAGGCCCGCTGGCTAGGGAGCGCCGAACTTGTCGCCTATGAGACTGGAGTGCCAGCGGAAATTATCGCCCGCGCTCGCGCCGATGCTGCGCAGCTCGAGCTGGCACCTGGCGCACCAGCCCCGGCATATCGCGGGCTTGTCGTGATTATTCGGCTGGTTCTGTAACCGGACTGAGTAATATATTCATCAGGGCGGTAGCGATCGGTTTGTCGCGGTTGTCCTGCCAGGCTTCGGCGCTGACGCAGGCGAGCCGCCGTCCGGCCCGGGTTACTCTTCCAACCGCAAAGGTTCGCTGCTTTGTGCCGCCACGCATGAATTCCACCGCGACATTGATCGGCTTTAGCCGGACCGCATCGCCGCGCCGGGCAAGTTCCGCCTGGAGCGCAGCCATAGCGGCCATTTCCATCAGCCCGCTCAGTGCGCCGCCATGCAGAAAGCCGGGGCGGCCCTGGATGCGGTCAGAAAATTCTACTGCCAGAACGGGCATACCATGCTCGATATGATCGATCTCAATGCCCAGCCCTTGTGCGTAGGGGGGGAGCGGCGAAGCCTTGGTGACCTTCAGCTGTTTATCGGCGGTCATCCGGCAGGGCCGTCCAAAACCATGAAAGTGCCCGCAACATGGGCCACTGGGTCGCCTATATCGCCATCATGCGCGACGCCGCGGACAAACGCGATCGAGCGGGTCAGCTTGTAGCATTCGCCCCGGCCGATCAATGTCTTGCCGGGTGTGGCGGCGCGCATATAATCGACCCTCAGATCAACTGTGACCTGCGGTGTGAATGGTCCGCGCATCGTCCACACGGCCATCGAGGTGGCGTTGTCCATCAGGCTGATGATCGGGCCGGACGCCAGTACGCCACTGCCGGGAATCCCGACCAGATCCTCGCGCCAAGGCAGCGCCAGCTCCACCCAATCATCGCCATGCGCATGATAGCGCATTCCCAGCCAGCCGCCGTGGCCGAACCTGGTGAGCATCTTGCTAGCCAGAGCAGGATCGAACGCAACCCCGAGCAGGCTTGGCGCAGAGCCTTTTTGGGGAAAAGCGGATTCAGTCATCGGGGTTCCTGTGCTGGCATCAGGCACCGATTACAATGTTTTAATTTCGATGTTGCGCCTGCGCACTTGATGCTCGTGCGGCGGGGCATCTTGTCTCGTGCAATGGAGGGTTTGTTCATGAATCTACCTAAAATCGATATCTCCGCGCTTCCCGATCTCAACACACTTACCGGCTTGTTTGGCAGCTTGGCCTATCCGCTGCAGGCACAGAAATCGGATGACACACTGCTGATCCTGATGGTTTTCGTTTACGATACAATCAAGCCCTGACGGAGCGGGCGGCATGAAAATTCGCCCCGAACTGCAGGCGCTGCGGAGTAATGATGCTCCGCAGCGCCATGCTCAGCGGCATCTGAAGTCCCAGATTGAAGCGTGGCGTGTCGCTGCGCCTATTGGGCTGGCAGAGGCAGAATTGTCGCAACTCGCTGGCGGGGCTTTGCTAGAAGATCTGCCGTTGCTTGACGCGCTGTTTACGTCCGGAGACCCCAGCGCGGGTCAATTCGTGGGCGCATTTATGAGCAGACTGTGCGCGGGTCTTGCCGAAGAGCCGCTGGGTCTGGTCCCGCTCCGCCATTTCACCGATGATGCGTTGAGCTCGCTCATGCTTGCCCGCTCGGGCTTCACAACCCTTTCGCTGCAGGCATTTGACGGGGTTGGCATGGCACGCCACCCACTACCGGCTACAGCCACCTTCACGCCCTGCCATAGCTGGGAGCATGTGCTGGCGGGAAGCGCTAAAGCCGAGCTGATCCATTGCCGCCAGGCCTATCCTGATCGCGCTGATCTTGAAGCGGAGCCGATTATACTGCGCCCTGGCATGATCCTGACTCGGAGCAATTCGGACACCGCTCTGTCGCTTGGCAGGTTTGACGGATGCATGGTCACTGTGCGGCTCCAATGCCGCAGGACCAACGGCGAAGTAGCGCGCGAGTATCGGCTTGAGGATGGATTGCTGGTCCATCAGGCAGCAGGCACCCCGCGTGAAAGTCGGCTAGAGCTGACCGCTGCGTTGCTCGGCCGGATGGGGCGGGCTGATGCGGCGCCCTTGCTGTCAGCGATGGCGCAGGAACTTGGAGACGTCGGCTTACGCTGGCAGTCCATGCGGGAATGTCTTGTCCTCGACAGCGAGGAGGGCTTCCGAACACTTTGTACCATTGCGCAAAGCCCGGCTGACCCGCTTTTTGGCCCCGCCGTGGCCCTGCGCGCGCAGCTTCTCGAGACCCATCCCCAGCTTGCCGAGGTTGAATTATGCCCCGCGTGATTGAAGTGGCCGACGATCAGATCGCTAGCCTGGCCGAGTGCACAGATGCGCTTTGCGCAAAGGGCTTCAACCCGGCTGATGAAGAAAGTCTCGGCCATGCAGCGCTATGGTTGCGGCGGCTGGGCAATGATCCCTGCTTCCTTGGCGACTTGCTAATCGGTGAGCTGGCCGCGCGGCATCGGGTCGATGTGCTGGAGAACAGCTATGGCCCGCAAGTGGTGATGCTCGCCCCGCCGAGCGGCGATTATTTCATTCGCGCCAATCTGTGGCCCTCGCCCGCCGAACACATGATGCGGGCCAGCGGCGGCGGCTCGTTTGTCTACGGAATGCCACACGACCACAATTTCAACTTTTTGACGCTAGGCTATTTTGGCTCTGGCTACTGGAGCGACTATTACGAATATGACTATGGCGAGGTTACTGGCTGGCGCGGTGAGGAAGTGCCCAGTCTGCGCTTCATCGAGCGGTCGCGGCTCGATCTGGGCAAGCTGATGCTCTACCGCGCTCACCTTGATGTCCACGCACAACTGCCCGCCGATGATTTGTCGGTCTCGCTCAATATCATGCACACCAGCGGGGCGCAGGGCTGGACCGATCAATATGGCTTTGATCTGGATCAGCGCCGGATCAGGGCGATCGTTTCGGGCGGTTCGAGCGAGGCGTTCCTGCGGATCGCGGTCGGGCTGGGGAGCGAGGAGGCGCTCGATCTGGCCCACCGCTTCGCCAATCGCCACCCCAGCGACCGGATGCGGCTATGCGCCTGGGATGCGCTGGCAGCGGGGGCTGAGGATACGGCCGCCCGCGATGCACTGTGGCGTGAGGCGGAAGGGGCGGGGAGCCGGCTGGTGGCGATGGAGGCCAAGACCAGGCGGGCGGAGCTGGTGGGTTAGCGGTTCAGCCAAACCACAAGAACAACGCCGAGAATTGCCAAAACGAGCAATGCCATGCAGCCTATCTGCACTTTTTCGGATAGAAATGCGAAGATCCAATCGAAAAGCTCGCCCATGCCAGTCTCCGGTTCAGATCGCCCCGCCCGCCAGCGCATCAATCGCCGCCTGCAAGATCACCGCTGCTGCCGCCGAATCGATCCGGTCGACCCGCTTGGCCCGGCTGATGTCTTGCGCGATCAGGCCGCGCTCGGCGCTGGCGGTGCTCCAGCGTTCGTCCCACAGCAGGATCGGCAGTTCGAGCACCGCAAGGTTGCGGGCATAGGCGCGGCTTGACTGGCTGCGCGGACCTTCGCTGCCGTCCATATTGATCGGCAGGCCGATGACGATGCCCTTGGCTGATCGTTCGGCGATCAAACCTTTCATCAGCAATTTGTCCGCACTGAACTTGCCGCGCTTCAGGGTTTTTCCGGGTGAGGCGAAGCGCCAGCCGGCATCGCAAAAAGCGGTCCCGATCGTTTGCGTACCAAGATCGAGCGCGAGCAGTGTCCCGCCGCCGGGGAGGGCAATGCGAAACTCGCCCGCATTCCCCGTAATCACGGTTGCTCTGCCAGCACCCGGCGGTGCAGATCGGCGCGCAGATTGCCCCAGAACAGCGGCACGTCATACAAGTGGTAATTGTTGCCTGGCAGCACGAACGGGCCCATTTTGGGCGAATTTCCGATCAATAGAAATCCGTCTGTCTCGCAAGCCGCCGGGACCATCGCCTGGATCAGCTTCGCCGAAGTCAGATTTGCTGAGGGCACCAGCGTGCCAAGGTTGGCGCTGGCTGGTGCCGCGCCGCCGGCCACCCCGGTCAGCGGGTTGCTGCACAAAAACGGACTGCCGCCGGGCTTCATGCCGTCCAGCGCGGCGCGGCGGGAATAGGCCTTGACCAGCATCGCATTGTCAGCCGGCTCGGCGAAACTCAGATAGCTAATCACGCAGCCGCGCTGATCGGGCGCGGTGCAAGCGGGAAGGCCCATCGCGGGGAGGTCATGTGTCAGCGAAATCGGCCAGCCGATCGCGTAGACGGCGATGATCCGGCTTGCCAGCGGTGTGCCCGCCACCCGGTCGCGCATCAGCCGCTTGAGGTGGAACGAGCCCTGGCTGTGTCCGGCAAGAATGATCCAGCGATCCTTGGGGCTTGCTGAAATGAACTGATCGAAGGCGGCAAGGACATCGCCATAGGCAGTTTCGAGCGCCTGTGTTGCTTCGGGCCGGTCGGTCAGGAAGGCACCAAAGGTTGCCTGCCGGTAGCGCGGTGCCCAGATTTCCAGAGCCTTGTTGAAGGGGGTAGCATTGGCGCGGATGAACAGTTCGGCCTGCTTTTCCGCCAGTGCGTTGCCCGGCGGCGCGTTCCAGTGGCGGCGGTCCTGATAGCTGGTCGGGTGGATGAAAAACAGGGCTGCGTTGATCCCGTCGGCATCCTCGGCCAGATCAGCGGGCAACCAGCGGGCTGGGTCGATACCGCCGGACTTGGCCGGATGAGAATACCACATGGCGGGATCGACATAGGCATTGCTGGCAAGTGCGGGTTGGCTTTCAAAAGCCGTTCCGGGGACCATTGCGATACTGGTGATGTCCTCAGCAAACAGGCGCAGCATAACCAGCACTGCAATCGCCAGCACCACCAGCGCCGCGATCACGTAGAGAAATTTACGCGCCATGCCGGGTTATGTCATTTCATGCAGGTCGTTGCGCTCGGACTGGCGTTCGAGCCCGATCTTGATCATCGCTACCAGCGGATCGGCGAGCGCAAGTCCCAGGATGCCGAACAATGCGCCCATTACCAACTGCGCCCCCAGCACCAGCGCCGGGGCCAGATCGGCGGTCTTTTTGGCGACCATCGGCACGATAATGTTGCCGTCCACTGTCTGCACGATCACATAGACGACGATGCAATAGATCCCCATTTCAGTGCCGCCCGAAAAGCCGACCATGACCATCAACAGCCCCGAGATCGGTGCACCAATGTTGGGTAGGAACGCCAGCAACCCGGTAAGCAGTCCAAGCAAGGCGGCAAGCGGAACACCATAGAGTGCCAGCATGATCCAGGTCGCAACGCCTTCCACTGCCATGCCGATCAGCCTGCCGAACATCAGCCGACGCAGCGATTTTCCCATTTTCGCGGCTGTGCCTTCAAAGTGGCTGCGCTCGCCTTGCGGCAGCATCCAGGCCACGCCGCGCTGGTACAAGCGCGGCTCGGCAGCGACATAGATGCCCAGCACCAGGATCAGGAACAATGTGGTCAGCGCGCCGATCAGCCCGCCAACTGCGCGGGTCAGCTGCGTGACCCCGCCTAGTGCTTGCTGGGCCAGCCCCTCAATATTCTTGAGGTTGATTGCCACCCCATGACCTTCGAGCCAGGCCGCAATACGCAGCGCCTGTGCCTCTACCGTGGCGGGCAGGGCTGCGGCTTGCTGGGCAATCTGGCTGCCGGCAAAATAGGCCACCCAGACCACAAAGGCGACCCCCGCCAGCAGCACGATCGTTACCCTCAGGCCCCGGCCGATCGGCAGCACCCGGCCCAATAGCCGCGCCCCGCCATCGATCATCGCGGCGAACACCAGTCCGCCGAAAATCACCAGCAACGGCTGCGCCATATAGACGGTTAGTGCCACCAGCCCCGCGATCCCGATCCAGACCGCCGCGCGCTTTGCCTCATGGCGCAGCAGCGGATCAGAAATGTCGGTCGGTCCAGCGTGTTCGATTGCGGATGCCTTGGTTGCGGCGGTTTTGCGCAGGGCCATTATCTGTTGCCTTTCGCTTCGATTGCTGGACGCAAACTGCTCCAACCCCGGGTTTTGCGCAAGGCGCCCCACCAGCTGAGGGGATTCCAGCTTTCGCTACCATTGAGCGAAAATGTCAGGAACTCGGCCCGTCCGCCGATGTCGGACAGCGGCACAGGTCCGCCCAGGCCGTTTTCATAAAGCTGCGCGCGGCTGTCAGCGGAATGATCGCGGTTGTCGCCCATCAAGAAAACTTGGCCCGCAGGCACCATCACTTCGTCCATATGGTCTAGCGTTTGATCGAGATGGTCGATCACCAGATAGCTCGCGCCATTGGGCAGCGTTTCGCGAAGGGTTGGCGGCTCGTAGATCTCACGGCCGCTGGGCAGACGGGTGCGGAAGGCGGCAAAGGCATTGTTGCACGGCCCATTGTCGCAGATCAGCTCGTCATCTGCGGAAAGTTGGACTGGTGGTTCAACGGCTTGCGCGATAGGCCTGCCATTAAGGATGATCTGTCCTCCGACCACCGCTATCCGATCCCCCGGCAGCGCGACTACGCGCTTGATCAGGTCTTCATTGCGATTACGCGGCACCGCGATCACGATATCGCCATATTCAGGGGTGCTGCCAAGCAGCCGAGAGGTGCTGCGCGGCAAGATGTGAAACGAGGCCGAGGCCCAGTTCCAGCCATAGGGATATTTGCTCACTACCAGCCGGTCGCCGACCAAAAGGTTCGGCATCATCGAGATTGAGGGGATGTAGAACGGCTTGGCAATGAAGCTGTGGAACGCCAGCACCGCCAACAGCATCAGCGCAAGGCCGCGAATCTCGGCCAGCCAATCGACTTTTGCAGGCGTATCCGGGGCGGCACCATCACTTGTCATCGTCTCACTCACAAAACTCGCGCCTCGATTACTACAAAGGCCTGTGCCCATGGATGATCGTCGGTCAACGTCAAATGAACCACGCCTTCGTGGCCTTCGGGGATGATCGCGGCCAATCGCAGCGCCGCGCCGCCGGTCAGCGCCAGCGTCGGCGCACCGCTGCGCGCGTTGACCACGCCGATGTCTTTCATGAAGACCCCGGCCTTGAAGCCGGTGCCGACTGCCTTGGAGAAGGCCTCCTTGGCGGCGAACCGCTTGGCGAGGGTTCCCGCCTTGGTGAACGGACGCCTGGCGGCCTTAGCGCGCTCGACCTCAGTGAAGACACGCAATTCAAATCGTTCACCGAAACGGTCCAGAGAGTTCTGGATTCGCTCGATATTGCAGAGGTCAGAGCCGATGGCGATGATCACCGCGCCGCATCCATCAAATCGCGCATCCGCCGCACGGCGTCTTCCAGCCCGGTGAAGATCGCCTCGCCAATCAGATAATGGCCGATGTTGAGCTCGGCCAGCTGCGGGATTGCGGCGACTGCCTGAACGTTTTCAAATGTCAGCCCGTGCCCGGCATGCGGCTCGATCCCATTTTTGACTGCCAGCGCGGCCATATCGGCGATCCGGCGCAGTTCTAAAGCGCGGGCGTCACCTTCGGCATGGGCATATTCGCCAGTGTGAAACTCGACCACCGGTGCGCGCAGCCGCATCGCCGCTTCCAGCTGGCGCACTTCGGGGGCGATGAACAGACTGACGCGAATGCCTGCATCGCTAAGGCGCGAGACAAGCGGGGCGAGTCGGTTGTGCAGCGCGGCAGCATCAAGCCCGCCCTCGGTCGTGCGTTCCTCGCGCCGTTCGGGGACGATACAGGCCGCATGGGGGCGGTGGCGCAGCGCGATCTCGACCATTTCCTCGGTTCCGGCCATCTCGAAATTGAGCGGCAGATCTGTTGCCGCTTGAATCCGGGCGATATCCTCGTCGCGGATATGGCGGCGATCTTCGCGCAGATGGGCGGTGATTCCGTCACCGCCGACAGCAGCGACGATTTGGGCCGCGCGCACAGGGTCGGGATGATCCCCGCCGCGCGCATTGCGGATCGTGGCGACGTGATCGATATTCACGCCAAGGCGGAGACGGGCGGGAGTCACGGTTTTGCGCGGCTCCCCGGCTTGATTGCCTCGCTTGCTGCCAGTTCCGGCGGCAGTTCATCGGCGGCATAGGTCGGGAAAGTCAGCGCGATCAGCGGGAAGTAGGGCACGCCCAGATCGACCGCGCCAGATGTGCGATCAACCAGCGAAGCGGCCGCAATCACTTCACCGCCTGCTTCTTCAATCGCGCGGATTGCCTCACGCGACGAAAGCCCGGTGGTGATCACATCTTCGACCATCAGCACCTTCTCGCCCGGCTCGATCGAAAAGCCGCGGCGCAGCTCGAATGTCCCGGAAGGGCGTTCGACAAATATCGCCTCAACCCCCAGCGCGCGGCCCATTTCATGGCCGATGATGACCCCGCCCATCGCTGGAGCCACCACTTTGGCGATGTCCTTGCGCAGATCACGCGGGATCCGCGCGGCAAGCGCTGCGGCCAGCCGCGAGGCGCGCATTGGGTCCATCAAAACCCGGGCGCATTGCAGGTAATGCGTGCTGTGGCGGCCGGACGAGAGAAGGAAATGGCCTTCGAGCAGCGCATTGCTGGCACGAAACTCGGCAAGCACCTCTTCATCATGCATTGGAAATCAGGCCTTTCGTGCAATTGGGACCGAGGCGGGGCGGGGTTTGCCCGAAAATGCAACGGCACTTGCAAAAATATCCCCTAGAGGCGCTTGAGGTGCCCCGCAAGCGCGCGTATAGGCCAGCCCAAATTCAGCCTCCGAAAGGGCGAGTGGGGCACAATTTCT
>JANOKC010000159.1:0-3772 GCA_031419035.1 Novosphingobium sp. | reverse complement strand
TCGGTTGGCGAAAGTCTGATGATCGCTCGGTCTCGAAGGTAGTAACTGGTCATGGGTGACAGATAGGGTGCCTGCCGCCTAAGGGAAAGGGATGACCGACGCTCCGACTCGCCTAACGATCCGTCGCCCCGATGATTGGCATGTTCACTTGCGCGATGGCGCGATGCTGGAAGCGGTTGCGCCCTATACTGCACGGCAGTTTGCCCGGGCGATTGTGATGCCCAATTTGTCGCCCCCATTGACGACCATCGCGGCGGCGCGCGATTATCGGGAGCGGATTGTTGCGGCAGCTGGCGCGGGTTTTACCCCGCTGATGACCTGCTATCTGACGGATGGGATCGATGGGGTGATGCTGGCGCAGGGGCATGCCCAAGGTGTGTTCACCGCCGCAAAGCTTTATCCTGCCCATGCCACTACCGGTTCCGCGCATGGCGTTACAGATGTGGCGAAGATATATCCGGCGCTTGAGGCGATGCAGCGCGCGGGGATGCCGCTGCTGGTGCACGGCGAGGTGACTGATCCCGCTGTCGATGTGTTTGACCGTGAGGCAGTGTTTATCGAACAGGTGCTGACCGGATTGGTCCGCGATTTTCCCGCGCTAAAGCTGGTGTTCGAACATATCACTACAGCCGAGGCAGTAGATTTTGTCAGTGCTGCCGGGCCGAATGTGGCCGCGACGATCACCCCGCAGCACCTCCATATCAACCGCAATGCGATGTTCGCTGGCGGATTGCGGCCCCATGCCTATTGCCTGCCGGTTGCCAAGCGCGAGGCGCACCGGCTGGCGCTGCGCCGGGCCGCTACTTCCGGCTCAGTCAAATTCTTCCTCGGCACCGATACCGCCCCGCATGAGATCCACCGCAAGGAGATGGATTGCGGCTGCGCTGGCATCTTCAACGCGCCTTATGCGCTGGAGAGCTATGCGGCTGTGTTTGACGAGGAAGGCGCGCTGGACAGTCTGGAAGGCTTTGCTTCTGAGCACGGTCCGCGCTTTTACGGCCTGCCGCTCAACGAAGGCACGGTAACGCTGGAGCGCATCCAGACGAAAGTTCCCGCGCACTGCGAACATGGCGGCATAAAGCTTGTGCCATTCCACGCTGGCGAGACGCTGGGATGGCGGATCATCTAGCGCATGATGATGTGTCGTTAGCCATCTGGTTTCAGCACAACTACATCTATTTTGCGGAATACTTCACTCCTGACAGGTTTGTTGCCGCCCGTTCATCTTAAGATGCCTATAGGTGAACAGATCAACGGTTATCCCTAACTTGATTACTTGCGTTGCAGCCTGTGTTGCAGCGCTTTTCGAGCTAGCAGTGCGGGTCGCAACTAGCGCTGTTGGAGCGTCCCTGGCCGATGGCCAGGGACGCTTTACCTTAACCAATCTGAGCGACGCATTCCCGTGCTGGAACAGCCGCCATAATAGGCTATGCTCAGAACCGTCTTAACCATCTTTGACAAGCCCTTGTTAAGCTATCCAGTTAATGGCTACCACGTGATCAAGCCAAGAAGGTGCCCGGCGATGTCGATCCGTTCTCTGAAGTTGTTGTCCTTGTTGCCACTGGCGCTGGCGCTTGCTGCTTGCGGCAGTGACAAACAGGCAGATCAGGCCACAGCCGATCAGGATCCGGCCTTGACTGGCGCTTTGGGCGACCAGATTATGGTTGACCCGGATCTTGCGGGCCAGAACCGCGGCAACGCTGCTCTGGGCGGCGGCGGTCCGGCCAGTGGTGAACTGCCCGCCCAAAACCGAACCCCCGAGGCGATAGCTGCTGCCAAAGCTGAGGCGACCAAACTGGCCGGTGGCGCTGTCCAGTCTGCGCCTTCACCAAGTGCCGGCGCAGCCACTTCTGCTTCCGCCGAATCGATCACAGCTGCGGCGATGGCCAAGCAATTGCCGGGCGCGCAAGCCAGCTGTCCCGACAAGGTGGAGTATACCGCTGCCTGGGCGGCCAAGCTGCCTTCTGCACTGGCAATCTATCCCCGAGGCGCTGTTCAGGAGGCAGCGGGCACGGACAAGGACGGTTGCCGCCTGCGCGTGGTCAACTTCCTTACGCCGGTCGAGATCAAGGATGTGATTGATTTCTATTACACCCGCAGTCGCGGCGCTGGCTATCGTGTGGAGTATCGGCTGGATGGCGCTGATCACGTCCTTGGCGGAACCAAAAATGCGGCGGCCTATGTGATCTATGCCCGCAGGCTTGCCAATGGACTGACCGAAGTCGATCTGGTCGCCAATGGTGGCTGAAAGGTCCTGACCCTAGGCGTCTCGCAACCCCACGCCGATCACCGCGCGGGGCTGTTCCATCTCGTTTGAAGCAACCGGATAGGCGCAATAGTCTGCGGCGTAGAAGGCACTTGGGCGGTGATTGCCTGATAGTCCGACCCCGCCAAACGGCGCTGCAGAGGATGCGCCATTAGTCGGGCGGTTCCAGTTAATGACTCCGGCGCGGATATTGGCCCAAAACCGGTTGTAATCCTGCGGCGTGCCCCCGACCAACGAAGCGGAGAGGCCAAAGCGGGTATTGTTCGCCTCGGCAATGGCTTCGTCCAGATCATCGACCTGAACGATCTGGAGCAGCGGGCCGAACAGTTCGACATCCGGGCGTTCTTTAACCTTGGTTACATCGATGATCGCGGGCGACAGGAACGGCAAATCATCGCGCTGGCGGACCATGTGTTTGATCGCCTTGCCCCCGTGGCTGAGCAGATAGAGGAAGCTTTCGGTCAATCCGTCGGCGGAGGCATTATCGATTACCGGGCCCATAAAGGGCGCAGGCTCGTCAAACGGAGCGCCGACAATGATCCGATCGGCCAGCCGCTTCACTTCGGCAATTACAGCATCATACATGCTCGCCTTGATGATTAGCCGCCGTGCCGCAGTGCAGCGCTGCCCGGCAGAGGTGAATGCGGACTGAATGACCAGTGCGGCAGCATCGGTTATCTTTGGCGTGTCCCACACGACGATCGGATTGTTGCCGCCCATTTCCAACGCCAGCAGCTTGTCGGGCCGCATGGCCAGCTTGCGGTTGATTGCAATGCCAGCGTGGGCCGAGCCAGTGAACAGCACGCCGTCAACCCCGTCATGCGATACCAGCGCCTGACCTTCCTCTGGTCCGCCGATCAGCACCTGAACGATTGCGGCGGAAATTCCTGCGCGGTGAAAGCACTGCGCGAGCAGTTCTCCGGTTGCCGGGGTTTTTTCGCTCGGCTTGAAGATGATCACATTGCCCGCGATCAGGGCTGGCACAATGTGGCCGTTGGGCAAATGAGCAGGGAAGTTATACGGGCCAAGTACCGCCATAACCCCATGCGGCTTATGGCGGACGGCAGCAGTGCCCTGCATCGCATTGTCGAGCTTGCGCTGCGAGGTGCGATCCGCATAGGCGCGGACCGAAATCTCGACCTTGTTGATAACGCTTTCAACCTCGGTCCGTGCTTCCCACAAGGGTTTGCCAGTTTCACGAGCGATCAGAGTTGCCAGCTTTTCGCTTTCCTTGCGGACTTCGTTGGCAAAGCGCCGAACCATTTCCATCCGGGTGGAAAGCGGCTGAGCAGCCCATGCTGGCCAAGCACGCCGAGCGCGGCCCACCACTTCATCAACATTACCGCGCTTGCCCCGCCACAGCTCTGCCCCTGTTGCTGGCTCATAAGAGATGATGTCTGTCGAACTCACTGCCACATCCCTCACTGATCGGCTGCACGGGCCGATATTGCCAGACCCTTAGCCTTGCGAGTCGTGTAATGAAAGCCTCTGGTCCTGTCCCTGATA
>JANOKC010000158.1:0-5476 GCA_031419035.1 Novosphingobium sp. | reverse complement strand
CTCGAGCGGGGTGACATTGACGATGATTCCGCAGCGGGCGTAAGTGCTCTTGCCCAGGCAGATCACCAGCACATCGCGCGGCACCCGGAAATATTCGACTGTCCGCGCCAGCGCAAAACTGTTGGGCGGAATGATGCAGACGTCGGTTTCCCGATCGACGAAGCTCGCCGGATCGAAGTTCTTGGGATCGACAATCGCGGAATTGACGTTGGTGAAGATCTTGAACTCGGGCGCCACCCGCGCGTCATAGCCATAGGACGAGAGGCCATAGCTGATGCAGCCATCGCGGCGTTGTGCCTCGACAAACGGCTCGATCATGCCATGTTCGAGCGCCTGCGCGCGGATCCATTTGTCACTGAGAATCGCCATGACATGGTGATGGCGAAGCGCAGAGGTTCGGGCAAGGTTCGCCCGGAGGATTTCCCCGTCCGGTTTAGATGGCAGGGTACGACATGGGTAGGGGTCTGCTTGCGATGATAATTCGGTCATTGCGATCCAGATTGAGCAAAACCAATAACTGTCATTCATTCAGATCCTTGGCAGAGTCCTAATTTGTGCAGACGTTGACTTTCTGCCAAGCCAAAGCCGGAAAAACTCAATCATCAACGAGGCAATTATGTCCGGCACGCCAATAGCTGAAGTGGAGGTCGACGAAGAACTTGTTCGCAAGCTTCTGATCGAACAGCACGTCGATCTCGCCTCGCTATCCATAGAACTAATGGATGCTGGCTGGGACAACATAATGTTCCGACTTGGCGATGCTTACACCGTCCGCTTGCCGCGCCGTCTGCCCGCCGTTTCGCTGCTCATCAATGAGCAAGAATGGTTGCCCAAACTCGCGCCCAAATTGCCAATTGCTGTTCCTTCGCCTCTGCGGATTGGTCACCCCGGCAGTTCCTATCCTTGGGGGTGGAGCATACTTCCTTGGTTGAATGGTTCTCCTGCAAACGAGTTGCCTCCTGGCGCCCAGCAAGCGCCAAAATTGGCTGAATTTCTGAAGGCTCTACATCAATTGGCACCTGCTAACGCGCCGATCAACGACGCTCGGGGATGTCCTCTAAGGGACCGAGCGGAGGGAGTCGTTCTCCGTCTAGATCAGCTAAAGGGGACAACGTGCTTGATCGTTCCTGAGGTTGAAATGGCTTGGAAAATAGCACTCGGTGCTCCCGACGCTCCCGATGCCCGCTGGTTGCACGGCGATCTGCACGCGCGAAATGTCCTCGTGGATGACGGCGCAATCAGTGCTATCATTGACTGGGGAGACATAACGTCGGGGGATGTCGCAACGGATATTGCGAGCATTTGGGCATTGTTTGAGGATGTGGATGCGCGCAACATTGCTCTTCAAGCCTATGGCGCAACCGAACCAGAAATTGCTCGTGCGCGCGGCTGGGCCGTCAATTTCGGGACAATCCTTTTGGCTACAGGACTGGTAGACAACCCGCGCCATGCGGCAATGGGTTCAAGTATGTTGCGAAGAGTTGCCGAAGATTTCGCGGCAGTTTAGAAAGCAGCATTATATCCCGAAGACATACCGGATTCTCCCCATAATCCGACTATCCCCAGCTCCCCCATGCCCGCTCATCCTGAGCCTGCCCGTAGACGCGCGAAACGCCTGCCTCAGACCCCGTTGTATTCCTTGTACCAGCGCACAAAACTGGGGACGCCGACCTCGATCGAGGTGGTCGGCGCATAGCCCAGGTCGCCGGCGATCGCATCGATATCGGCGAAGCTCTGGCGGGCGTCCCCCGGCTGCATCGGCAAAAGCTCCAGCTCTGCCTTGCGGCCGCATTCCGCCTCGAGGATTTCGACCACTTTCATCAGATGCTCGGACTTGTGGTTGCCGATATTATACAGCCGGTGCGGCTTGATGCTGCCGCCGGCCTTTACCGCGCCATCATCGGGCGGCGGATTATCGAGCGAGGCCACCACGCCCGAAATAATATCATCAACATAGGTGAAATCGCGGTACATATCGCCGTGGTTGAACACCGGGATCGGCTCGCCAGCCATGATCTTCTTGGTGAACAGCCACATCATCATGTCCGGCCGGCCCCACGGACCATAGACGGTAAAGAAGCGCAGGCCGGTCAGTGGCAGGCGGTACAGATGCGCGTAGGTTTCGCTCATCAACTCATCCGCCTTTTTGGTGGCAGCATAAAGCGAGAGCGGGTGATCGACCCGGTCCTCGACCGAAAACGGCAGCTTGGTGTTGCCGCCATAGACCGAGGATGAGCTGGCATAGACCATATGCTCCACCCCCCGGTGCCGCGCGACTTCGAGCAGATTGAGGTGGCCGACCAGATTGGCGCTGACATAGGCATGCGGGTTTTCGATCGAATAGCGCACCCCGGCCTGCGCCCCTAGATGGACGATCCGGTCAAATTCTGCGCCCTCCAGCGCTTTCACCAGCCCCGGATAATCAGCGAAGTCCTGGCGGTGGAAGGTAAAGCGGTTACCGCCTGCTTCGCGCAAGGCCGCCAGCCGGGCCTCTTTCACCGCGACATCGTAATAATCATTCACGCAATCGACCCCGATCACGATGTCGCCGCGCGCCAGCAGGCGGGCCGCAAGGCTGTATCCGATGAACCCGGCGACGCCGGTAACAAGAACTCTCACAGCAATTCCAATCAGAGCGTCCAGTCAGCCGCATCGCCCAGCTCGCCCTTGAGATCGGCGAGCGTTCCGCCCTTTTTCAACAATGCCCGAATCGCATCGGGCCCAAGCGCGAGGTATTCACGGTGCGGCACAGCCAGCAGGACCATATCATAACGCCGTTCCAGCGCATCGGCCACCAGCGGGATACCATATTCGTGCATCGCCGCAGCGCTGTCGGCATGGGCATCATGCACGCTTACCGCATGGCCGAGCCGCCCCAGCGCGCAAACCAGATCGGCGACCTTGCTGTTGCGAAGGTCCGGGATGTTCTCCTTGAAGGTCAGCCCCAGCACCAGCAAGCTGCCCGGCTTGCTGCCTCGCGCGCTGTGCAACTGCTTTGCCACCCAGCCTGCCATTCCATCATTGATCCCGCGCCCGGCCAGAATCACCTGCGGATCAAGCCCCAGCTGCTCGGCCCGGTGCGAGAGATAATAGGGATCAACCCCGATGCAGTGCCCGCCAACCAGCCCCGGCGCAAACGGCAGGAAGTTCCACTTGGTCCGCGCCGCCGCCAGCACATCCCACACTGAGAGGTCCATCTTTGCAAATATCTGCGCGATCTCGTTCATGAAGGCGATGTTGATATCGCGCTGGGCGTTCTCAATCACCTTGGCAGCTTCCGCTGCCTTGATCGAGGCCGCCCGGAACACTCCGCCGCTGGTAATCGTACCGTAAAGTGCGGCGACGCGCTCCAGAACCTCAGGGGTCTGGCCCGCGACCACCTTGGTGATCTTGTCGATAGTATGTTCGCGGTCGCCCGGATTGATCCGTTCCGGGCTGTAGCCAAGGAAGAAATCCTCGCCACATCTAAGGCCCGATCCTGCCTCCAGCAGCGGTGCACAAATCTCTTCGGTAACGCCGGGATAGACCGTGCTTTCATATACAACAACCGGCAGACGGCCCTCGGCAACGGCAGCCGGGAGCATTGCTGCGATGGTCCGCGATGCCGCCTCGACGATCCGCAGATCCGGACGGTTGGCTCCGTCGATCGGGGTTGGCACTGTAACGATGTAGAAATCAGCTGGCGCGCAGCGCAGCGGATCAGCGATCAGCGTCAGCGAGGATGCCTCCAGCCGGTCGGTGTCGATCTCCCCGGTCCGGTCATGCCCGGCTTCCAGTTCGGATATCCGGCGCGTGTCTATGTCCAGACCGATCGTATCAAACTGCTTGGCCAAAGCGACTGCCAGCGGCAGCCCGACATAGCCAAGGCCGATCACCGCAACCCGAGTGCCGGTGGAGGCTTCAGCCAGTGTCGCAGCAGCATTGGCAGCCGCGACTTTTGGATACATCGAGGTCAAGCGAGGCCTTTCAAACACATGCGGATGTTTCCGCGTTGCATTTGCCATAGACCGCAGGCTCTTATTTCATGGTTAACATTCAGATGCTAATTGCGAAAATCATGGCTGAACCCAAAACCATCCTCGTTATCTTCGGCACCCGTCCCGAAGCGATCAAACTGTTCCCGGTCGTCGCCGCGCTGGGGGCCGATCCGCGCTTCAGCGCCCGTGTCTGCGTATCGGCCCAGCACCGGGGCATGCTCGATCAGGTGCTGGAGATTGCGGGCATCATCCCCGATCAAGATCTTGATCTGATGAAGCCTGACCAGACGCTCGATGGACTTACCGCCGCGCTGCTGACCGGGCTGGGCCGGGTGATGGACCTTGAACAGCCCGCCCGCGTGATCGTGCAGGGCGATACCGCTACTGCGATGTGCGGGGCGCTGGCGGCCTACTACCGCAAGATTCCGGTCGATCATGTCGAGGCAGGGCTGCGTTCCGGCGATATCTACCAGCCCTGGCCCGAGGAGGTGAACCGCAAGATCATCGGCACAATTGCCAGCCTTCACTTTGCCCCCACAGATGTGTCTGCCGCTGCACTTATCGCCGAGAATGTCGATCCTGCCCGCGTCCATATCACCGGCAATACCGTGATCGATGCGCTCCACTGGGTTACCGCGCGGATCGCCGCAGAGCCTGCGCTTGCCGCAGGACTTGCTGAGCTTGAAAAACGCTTTGCGGGCAAGCGGATCATCGGCGTCACCAGCCACCGGCGCGAGAATTTCGGCGGGGGGCTGGAAAATATTGCCGAGGCGATCCGCCGGATTGCCGCGCGCGATGATGTCGCGATCATCTTCCCGGTCCATCCCAACCCCAATGTCCGCGCCGTGATGGACCGCGCGCTGACGGGCCTTGGCAACGTGGCGATGATCGAGCCACTCGATTACCCGCACTTCGCCCATCTGCTCAGCATCGCCGAAATCATGTTGACCGACAGCGGCGGGGTGCAGGAAGAAGCACCCGCGCTGGGCAAACCGGTGCTGGTGATGCGCGAAACTACCGAGCGTCCCGAAGGCGTTACGGCAGGAACGGCAAAACTGGTTGGCACCGATGCCGATACTATCGTTACCGAAATCTTCACCCTGCTCGACGATAAGGCTGCCTACGAAGCCATGGCGCGCGCTCATAATCCCTTTGGGGATGGGCAGACAGCGCGCCGGATTGTGGAGCTGCTTGGGAATGAAATCGCCAAAGGGTTATGACGCGAAGCCTGACGTCTGCGTCGTAGGACTGGGCTATATCGGCCTGCCAACCGCCGCCATTGTCGCCCGGGCTGGCTGCAAGGTGCTGGGCGTTGATGTTTCGGAATCCGTGGTCGAGACGATCAATCGCGGCGAGATTCACATCGAGGAGGTGGACCTTGACGGGCTGGTTCAGGGCGTAGTCGCGCGCGGGCTGCTGTCCGCCTCAACCACCATGGCCCCTGCCGACGTGTTCATCATCGCGGTGCCAACCCCGTTCGACAAGGATCACGCGCCCGA
>JANOKC010000157.1:0-6582 GCA_031419035.1 Novosphingobium sp. | reverse complement strand
GTTCTGGGCGAGGCGCATCTTGTTAATATGCTGTCCAACACAGGCACCGCATTCGAACATGAGATTGCCGTGGCTGTGCCGACGCCCAAAGCCACGGGTGGCCAACTTCGCATTCAGGCGATTGTCGGGGCGATTGTCGGTCTGTTGCCGGTGGCGCTTGGTCTGATGTTCTATCCGGCGATGCGGGGTGTCGGGCGGAGGGGCATGAATTTCCTGCTGGCGCTGACTGTGGGCCTGCTGGCTTTCTTGCTGATCGACATGACCTCAGAAGCGCTTGAGCTTGCAGCCGAAGCCGCCGCGTTGTTTCAGGGGTCTGCCATGGTCTGGCTGGCAGGACTAGCGAGTTTTCTATTGCTGATGGCCATCGGACGCTGGCGCGGCACGCCCGAAGGGCTGGCGCTGGCCTTCTACATCGCGCTCGGAATCGGGTTGCACAATTTCGGAGAAGGACTGGCCATCGGTGGGGCGTTCGCCGCCGGATCGGCGGGGCTTGGCACCTTCCTCGTCCTCGGATTTGCACTGCACAATGTGACGGAAGGGATCGGCATTGCTGCACCGATGCTACGTGTCCGGCCACCACTTTGGACCTTTGCTGCCCTGACGCTTTTGGCTGGCGGCCCGGCTGTACTGGGCATGTGGGCTGGCAGTCTGGCCTATGCGCCGCAGTGGTCGGCATTGGCACTGGCCGTCGGGGCAGGTGCGATCCTGCAGGTCATGGTCGAGGTCACCGCCTACCTCATGCGCCAGAACAACGACCGGCAATTCGTGCTGTTTGCTCCCGCTGTTCTTGGCGGTTTTCTTGCCGGGCTCGCGTTCATGTATGCCACCGCAGCCCTGATCAAGGTATAGTCGCCGCAGGCTTGGGCCAAAGCCGCCCTTACCGGATCAGGAACGCGACAGAACAAGAAACAAGGATATTCTATGCGACCGAGCAGTATTAACAGGTCAGCGATCACAGCCGAGGACGTCGCGATGATAAACCGAACCCCACCCGTGGCTTTGAAACGGTTGCGGCCGATTTGTCTTGCGATTGGGTTTCTGGCACTTGGGGCCTGCACCGTCCCGATCAATCAGGCAACTGACAAGACGACTGGGTTTCTCAAGGAGCTGCCGGAAGGGGTCGCCCTGATTGCGGCGCCGTTTCAGAACTTGCAGGAAGTGATCCTGAAACCCGAAGACGGCTGCTATTGGTACCGCCATGTCGGGCCGGTTGAGACGACGATGTTGCCGCTGCGATCGGTTAGGGGCAGGCCGATTTGCACCGACGCTGCAGCCAAAACTGCCTCGGTGGGATGATCCAAAAAGTCCCGCTGGCAGCCACAAGCGCGCAAATGGGCGGTGTCCGTCACAGGGTCGTCGCCACATTCCCTTCTTCGGCGGGGTAGAGATGCGCTGTTACGCCAGCCTCGACCTGATCGAACAGGTCGTTGATATGTGGCATGACCATGCGCACACAGCCCGAACTCGCGCGGCTTCCGATTGAACCCGGAAGCGGCGAGCCGTGTATTCGCAGATAGGTGTCGCGCTCACCGACAAAGAGATAGAGCGCGCGGGAACCCAAGGCATTTGCCGGACCGGGGGCCATGCCATCGACATATTTCGCATAGATTTCCGGCTCACGTTCAATCATGGCGGGGGTCGGCGTCCAGCTTGGCCATTTCGCCTTGCGGCGGATCGTGTAAGTTCCGGGCTCGTACAGACCATCACGGCCGATGGCGACGCCGTAGCGCATGGCCGTTCCATCAGCCTGAATGTGGTAGAGATACCTCGCAATCGCGTCGACATGGATATCACCAGCCACAAGCCCCGCTCGCGCTTCGACGCGGGTCGGCAGCAGGCGCGGGTGCAACCCCCATGGATTGGTCGTTGCAGCGTCATAGCCCGGCGGAGTAACCTCCGCATCCCAGGCCGCCCACTGGTTTTGCAGATGCGACGCGGCGAGCACCGGGGCAGCAATCGGTGCCGAAAACAGCGCGGCTGTCGTTGCAATGAAATGGCGTCGTGTGAACATTGGCTTCGCTTTCTTCAAATTATCGCAGCGCAAATCCTTCGATTGCGTACGTATCGTTATATTAGCGGCTGGCAAAGCGGCCCGGTTGTCCAGTCAAGTCTATGTGACTTTTGGCCTCGCGTAACGGTTTTCACCACAACACTTCAGCCATTGAAAAATAGCGCGACCTGCCGCGCCATTCTGACAATGCCGTGATCTGCCGAAGGATATGTTGCACCTCTAGTTGCTAGAGCAGTTAGGCGTCACCCTGCAATTTGGAGGATCTGACAGAATTGATAATTTCGGATGGACATCCGTTTTCCGGCAGGACGCACCTGCGAAGTCTGGCCAGACTGGGGATCGTCGTAGCGGCAGGTGCGTGCCTTGTCCTCGCCCTGCCGCCGTATTCGATTTTGCCGCTCGCGCTGGTTGCCTTCGTGGCGCTTGCACTGGTGTTGCGTGGCGCATCGTCGCTTAGGGCGTTCGGGCTTGGATATATGTTCGGCTTGGGACAGTTTGTGCTTGGCCTGTTCTGGATCACTGAAAGCTTTCAGGTCGAGGCAGACCGGTTCGGATGGCTCGCCCTGCCTGCTGTGTTCGGCCTTGCCGGGCTGCTATCAGCGTTTCCAGCATTGGCATGTGTCGTTGCGGCGCGCATGGCGCGGTCCGGCCTGCCTCCGGCGCTGTCGCTGGCCACGGCCTGGGCGGCGTCTGAGTGGCTGCGGGGACATGTCGTCACCGGGTTTCCGTGGAATCTTGCAGCCTACACGCTGGCTGACTGGACCGTTCTGTCCCAAGCAGCTTCGGTGGTCGGCAGCTACGGGCTTGGATTTCTCCTCGTGCTGTGTGCGTCACTTGCTGGTCTCGCCTTCGGTCGTGCTGACCGCCATCTGCGGGTTCTTCGCCTGACTGGTGCGGCCGCGATTTTGGTCAGCGTTGCGGGCTTTGGAGTGGTGCGGCTTGCCACCTCAGGCCCGGCTTCGGACCGTGGCACGCAGGTTCGGGTCGTGCAGACAAACATCGCACAAAATGCCAAATGGGATGAAACTTCCCGAAAAGCGAACATCCTGCGGCTTTTTTCCCTGTCGGCCCGCTCAGGGTCGTTCGATCTTCTGCTTTGGCCCGAAACCGCCTGGCCTGGGTTCCTTGCAGAGGATCCTGGCGCACGGGTCATGTTGGGGTGGCTGTTGTCCGAAACTGGTGTCTTGCTCACCGGCAGCCCGGAACGGGAAGAAACCGGGGCGGGGACGGTTTACCGCAATTCCGTCCTCGCCATCGCTCCGGACGGCACAGTTCTCACACGTTACGCCAAGCATCACCTCGTGCCCTTTGGCGAGTATGTTCCCTGGCGCAGTGTGTTGCCGTTTCAGCGGTTGGTCCAATCTCTGGGCGATTTTGCGCCCGGCCCTGGACCGCGCACACTGGCGATTGGGCCCCACCCCTATGTTGGAGTGGCGATATGCTATGAGGCAATCTTTCCCGGCCATGTCGCCGATGACGCGATCCGTCCGGACTGGATCTTCAACGCAACCAACGATGCCTGGTTCGGCACCTCGATCGGACCATGGCAACATCTGGCTTCAGCCCGAATGCGAGCGGTCGAAGAAGGCCTTCCGCTTGTTCGTGCCGCCAACACCGGAATTTCCGCTGTGGTCGACGCCTACGGTCGGACGGTGGCTATGCTCGAACTTGGAACGGCAGGAATTATTGACACGCGATTGCCACGACCACTTTCGCCAACTCCTTATGCTCGCTTCGGCGACTTGACCGCACTGGCGCTGGTCCTGCTTGCATGGGCTACCATCAGACTGCGACCACGATTGCGAAATGCAGCGTTCTTGACAAGGATATCGACATGATCGGACCGTTATTTGGGGCCATTGGATTTCTCTGGGGCTATCTCCTCGCGCGGCAGCGCGGTGGCAAGCGGCTGGACCGGCTGCAGTATGGGGCTGGCTTCGCCATCGCATTTGGTCTTTTCGGCACCTTGCTGGGGATCGCCTTGGGGCGGTATCTCCGTGGCGAATGATCGGCGAAACATCGCCGGTGGCCAAAAAACTCACGCCAATGTCGCTTGAACCTCTAGCTGCTCAAGGTTCTAGCACTCTCAAAACAATCCAGTGTTCGGAAATTTATATGCGCCTTAGACGCCTTCAAATTGGGTTATGGATCGCCGCCATCGCGGCGATGATCATTTTTGCCGGAACAAGGTGGGCCATCCAAGGCGAGGGTGTTGCCGAAACCAGTCCGGCTTTCACGCCAGTCTTTACACTGGCGGATGAGGAAGGCCGTATCAGGACGAGTGCAGAGTTTCGCGGGAAATTCCTTCTCGTCTTCTTCGGCTTCACAAACTGCCCCGATGTCTGCCCTACGACGCTTTCAGACGTAGCCCAAGTTATGGACGATCTCGGGGCGGATGCCGAGAAAGTTCAATCGCTTTTCGTCTCGATTGACCCCGAACGCGACCGGCGGCTCGGCCTTGCGGCCTACACTGCAGCCTTTCATCCGGCGATCCTGGGTCTGGCAGGAACCGAGACCGAGACGCAAGCGGCGGCCGACAGCTTCAAGATTTTCTATGAACGCGAGAACGATGCTGCATCGCCCGACGCTTATTCCATGGCGCATAGTCCCGGCCTTTTCCTGATTGGTCCGGATGGTGAATGGCTTCGCCAATTCACCTACGGCACTCCGGCCGCCGACATCCTTTCCGACCTTCAGACGAGGTTTTGACCCATGAAACAATTATTTCTTGCTGCGACCCTGTCGTTGACTGCATCAGCGGCCTTTGCCTGCGAAACCGTGACAGTGGGTGATCTGAGCGTCGCGCATGGCTGGTCTAAGGTCACCATAGGCGCTGGCCGTCCTGGCGTTTTCTATGTCTCGATCAGCAATGCGGGCGCTACCGACGATGCTCTTGTCGGCATTTCCACGCCAGCAGCTGGGATGCCGATGTTGCACGAGACTGTGCTCAAGGATGGCGTCGCGTCTATGCCTCATGCGATGTCGATCCCTGTCCCGGCGGGCCAAAGCGTCCAACTTTCGCCGGGTGGCTATCACGGGATGCTGATGGGTCTGACTGCGGCCCTGAAGGAGGGTGACAGTTTTCCTGTCACTTTGTCTTTCGAGAAGGCCGGCGAGGTGACAGTGAATGTAGAGGTGCTGTCCTTGCGTGCGGAGGGTCCGGATTGCGCCGACGCAGAACAATAACTCTTGGGGTTGGGAGCGTAGTCGGCGCCATGGCCTTCATGTTGGGCCTTGGCGCCTACCGCACGCGCAACGGCCCGGTCTTGAATGCGGCCCTGCCGCTGTCAATGAGCGAAATGAGTTGGCAACTGACCGACCACCGCAAACGGGCCGTTCGATCCGCTGACTGGATCGGCCGCCCGACAATGGTGTTCTTCGGCTTCACCTGGTGTCCCGATGTTTGCCCAACCACGCTGAGCGACATATCCGGCTGGCTGGAGGAGTTGGGGCCAGATGCCGACCGGCTGAACATCGCCCTCATCTCGGTTGATCCCGACCGCGATACGCCGGACGTGTTGGCCGAGTATGTCGCCAATTTCGACCCGCGGATTGCTGGTTTGACCGGAACTGCCAGTCAAATTGCTCAGGCTGCTGCGGATTTTAGTGTGTCCTACCGCAAGGTACCGCGCGATGGAGACGACTACACGATGGACCATACTGCTGGAGTTTTCCTGTTCTACCCGGACGGGGGCATTGCCAGCATCATCGACTTCCACGAAGACCGGCGCTTCGCCGTGCCCAAAATTCGCCGTGCCCTCAGTTGAAAGGCCATCCTGCCAGATGATCAGACACACCACGCTTTTGCTTCTTGCTTTCGGGCTTGCCGCACCCGTCCCGGTCTTCGCGGACCCACCGACGTCACATGTTCTTTCGCAGTCGACGGCGACGATCGCATCCGGTGATACTCTGGACAGCGTTCTTGGCAGAGCTGGCATTTCGCCAAACGTCAGGGCCGAGGCAGCATTGGCCCTTGCGGGTGTTTATGATCTGACAGAACTGCGCCCCGGACATCGGCTGGAGTGGGCTGCAGAAAAAATTGACCCCACGAGACTCTTGCGACTGTCGCTGTTTGTTGATGATGGGGTCGAGATCAACTTGTCGTTCAACGGACCGATCACAGCCGAGAGGCTTGATCCCCCGATCCGGGAAGTCGACAGACGGGAGACTTTGACCCTTCAGGGTCCCCTGTATGAGGCGCTTGTCGCAGCCAACGCGCCCGAAAGGTTCGCCGTTGACCTGACAGCCCTTCTCGCGGGCCAGGTTGATTTCAGGCGCGACATAAAAGGTGGTGAAAGCTTCGCTCTTGTCTGGCGGGAGGACCAACTTCCCGACGGAAGCATCGCGGGCGAGCCACGCTTGAACTATGCGCGGCTGGAACTGACAGATCGCGTTCTCGAACTTGTAGCGTCTGACGCTGCAGGGCCAGTTATCGTTTTTGAGGATGGAGAAGCCGTCCAACGCTCCGCTGCGCCAATCCTTGGGGCGCGTCTTTCCTCTGTCTTTGGCAGGCGCAATCATCCTGTGCTGGGCGGGGTACGGATGCATACCGGTATCGACTATGCAGCGCC
>JANOKC010000156.1:0-1536 GCA_031419035.1 Novosphingobium sp. | reverse complement strand
CCCGAGCAAGCCAGCGTCACTGCGGTCGGCAAGCCTGCCGCAACCTCATGCGCAAAGGTTGGCCCGGACAGAACTGCAATCGTTGCATTTGGCGCAGATTGAGCTGCAACATCGGCCATCAGACGCCCGGTCCCGGCCTCTATCCCCTTGGCACAGAGGATAAGGTCAGGTGAACCATCGGGCAAATCGGTCAATACGCCAGCCATGTGTTGCGCTGGAGTGACGACCAAAAGAGTCGAAAACCCGTATAAATCACCAATATGGTTTGTTGAAACTATTGTATGGGCCAATTCGGCACCTGGAAGAAACAGGCTGTTGCGATGATCGCGGTTGATCTCCTGCGCCAACTCCGCCTCATGCGCCCAGAGCAAAACTTGCCGCCCGTCGCTGGCCAGCACCTGCGCCAGCGCCGTGCCCCATGCCCCCGCACCGATGACACCAATCATCCGCTCACCCTGAGCATGTCGAAGGGTCACGCCTTGATCCCCGCACCGCGAACCGGTTCCGCAGCAGGATCGAGCGGCCAACGCGGACGCGGCGAGAAATCGAGACTGTCGCTCTGACCAAGCCGCTCAATTCCCGCCCAGGCAATCATCGCCGCATTATCGGTGCACAAGGCCAGCGGCGGAGCGACGAGGACTAGCCCATGTTCGGCTGCCAGCGCTTCAAGCGCAGCGCGGATCGCGCGATTGGCAGCGACACCGCCAGCGACAGCCAATGCGGTAATCGGCCCTGCCCGTTCCAAGGCCCGGCGGGTGCGATCAAGGATACAATCAATCGCCGCCTGCTGAAACGCGGCAGCGATATCGGCGTCGGCGTGAATATCCGCCTGTTTGGCCCGCATCACCGCGCTCTTCAGGCCAGCGAAAGAAAAATGCGGCTCGGCACTGCCCAGCAAGGGGCGCGGAAGGGAAACAGCGCTAGCATCGCCCGCAAGCGCCAGTTGCTCCACCGCAGGGCCGCCGGGATAGCCAAGCCCGAGGATCTTCGCAGTCTTGTCAAACGCCTCACCCAGCGCATCATCAATCGTAGTAGCGAGGCGGCGATATTGGCCCACTCCCCCAACCAGCAGCAACTGGCAATGACCGCCCGATACCAGCAGCAGAAGATAGGGAAAGGCCAGACTGTTATCTGCAAGCCGCGGCGAAAGCGCGTGGCCTTCCAGATGGTTGATCGCGATCAGCGGCTTGTCACTCGCCATCGCCAGCGCCTTGGCAGTGACGAGGCCCACCATAACACCGCCGATCAGCCCCGGCCCGGCGGTAGCGGCGATCGCATCGACATCGGCCAAAGTCATACCGGCATCAGTCAGCATAGCTGCAATCAAAGGGGTCAGCCGCTCAACATGAGCGCGTGCGGCGATCTCGGGAACAACGCCGCCATACGGACGATGTACTTCATCCTGCGAGGCGATCCGCTGGGCAAGAATCACACGCTCACTGGTGACCAGCGCTGCCGCAGTTTCATCGCAGGAGGATTCAATGCCTAGAACTATCCCCATCTGCGGGTTTCCCTGAACGACATTGGGCTGTAGCA